>NZ_JBMDKE010000014.1:0-133194 GCF_057809555.1 Niveispirillum sp. FG156 | reverse complement strand
CGCTAACCGCGCCTCACGCTGGGTCCCGGCTTTCGCCGGGATGACGAAGAAAACGGTTTCCAGTCAGAAGAAGTCGGCTCTGATCCGCGCTACGCAACCAAGTGAAACACAAAATCGATGTGCGTTTCAGGAGCGCATGGCACTCCAACTCCGAAAGCCGTGTGCTCCGAATTCACGCAGGTACAGTTCTGGCGTTGATGGCGCAGCATAGCAGAAGGAGGGGCAAAAGTCAGCATTCCGGGACGTTAACGGCCAGCCCGCCCAGGGATGTTTCCTTGTAATGTTCGCTCATGTCCGCCCCGGTGCGGCGCATGGTTTCGATGACGCGGTCAAGGGAGACGTGGTGGGAGCCGTCGCCCATCATGGATAGACGGGCGGCATCGACGGCCTTGATGGCGCCCATGGCGTTGCGTTCGATGCAGGGGATCTGCACCAGACCGCCGATCGGATCACAGGTGAGGCCCAGATTATGTTCCATGCCGATTTCGGCGGCGTTTTCAATCTGCGCCGCCGTGCCGCCCAGGGCGGCGACCAGGGCGCCGGCAGCCATGGAGCAGGCAACCCCCACTTCGCCCTGACACCCGACCTCGGCGGCGGAGATGCTGGCATTGCGCTTGTACAGGCCGCCGATGGCGGCGGCGGTCAGCAGGAAGCGGTGGCGGCCCTCCCGGCTGCCATTGCAGAACCGGTCATAATAGCGCAGCACCGCCGGCACCACGCCCGCCGCACCATTGGTGGGGGCCGTCACCACCTTGCCCCCGGCGGCGTTTTCCTCATTCACGGCCAGGGCCCAGAGATTGATCCAGTCCAGCACAGACAGCGGATCGGTCAGCATGCGTTCCTGCCGGGCCACCAGATCGCGGTGCAGGCGGCCTGCCCGTCGCTTCACCTTCAACCCGCCGGGCAGAAGGCCATCCTGGCGCATGCCACGGTCGGTGCAGGCCTCCATCGCGGCCCAGATGGCGTCCAGGCCGGCGCGCACCTCGGCTTCCGGCTTCGTCGCGCATTCATTGGCCAGGATGATGTCGGGGATCGACAGGCCGGTCTCTGCGGCAATGGACAGCAGGCCGTCCGCCGTTTCGTAATAATGCGGGGGCGGGGTGGGGCCGTCGCTGCCGCCATCGCCCTGGTTCTGCCGCGCCTCATCCTCGTCCAGGACGAAGCCGCCGCCGATGGAATAATAGGTGCGCGCGGCCACCAGCGTGCCATCGGCATCAAAGGCGCGCAGCAGCATGCCGTTGGGGTGAAAGGGCAAGCGTTCTGACCCGCGCCATTCGATATCGCGTTCGGGGTCGAAAATGATCTCCTTCACCCCGGCCAGGGCCAAGCGGTGATTGTCGGTCACCGATCGCACCAGCGCCTCTGCCGCGTCGGGATCGACGCTGGCCGGCTGATATCCGGCCAGACCCGTGATGGCGGCGCTGTCGGTGGCATGGCCGCGCCCTGTCAGGGCCAGCGAGGCATAGAGCGTGACGCTTACCCGTTCCGTATGGCCCAGCCACCCGGTTTCCGCCAGCCGGGCGGTGAAACGGAAGGCCGCCGTCATGGGGCCCATCGTGTGCGAGCTGCTGGGCCCGACGCCGATCTTGAACAGGTCGAAGACGCTGATGGTCATGATGGATTGCTTATTCTTATGGTTGTGACAGGCGAATATGCGGCCCCGTCCGGTGGGGTGCCGGGCGTTGTGTCAGGTGTTCTGGCGTGCGGACATGGCATCGCGGGGCATGGCTTTCCTTTCCCACCGCCTGGGTGGTTGGTTGCATGCCCCATCCGTATCTGGGCCTGAGAGTTTCGCCATCGGTGCGGCATGCACCGGCGGCTTTCTCCTTCGGCGGGGCGGGGTGGCATTGCCATCCCGTCCACTCTTCGGATGTCATCGGCCCCATGCGGTTCGGGTGCCTGAGAGATTCCGGGGCGGTTGCTCCTTCGGCGGCGGCTTTATCCGCGCTCTCCCGCATGGGTGTGGGCATGATCTGGCCTGACTGGCCCCTCCGGGTCAAGTGGTTCCGTCAGGCCATGGTTTGCCGCCGGTGCGCCCATTTCTGCACGCTGGGAGAAGGGCATATGACCGTGGTGCCTTGACGAAGCGACCGGTCACGGTTGTACTGACTTCCACACTGGAAAACAGGGTTAACGGGGGTGCTGTATGGAGGGGATCAGCAAACTGGCCGGTGAGGAACGGGCCGCCGCCTTCTGGGGACCGGACCCGATGCCACCGGTCAGCCCGAAAACGCTGGACATCCTGTTCCTGCATCCCAAGACCCTGGTCGATAGCTGGCCCATTCCCGTCGATACGCTGGGCGAGATGGTGAAGATGCCCAGTGCCGTCTATCCCATCCTGGTTTCCTCCATCGCCGACCTGTCCATCGATTACGAGATTTTCGATGGCTATGTCGCGCGCGAAACCTTCGCCGCCTATAAGCGCCGGCTGGCCAAGCCCGACATCATCTGCATCAGCGTGATGACATCGCTGAAGGCCATGGACACGGAAATGACCATCCGTCTGGCCCGCGAACTGAACCCCAAGGTCAAGATCATCTTAGGCGGCAACCATGCCAGCGCCTGGCCCGAACGCTGGCTGGCGCTGGGGGCGGATTATATCGTGGTCAAGGAGGGCGAAATCCCCTTCCGCCGCCTGATCCAGCATCTGACGGGCTGGCAGGTGGATCTGTCCGACGTGCCGAACCTGTGGTGGAAGAATGCCGACGGGGCGGCACAGAAATCCAACGCGCAACTGCCCCTGATTGACATCAACAAGGCACCGGTGCCGGATTGGAGCCGGTTCGATTTCGCCCCCTATGGCATGGGCATGACCCCGGGTTTTGCCGCCGCCGTGGAAATCTCGCGCGGTTGTCCGCAGCGCTGCGACTTCTGCAATATCAACAAGTTCTGGGACTATAAGCAGCGCTACAAGTCAGTGGAGCGGGTGTTGGAGGAACTGACGGCCCTGCATGCCAAGGGGGTGCGGGAATTCATCTTCACCGACGATAATTTCGGCGGCGACCACCGGCACACGATCAAGCTTCTGGAAGGCATGGTGGAGCGCGGGCTGGACATGCGCTGGGGCAGCTTCCTGCGCGGCGATACGGTGACCAAGACGCCAGGGTTCGAGGTGCTGGCCGCCAAGGCCGGCCTGCGGTTCTGCATGATGGGCATTGAAAGCCTGGACCCGGCCTGGCTGAAATCCCACCGCAAGGGCGTGCGCGCGTCCGACGTGGTGGGCATGTATTCGGATGTCTATAAGCGGCTGAACAGTCAGGGCATCTATGTCGTTGGCCTGTTTATCTCCCCGCCGCAGGGCGAACGGATGGATTTTTCCGGCACCGGCGCCTGTGGCGTCGTCTGCGATTACCATTACTCGGCCAACCTGATCGCGCAGAAGGGCAGCCTGCTTTACGACGAGTATCTGGCGCGTAATGCCGTGGGCAAGGACATGTTCTATCATGACTGGAACCTGTCCAGCATCGTGCTGAACGATGGCCGGGTGCAGAAGAACCAGAAATCGCTGTGGGACGAGGTGAAGGAGGCCTTCACCGGCTATGGCATGCGCTCGGCCCTGTTCGGGTCGCGCTTTGCCCGGCGGTTCCGCTGGCGCCCCATCTTTGTCGTGGGTGAACGCATGCTGTGTACGACGCCGGGCGACCTGAAGCGCTGGCGGCTGGCGCGGGATAAGAGCCTTGGTTTGCAGGAGCGGCAGGACCGCATTCTGGAAACGGCGCTGGGGGATGAGAAAATCCGGCGGCTGGCCAAGCGGCGGTTCTGGATCAGCCCGCTGTCCCTGCGCACGGGCCTGTGGCGGGGTACAGCGAAGCGGGCTAGGCTGACATAGGTAGTTTGCGTAGCGCGGATTAGCGTCAGCGTAATCCGCGAAACCACGGTGCCGTCGTTCCGCGGATTACGGCTTCGCCTAATCCGCGCTACGTTCGTGATCAGGATGAGGGCGTCCCATGACCTTCGAAAAGCTGCGGTTTGAGCGCGAGGGGCGGGTGGCGTTGATCACGCTGGACCGGCCGGAGGCGCAGAATGCCATCGACCGGGCGCTGAACGCCGAACTGCACGCCGTGTGGGAGCGGTTCGCCCGCGATGACGGGCTGGATGTCGCGGTGCTGACCGGGGCGGGCCGGGCCTTTTGTGCGGGGGCCGATCTGGCCGACTATATCCCGCAATTCCTGGAAGGCGACATGCTGACGGTGCGCGCCAATGTGCCCACCGGGCTGGGCGGCATCACGCGCGGGCAGCACCGTCTGGCCAAGCCGGTGATCGGGGCCGTTAATGGCTGGGCGTTGGCGGGTGGGTTCGAACTGGCGCTGGCCTGCGATATCCGCATTGCGGCGGAAGGGGCGAAGTTCGGGTCCTATGAAATCCATCGCGGGTTCCATCATGGCGATGGCGGCATCGTGCGTATGGTGCAGAGTATCGGGGTGGCGCGGACCATGGATATCGTTCTGACGGGCCGCGATGTGACAGCGGCGGAGGCGCTTTCCATCGGCCTGATCAGCCAGGTGGTGGCAGCGGAGATGCTGCTGCCCACGGCGATGGAACTGGCGGGCCGCATCGCGGGCAAAAGCCAGGTGGCCATCCGGTCGGCCAAGGAGACCATCCTGGAAGTCGCGGGCCGCACCCTGGATGATGCGCTGCGGCTGGAGGCGCTGTACGGCTATTCCAGCGGGGATGTGCGGGAAGTGAAGCGGCAGCTGGAACGCTTCTTCGCAAAGTCGGCGGCGGGCAAGACTTGACCAATCCTGCCCTTCGACGTGGGCTATACCATCCTGTCTTGCAACCTGTGACATGTCATGTTCTGATACATCCAATGATATGACAGACCGGGATAAGGTCGGGGTGGAACGGGCATGGCGCCGTCGGAATCGCCGCTGAAACTATCGGACGAGATACAGCGCGATACGCGCACCATCCTGTTTCGCGGCACCTATGGTGCCGACAGCCAGCCCGTGCGGGTGCGGGTGCCGGCCCTGCGGCAGGCCCGTGATATTGCCGCCATCCACCGTGAACATGACATGCTGGCCCGGTTCGGATCGGCCCGCATCGATGCGGTTCTGGCCCTGACGGAATCGGCGCATGGCCCGACCCTGGTGCTGGCCGACCGGTCGGAGACCTGTCTGGGTGATCTGATCCCCGTGGGCGGCATGCCGCTCGACCGGTTCCTGCCGCTGGCCCATGACATGGCCGTCGCGGTGGAGGAGGTGCATGCCGGCGACATGGTCCATCGCGACATCCGGCCCGCCAGTTTCTGGGTGGCCGATGCCGACGGGTCTGTGCGGCTTGGCAATTTCTGCCGCGCCTCCCTGGTCCCGAACGAGGCGGCGCTGGGCCTGGGGGCCGGGCGGCTGGATGGCGATCTGCGCTATCTGTCGCCCGAACAGACGGGGCGCATGAACCGCGTCGTCGATTATCGCAGCGACCTCTATTCGCTGGGGCTTTGTTATTACGAGATGCTGACGGGGCAACTGCCCTTCAATGCCGGCGATGCGGTCGGCTGGGTCCATTGCCATATCGCGCGGGAGCCCCGGCCCATCCGCGATCTGCGCCCCGACCTACCCGAACCGCTGGCCGATCTGGTCATGCGTCTGCTGGCCAAGGCGGCGGAGCAGCGGTACCAGCAGGCCGCCACCCTGAAATCGGACCTGGCGACGGCCATGCTGGAATGGCGGGCCACGGGGCGGATCATCCGGTTCCAGCCATCACGCGGCGACCGCCCGCGACAACTGGTCCTGCCGCAGCGCCTGTTTGGGCGGGATCAGGAGGTGGGGCAACTGGTCGGCGCGTTTGAGCGGACCTGTGAGGGCGATGTCGAACTGCTGGCCGTGGCCGGCGGATCGGGCATCGGCAAATCGGTGCTGGTGCGCGAGGTGCAGCGGCCCCTGACGGCACGGCGCGGTTATTATGCGGAGGGCAAGTTCGACCAGTTGCGCCGCGACGTGCCCTTTCTGGCCCTGATCCAGCCTTTGCGTGATCTGGTCAAACAGGTGCTGACCGAACCGCCGGAAGTGCTGGCCCATTGGGCGGCGCGGCTGTCGCGCGCGCTGGGCCGCAATGCCGCCGTGCTGGCGCAGGCGCTGCCGGAACTGGAACTGGTGCTGGGGCCGCAAGCGGCGCCGCTGCCGCTGCCGCCCATCCAGGCGCAGAACCGGTTCCAGCAGACGGTGGCGGCCTTCCTTCTGGAATTTGCCGGTGCCGAACATCCGCTGGTCCTGTTCCTGGACGATCTGCAATGGGCCGATGTCGCCTCGCTGAAGCTGCTGGAAAGCCTGCTGGTTGATCCGGAGGCGCATCACCTGCTGGTGATCGGGGCCTTCCGGGATCAGGAGGTGGATGGCGGCCACCCGCTGACCCGCATGCTGGATCTGGTCGGGCGCAGCATCAATGTCACCACCATCGTGCCGCAGCCGCTGGGTGCCGACCATGTCCGCGGCTGGCTGGTCGAGGCGCTGGGCAGCGACGATGCGGAACTGGGGCAACTGGCCACCCTGCTGACGGCAAAGAGCGGGGGGAATCCGTTCTTCCTGGGACAGTTGCTGACGGCGCTGGCCGCCGCCCATGTTATCCGCTTTGACGCGGCTGCCGGGTGCTGGCGCGGGGATGTGGCGGCGGTGGAACGGGCCAGCCTGCCCGACGACGTGGCCGATCTGCTGGCAGCAAGACTGGGCCTGCTGCCCGATCAGACCCAGGATGTGCTGCGGCTGGCGGCCTGTATCGGCAACCGGTTTGAGCTGGGCCTGCTGGCCACCATCTGCCGGCTGTCGACCGAACTGTGCCTGACACGGCTGGAGCCGGCGCTGCGCGATGGCTATTGCGTGCTGGTGGAGGATGAAGGCGGGGCGGCCAGCATCTACCGCTTCACCCATGACCGCCTGCACAAGGCGGCCTATCTGCTGACGCCGGAGGCCGAGCGGGCGCGGGTGCATCTGGAACTGGGCCGGCGGCTACGCGACGATGCGGCGCTGGCGGCCCGTCTGCCGTTCGAGGTGGTGCGCCACCTGAACCTGGGCAGTGACCTGATCACCCAGGGGGAGGAGCGGCGGGGGCTGGCGCTGCTGAATTATGGTGCCGCCATCAAGGCCCGCGCCTCGGCGGCGTTCGACATTTCCCACGGCCTGTTCCGCATGGCCATGGCGCAGCTACCCGATGGCGACGCCGATGCGCGCTGGCGCCTGTGGATGGATGCAGCGGAAGGTGCCTATCTGGCCCAGGATTTCGAGGGCTTCGAAGCGCTACGGGCCCAGCTGGAGACCATGGCGCCCGACAATCTGCGCCGCGCGGAGCTGTGTGAACTGGTGGTGCTGGCCAATGAGGCGCGCAACAGCTTCAACGAGGCGCTGACGGCGGCCATTGAGGGCTTACGGCTTTTGAATTTGGCCCTGTCGGCGGACAATGCCAAGCGCGATACGCTGCGCCTGATCGCCACGCTGTTCTGGCGGATGGGCCGGCGCAGTGCGGATGAGCTGGCGGCCCTGCCTGCCATGGATGATCCGCGCATGTTGCAGGTGATGCGCCTGTTGGCGTCCGCCATCCGCACCGCCTATTCCCTGGCCTCGCCCCTGCTGCCCATCCTGTCGCTGACGGGCGTGCTGCTGTCGCTGAAACATGGGATGACGGCACATGCCACCAACTGCTTCACGGGCAGCGCCGTCATCTTCATCGGCGCGCTGAACGATATTGCGCGCGGCAGCCGCCTTGGCGAGGTGGCCATGCGGTTGGGGGAGCGGTTCGGCACCGTGGTGCATGTGCCCAACCATGTGGTGGTGGTCCAGCATTGGACAGCGCCGGTGCGCGACATGGCGGTGCTGGCCGGCGAGGTGTCGAAGGACCTGCTGGCCAACGGTTTCTACGATCGGGCCGGCCTGTGCGCCATGGCGGAGATGACCTGTCATACCGTCTGCCGCGTCAGCCTGGAGATGGAGCTGAAATCCACGCAGGCGGCCATGGCCTTTGCCATGCGCCGCAATCTGCGCCTGATCGCGGAGACGGCACGCAATCCGCTGCTGCTGATCGAACGGCTGCGGCGGCCGGAACTGGGCGGGTTAAGTGAGATCCTGGCCTATGAGGGGACCGCCGACAGCCGTACCGGCGAGGTGGCCTTCAAGATCCGTCAGCTTTATGCCCTGCTGGTCTTCGACCGGGCGGATCTGGCCCGCACCCTGGCGGCGGAGGTGCGGCCCGACCTGCGCTCCGTCCTGGGGTCGGCCTGGGTGGCGCCATTTCACTGGTATGAGGCGCTGGCCCTGCTGGAGGGTCTGGCCAGTGGTGCAAGCTGGCTGGACAAGGCGGCGGCCCTGAAACGGGTCAGGACCAACCTGAAACTGTTGCGGCGCTGGACGCGGCACGCGCCTGTGAACCATGCCCACCGTGTCCGTCTTCTGGAGGCGGAACTGGCGGCGCTGATACCGGAAAAGGACGGGCTGTCGGCCAAGGCCGTCGCGGGGTTTGCGGATGCCGTCGATCTGGCCCTGGCGGAAGGGTTTGTGGGGGATGCCGCCCTGGCCGCCGAACGGCATGGCCGTGCCTTGCTGCGCCTTGGCCGCGAACGGCAGGCAGCATCCCAGATGCGCGAAGCCTGGCTGCTCTATCGCCGCTATGGCGCTTTGGGGAAGGCGGCACAGTTGGCCGGGGAATTCCCAGACGCACTGGAAGGGCTGTCTGCGGAGGGCGGAGGGGACGAGGCCGTTGGGCAGCAGGCGCTGGACGTGTCCACCGTCACCAAGACGGGGCAGGCCATCGCGGGCGAGCTGGTGCTGCACCGGCTGACGGGCCGGGTGCTGGATCTGGCCATGGAGAATGCCGGTGCCCGCTATGCGGCCCTGACCTTGACCCAGGATCAGGGCCGTATCCTGGCCGCCGAACGCTGCCTGGGAGACGGGCATGCTGAGGAGGGGCAGGTGGCGGTCGGGGTGCGGCTGCCGGAACCCCTGCTGCTCTATGTTGAACGCACATTGGAAACCGTGCTGATCGAGGATGCGCGGGTGCAGACCCGGTTCCCCAGCCATCGCCGCTGGGACCGGGCCGGGGCGGTATCGGTGCTGGGCGTGCCGGTGGTGCATCAGGGCCGGTGCATTGGGGTTCTGTATCTGGAAAACGACCTGACGGCAGGCGCCTTCACGGCGGAACGGGTGGAGCTTTTGCGCGTGCTGGCGGCGCAGGCGGCCATCGCCATCGCCAATGCCCGTCTGTTCGATGAGCTGGACCGTGCCCGCACGGCGCTGCAGGAATATAATACCCGCCTGGAACAGGTCGTGTCCGACCGTACCGCCGATCTGGCCCGGCGCTCCGCCGCCCTGGAACAGTCACTGGCCGAGTTGCGGGCCACCCAGGCACAGCTGGTCCAGAAGGAAAAGCTGGCCTCGCTGGGGGGGCTGGTGGCCGGTGTCGCGCATGAGATCAACACGCCGCTGGGTGTGGCGCTGACGGGCGCCAGCTTCATGGAGGAGAAGGTCACGGACCTGATCGGCCAGATCGCCGACAAGCGCCTGACCCGCACCAGCCTGGACGAGTTCATCGAGGATGTGGGCGATACGGCCCGCACCGTCGTCAACAATCTGCGCCGGTCGGCCGATCTGGTGCAAAGCTTCAAGCAGGTGGCCATCGGCCAGTCGGACGAGCAGCAGGAAGACCTGGATGTGGCGCAATATCTGCGCGAAATCCTGCCCAGCATCGAACTGCTGCTGCGGGGCCACCCCATCCGGCTTGAAACCGTGCTGGAGGATGGGCTATTCCGCCGCGCATCGCCCGGTGCCATCGCCCGCACCGTCACGCATCTGGTGCAGAATGCCGTGATGCATGCGTTCGATGAGGCGGCGAAGGACGCGGCAATCCGGCTGGAACTGAAACGCGACGGGGCGGATATCCTGCTGCGTGTCACTGATAATGGCCAGGGCATGGGGGATGGGGTGCGGGAGCAGGCCTTCAACCCGTTCTTCACCACCCGCCGCAATATCGGTGCGGCGGGCCTGGGCCTGCATATCGTGCATAATCTGGTGACGGGGACGCTGGGCGGGACAGTGGACCTGCGGACCGCACCCGGTCAGGGAACCGCTGTCACCCTTCGCCTGCCCCCGGTCGAATAGGGGGAAATTTTTTCCGTTCATTCGCCTCCAAAAGTTGGCCCGCCCCTTGCAGTAGTGGTTGCCAGTTGGAAATCCGAATGAATGAAAGAACCAGAATATGGTTGCGATCAATTCCATTGGCCCGATCAGCGAACTGACGACGAAGAAGATGGCGGCCCTGACCGCTGATCAGATCCGTTCCTTCTCGCTGAGCGATATCGGTGAATTGACGAAGACGCAGATCGCAGCCGTGTCGGTCAAGCAGATCAGCGGGTTTTCCGCCGAACAGATCGGTGCCTTGAACAGCAGCCAGATCGGCTTTACCGCCGCGCAACTGGCCGCGATGAATGACGATCAGTTCAACGCGTTCGAGGCCGAGGATATCGCGGCCATGAATGTGGCGCAGATACGGGGGCTGACACCACGGGAAGTGTCGCTTCTGACCCCGGAAAAAATTGCCGCCCTGTCTGCGTCCCAGATTACCGCCTTCACCGCCCCGCAGATCAAGGCTTTCCGCACCGATCAGCTGGACGCGTTCAGCACCGATCAGATCGGCGCCTTTTCCGGCGCACAGCTGGCCGCCATGACCGGTGATCAGCTGAACAGCCTGTCCGAACCGCAGCTGAACGCTGTTTCCACCACGAAGCTGAAAAGCCTGACGACGGCGCAGCTGCGCCTGCTGAACAGCGATACGATGGGCCGGCTGACCACCGCGCAGGTGACGGCCCTGACCGCCAATCAGGTGAAAAGCCTGTGGCCGGAACAGCTGAACGCGCTGGATAGCGTGCAATGGACGGGCTTCACGGCCTCGCAGATCGGCAGCCTGACCGCGACCCAGCTGAAGGGCCTGTCGACCGACTCTGTGTCCGGCCTGTTGAGCAGCCAGTTGAAGGGCCTGACCGCCACCCAGATTTCATCGCTGAACACGACGCAGTTCGCCGCCCTGTCGGGTGAGCAGGTGGCGGAATTCAGCAGCGCGCAGATGAAGGGCATCAACCAGGCACAGTTCGCCGCCATGACGGATGAACAGCTTGTCTCCTTCTCCCCCTCCCAACTGACGGCCATGACGGCGGCGCAGGTGAAGTGGCTGTCGCCGGAACAGCTGTCGACCCTGTCGACCGATCAGATCGCCGGCTTCAACGCCACACAGATGGCGTCGCTGTCCACGGCACAGTTCGCGGGTCTGAATGCCGACCAGATCGGCGCCCTGACCCCGGCACAACTTGCCTCCCTGTCGGCGGCAAAGATCGCCACCCTGACAGGCGCCAAGCTGTCGGCCATGAGCACGACGCAGATGGCGGGCCTGACGGCCAACCAGATCCGGGCCTTCACCGCCGATCAGCTGTCCAACCTGACCGATGATCAGTTCGCGGGCATGGGCAAGGCGCAGATCGCCGCCCTGACCACCACCCAGATCAAGTCCCTGGCGGAAGGCCAGCTTGCCGGTATCACCACGACCCAGATCGCGGGCCTGTCCGCCGGCCAGATCGGCGCGCTGACGCCGGAGCAGGTGTCCGGTCTGGGGGATACGCAGGTTACGGCGCTGACGCCCGAACAGCTGCGCGCCCTGACCACGACCCAGCTGAACGCCCTGGGTAGCGAACAGATCGGTGCCCTGACGGCGCGCCAGGTCGCGGCCTTCAGCCCCACCCAGGTCCGTGGCCTGTCGCAGGACCGGCTGGTCGATCTTTCCACCACGCAGTTGAATGCCTTGACGGCGGCGCAGCTGGCCTCCCTGACCGCCACGCAGATGGGATCGCTGACCGATACGCAGCTGGCGGGTTTGACCACCACGCAGCTGCGCAACTTCACGGCCACGCAGGTCGGCGCCCTGACACCCGAACAGATGGCGACGCTGGGCACCACCACCCTGTCGGAACTGAGTGCCGCGCAGGTGCGGGGCCTGTCGGGTTCGCAGGTCATGGCCATGAACAGCACCCAGCTGTCGGCCCTGACCCGCACGCAGGTCGCCAGCCTGACGGCGACCGCCCTGTCCGGCCTGACCAACGCGCAGATTTCCGCCCTGACGGCGGAACAGCTGGCGGGGTTGACCACGACACAGATGGCCGCCCTGAATGACGGGCAGGTGGCGGGCCTGACCGCCGACCATATCGCCAATTTCAGCAATGATCAGGTCAAGGCCCTGTCGCCGGCAGCACTGGCCGCCCTGTCGGCGGATCAGGTGGCGTCCTTGTCCGCCACCCAGATTGCCACCCTGTCCGCCACCCAGGTCAAGGGCATGACCGCCGATCAGATCGGCAGCCTGACGACAACGCAGCTGGCCGGCATGACCACGACCGGCATCAGCAGCCTGACCACCACCCAAATCTCCGCCCTGACCGGCGACCAGATCGCCAGCCTGTCGGCGGCCCAGATCAAAAGCCTGTCATCGGCCCAGATCGCGGTTCTGCAGGCCGAAGAGATCACGGCCCTGACGCCCGAACAGATCAGCCAGATGTCGGTGGCCCAGGTGAAGGGCCTGACGACCGATCAGATATCGCTGCTGACCAACGATCAGGCCGCGGGCCTGACCCCGGCGCAGCTGGCCGAACTGTCGGCGACGCAGCTGAACGCCATGAACGGGGAGCAGTTGGCGGCACTGACGCCTGAACAGATGACGGGCCTGACAGGGACGCAACTGGCCGGCCTTTCCGAGGAACGTATCGGCCGTCTGACCCCGACGCAGATCGCCGGCCTGTCGACCAATCAGGTGAAGGCCCTGACGGTCGGGCAGCTGAACAGCCTGGGCGAATTGCAGATCAAGGCCCTGCGCCCGGAACAGATCGCGGCCATGTCCACGGGCCAGGTGGCGGGGATGAACGGTCTGTTCCTGTCCACCCTGTCCGATGAACAGTTCGGCGGCCTGACCCCGTCGCAGATTTCGGGCCTGACGGTGGAGCAGCTGAACGCCTTCACCGATAGCCGCTTTGCCGGCATTTCCGCCGACCAGTTGAGCAACCTGACCCCCGCCCAGATTGGCGGGTTGAGCCTGAACCGCATCGCCGCTCTGGGCGCGGAACAGTTCGGCAGCCTCAGCGTGGCGCAGCTGCGCGGGTTGAAGGCGGATCAGGTGTCCGTTCTGAATGCTGGTCACATCAATCAGCTGACCGTGGCAAAATTTGCCGAACTGTCGCCCAGCGCCCTTGGTGGGATGACGGCGGATCAGTTGCGCAACCTGAATCCGGAACTGCTGAGCGGGATGACGGCGCCACAGATTGCCGGCCTGTCGCCGGACCAGATGGACGCCCTGTCGCGCGAACAGCTGGGCGGCCTGACAGCCACGCAGCTGGGCGGTTTCACGGCGGCACAGCTGGCCTCCCTCAGCCCGGATCAATTGTCGGGGTTCAGTCCCGATCAGATCGGATTGCTGCCGACCGCGGCTATTGCCGGCCTGACGTCTGGGCAGATCGGGTCCTTGTCCGCCGACCGTTTGCAGGGCTTGACCCCGTCACAGATCGGCGTGCTGACGACCGCGCAGATGGCCGGTTTCGGCAGCGAACAGGTGGACGCCCTGACGGAAGATCAGGTCAAGGCCCTGTCGCCGGCACAGTTTGCCGCCATCGACCCGGTCACCATGCCGATGCTGCGTGCCGACCAGATCCAGGCGATGAGCGTCGGACAGTTCGCGGCGCTGGGCAGCGCCCATATCGGCAGCTTCTCCGAATTCCAGTTCCATGTGATGTCGCCGACCCAGATCGGGGGGGTCAGCACCGCTGCCGCCGCCGGCCTGCGCCATCCGCAGCTCAACAACATGACATCGGCGCAGATCGGCGCCCTGTCGGCCGCCCATATCAAGGCCATTCCGGCCACGCAGCTGTCCGGCATGGATAATGAGCGGCTGATCATGCTGAGCGCCACCCAGGTGGGGGGCATGACCGCCGCCCAGGTGAACGCCTTGTCCACCGATCAGATCAGCCGGCTGTCCAATACCCAGATCGCCGCCATTCAGCCGTCGGTTATCAGCGGCATGTCGTCGGGCCTGCTGAACGCCCTGTCCACCACCCAGATTGCGGCGTTGAGCACGCAGCAGGTGGCGGCCCTGACGGCGGATCAGACAGCGGCGCTGGATGCCACCAAGTTCCACGCCATTGCCAGCGGTCGCCTGTCCTCCATGACGGCGGGCCAGATCGGCGCCTTGACGCAGGCCCAGATCCAGGCCTTCACCACGACGGAGATCGCCTCCCTGACCTCCACGCAGTTGGGCGGCCTGACGGCGACGCAGGCGGCCTATCTGACCAATGACAAGGTTGCTGTCCTGGACACGAACCAGATCAAGGGCCTGTCCAACGGCTTTGTCGCGGCACTGAGCACGCAGCAGGTGGGTGTGCTGTCGGGATCGCAGCTGAACGCCCTGACCAGCGCGCAGTTCGGGGCCGTGACCCCGACCCAGATCGCCGCCCTGTCGCCGACGCAGCTGGGCCAGCTGACGGCCAGCCGCCTGAACGAGATGAGCGCTACGCAGCAGGCATCGATCACGGGCCTGCAGTTCGACCAGCTGTCCAGCACGCAGCTGTCGGGTCTGGCCACCACCTTCCTCAGCCGCATGACCTCTACGCAGCTGGGCTCCATGCTGACCACCCAGATATCCGCCCTGTCGGCGGATCAGCTGGGGGCGCTGGCGCCGTCGGCACTGGCGGGGCTCAGCAACGGGCATATCGGCGTCCTGTCCTCCACCCAGGTGGCGGGCATGAGCAATGCCCAGCTTCAGGCCCTGTCGGTGGAACAGGTGCAGTCGATGACTACGGGCGCGGTCGGCGGCCTCAGCGCCGGTCAGCTGTCGGGCCTGCTGCGGGTGCAGCTGCGCGGCATGACGAACCAGCAGATCGCGGCCCTGTCGCCGGGTCAGATCGGCGGGATCAGCAATGCCCAGGTCGCCAACCTGTCGGGAACGCAGCTTCAGTCCCTGACGACCGTGCAGTTCGCACAGCTGACGCCGGGCCAGATCGCCGCCATGTCCACCACCCAGACCGGCAGCCTGACGCCTGCGCAGGTGGGGCAGTTGAGCGCCCTGCAGATCACCGGTCTGACGGCGGCACAGGTGGCGGGCCTGAGCAGCGGTCAGATCGCGTCCCTGTCGACCTATCAGATCCACTCCATGTCCACGACCCAGATTTCCGCCTTCACCCCGGCCCAGGTGTCGGGCATGACGGCGGAACAGCAACAGGCGCTTCAGGACGCGGTGGCGTGATGTAAGCGTTCCCTCAGGCGCCGGGCGCCCACATCCGTGGGCTTGGGCTTACGCCGCATGGGCGGCGCGGCGGCAGTCGCCGCCGTATTTTCAGGCCTCTCAAGCCTCAGATGGCGGCGCGGCGGGCGAATTCGGTGCGCTTGGCCGCGACCTCCATCTGGGCGCGCTGCAGGGCTTCCAGCTCCGTGGCGGTCAGCAGGTTTTCGATGACCGTGCCCAGATGGTGATGCATGGCGGCGCGGGCCTTGCGCGGGTCGCGGGTGCGCAGCGCGTCGACAATATCGCGGTGATCATCGATCAGGGGGCGTACCCCCACCTCCCGCGAGCGTTCCAGCATGGTCCGGCACAAAGGTGACTTGTCGCGCACATCCCACAGGGTTTCGACCACCAGGGTGATGGCGCTGTTGCGCGTACTTTTGGCGATGGCGACATGGAAGCGGCGGTCGGCCTTCTCGCCCGACACGTTCTTCAGGTTTTCGTCGGCCATGTCGGCCAGGATGACATCCAGTTCCGCCAGTTCCGCATCCGTGATGGTCGTTGCGGCCAACGCCGCTGCCTCCCCCTCGAACAGGCGCCGTGCCTCGGTCAGTTCGAAGGCACCGATATCCAGGTCCTGGGCGGCGGCGGCCATCGCCCCCTCTGGCCGGCGGTTGGTGACATAGATGCCCGACCCGTGGCGCGGCTCCACCAGACCCATGATGTCCAGCGCGATCATCGCCTCACGCACCGTGGGGCGGCTCACCTCGAACTCCTCCGCCAGATCACGCTCGGGCGGCAGGCGCTGACCGGGCTTGTAGGTGCCGGACTGGATGGCGGTGGAGATGGCCGTGACGACTTTCTGGTAAAGCTTGCGGCCGTCGTTTTGCGGGTTCATGGCGGGGGAGCTTCTGATCGATGGGGCGGGGATGATAGCGCAACCAGCGGGGCCGCGCCAACCGCATTGGTTAATGTCCTGGCCAATCTGGTCATGCCAATGCCGAAGCGTCAGGTGACAGGCATCCCGGTCAGGCCGCGATGGGCCACGACCCGGCGCAACGCCGCCTCCACCGTGGCTTTCTCATCCGCCGTCAGGATGGCGAAGAACTCCGCCTCGTTCTGATCGGCCAGCCGGGCCAGGGTGGGGACCAGGGCACTGCCGGCATCGGTCAGGGCCAGGGTGTGGGCGCGGCCATCATCGGGGTCGGCGGTGCGGGCCAGCAGCCCCTTGTCCAGCAGCCGGTCGGCCAGCTTGGAAATGGCCCCCCGCGTCATGCCCATGCGGTCGGCCAGCCGCGACGGGGGCAGGGGGGCAATCCCATGCAGCTCCCGCAGCATCACCCATTCCGCCACCGTCACCCCCTGTCCGTCCAGCCGGCGGGCAAAGGCGGCGGAGACATGGTTGGACACCAGCCGCAGCCAGAAACCCAGATGATCCTGTAGCCCGGCGGGGGCCGTATCGGTCGGCATTGCATCCTCCTTGTTGACAAGGAAACTAGCCATCGGACCAAGCCCGATCAACCGCCCTGTGCGACGGCGGGGGGAGCTGTTATCAAGGGGGACCCACCCCTTGCCGAAGATGTCAGGCCCATGCCGACCCTGTTCACGATCCTGCCGTTTGAGACGATGGTCACCTTTGTCACGGCGGCTGTGCTGCTGGCCTTTGCCCCCGGCCCGGACAATCTGTTCGTCCTGACGCAATCGGCGCTGAAGGGGCCGTGGAAGGGCGTGGTGGTGACCTTGGGCCTGTGTACCGGGCTGATCGTGCATACGGTGGCCGTGGCGCTGGGTGTGGCGGTGGTCTTCCAGACCTCCATGCTGGCCTTTACCGGACTGAAGATCGTGGGCGCGCTGTACCTGCTGTATCTGGCCTGGGGTGCGTTCCGGGCGAAGCCGGAGGCGCTGGGGACGGGTGCTGCGGAGGCACCGGGCGAATGGGGCCGGCTGTACCGGCGCGGCATCCTGATGAACATCACCAACCCCAAGGTCGCCATCTTCTTCCTGGCCTTCCTGCCGCAATTCACGGCCCCCGACCGGGGCAGCGTGACGGTGCAGATGTTCGCGCTGGGCGGATTGTTCATCCTGTCGGCGCTCGCCGCCTTCTCCACCATCGCCTTTGCCGCCGGGGGGATCAGCCGATGGCTGCGCGCATCCGACCGGGGGCAGGTCCTGCTGAACCGGCTGGCCGGGGTGGTGTTCGTCGGGCTGGCCGTGAAGCTGGCGATGGCGGAGAGATAGCGCTGTTTTCGGTTCGCCGGAAACAGGGCCGGCGGCGACTGCCGCCGCGCCGCCCATGCGGCGTAAGCCAAGCTGCGGATGCAGCGCCGGCGATTGAGGAACCTGCATGAACATCATGGTACGGGTTCGGTCCAGACCTTGAACCCCGCCAATGTGTTGGCCCCGAACGTGTGGGTCAGGGGGACATCGGCGGCGTCGCGGCCCGTGGCGATCAGGATGCGGCCCTGGCGCCGCTGATTATTGCGCGGGTCGAACACATGCCAGCGCCCGCCCAGATACACCTCCATCCAGGCCGCGAAATCCATCTCCCCATAGGGTGGGGGTTGTCCGATATCGCTGATATAGCCGGTGCAGTAGCGGGCGGGGATGTTCATGGCCCGGCAGAAGGCGACGGCCAGATGCGCATAATCCCGGCACACGCCGCGACGCTCCGCATAGGCCTCCGACGCGGTGCGGGTGGGGCGGGAATGTTCATAGCCGAAGCGGATATGGGCATGCACAAAATCGCAGATGGCCTGTACCCGGCCCCAGCCCATCGGCGCGCCGGCGAACAGCCGCCAGGCCTCCGCCGACAGGTTATCCGTCTCGCAATAGCGGCTGGGCAGCAGATAGAGCAGCGTGTCGGCGGGCAAATCCTGTACCGCATGCTGCACCGCCGAAAAATCGACGGGGTCGGGCAGGCCGTCATCGCGGATGATGGTATCGGTGCCCAGCACCAGCCGCCCCGCCGGCGCCACCAGCCGCGAACACCAATTGCCGAAACTGTCGCGGTAGGAGGTGACGGGCAACGCCGGATGGGTGATCAGATGATCAGGCCGCTCCAGCTGCGCCACGCGCGAATAATGCACGTTCAGCATGACGATCATCGCCGTTTCGTGCGGGAAATCATAGGTCAACTGGCAACCCAGATGGATACGCGGCATGCCGCCCCCTGTGGTCGGAAGTGTCTGCCGGACAAGCGGAACCGTTCCCCCTGCTGTCTTGATGACCGCGCCCCCGACAGGACCCGATGACCACGCCCGACCCGACCAGGGACGCGGGGTCCATGCTACGCCCCATGTTGCACTGCGGCCATGGTTAAAGCGGGGGCGGCGTGGGAATTCGGCGGGGGCCGGGACGCGGCGGGCCTGTGCAACGCTGTGGAACACGAATGGTGGTGCGGTTTCGTGGGCGGCGGACGGGGCCGTCTGCGCAACCCTATGAAACAGGGGGAGAGGCGGGGTTGCACGGAAGTACGGACGGGCCAGGGCGGAAAACCGGGCGTTTGCCGGGGCCGGGCGGGGTTCTGCGCAACGCTGTGAAACACGGTGGGGGCCGGTGTTGCACAGGGTGCGGCGGGGCGGGTGGGGCCTGTGCAACCGTGTGGAACAGGTTTTTGGTGTCTCACCCATGGGGTGCAGTGCCATCCACGCAACGCTGTGCAACATCGGGCGATGGGATGTTTCACAGGGGATGGGGGCGTGGGTCGCCTGGGGAGGCGGCGGCGTTGTGGGGCGATGCGGCGGCGGCAGGGCGGGAGGCATGGGGGTGCCGTTGGATTGGTTGATAGGATGAAAAGCCTATCATGGATGGGGGTGTGGCGGACAGAGTTAGGGCGGGTGGCGGCTTGACCTAACTGTCAGGAAGCCCACCATCCCTCATCCTCATCCCGGCGGAAGCCGGGACCCAGGAGCCAAGGGCACAGTAAATCGACGCCCCGTGCGCGTCAGCGCGGTTCCAGCCCTTCCCAGGCGGCCAGTTCATCGTCGAGCAGTGGTTCCCGGAAGTCCGGGGCCGTACCCAGCTTGCCGTTCAGCACGCCGATCTTGAAGGTGGGGGCTTTCGGGTCGCTCGTTGTCCCACCGTGGTGCAGCGGAGGGGCGTTTTGATGCGTCGTGTTATCCATGATCCGCCCCACCCGTCCCCTGCCGCGAACTCGAATAGGGTGGCAGACGAGGCGGGAGAGGGGAAGGGCCTTTGCCGGTTTGCCGCTGGCATGCGATACTCACCCTGTAGACAACCTGCGGGAACGACGGCGATGCGATCCGTACCGGTGCCGGGCCATCTGGGGCGGTTTGTTGATGAACTGGTGGCGCGGGGTGATTACCCCGATGCCGGTGCCGTGATGCAGGCTGCCATTCAGGCCCTGCGTGACCGTGACAACGCGGTTGAGCAATGGCTGCGCGATGAGGTTGCCCCGACATTTGATGCCATGAAGGCCGACCCGGCGCAGGGGATCAAGGCGGCGGATGTGCAGGCGGCGATAGTGGCGCACCATGCGAGAATGCTTGATTTTTATCTACAGCAAATTTGATGTTATTCTATTTGAGGCTTAATTGCAAATACGGCTTCCGTCATGGAGTACATAATCAAAATGTACCAGATCACTATAAATACGGCTGTTCCATTTATGATTGCATGTAATATTTCGTTTTTATCGCAATTTGGAATCAGGGGCTTGATTATCACTAATATTAATCCAAGCATAAAGAGGCCGATTAGCCATTTGATGGCAACTCGAAGACCTTTTCTGGTTTCATGGAACCCCTCTTTTTTGCTCTTTTCTTCGATTTGGTTTAAGGATAAGTGTATTTGCCCTGCGGATGCGAGGGTAATTGCAATGATTACGCCAAGTAGGTTGAGAAATTCGTGGTTAACAAATCCAAGAAGAAATGTATTTTTATTTGATATCAGGCCCGGTTTGAGCAATGAAATTGCCATTATCAATAAAAAAGTTGTGACAAGAATTCCATATCCAAGCCTTCTGCTCATATTAATCCCCTTTTCTTCTGAACATCCACTCTATTAGATTACTCCACATGCTATTTTCATCGACACCATTTGTCATATCGTTAGGTACAGATATTTTTTTACCTCTCTTCTTTGAGTTAAATGTTAAGCCCTTCTTGGTTTTTGCTTTAATTATGCCGCCACCCTCTGCTGCGTGGTTTGCGGTTGTTTCTACTCTTTCTGTATCTAGTTTTAGTCCATCTTGGTTTTCAATTGTAAATTTTGCCTTTTGAACATTTTCGTTTTGTTTTAACTCCCGCATTTCTTTATCAATATTATCCCTTATGCCAAACATGTTCGGCGCTACTAACTCAAATGTGACAGAAGTAATTTCTCCTTTGTTGGATCTGACGAAATCCATAAAGTCACTTGGGTCCAGAATTGGATTGGAATCAATTCGATATGGGGATGGTGGATCACTAGAGAAATTTATATGATGTGAAAGTGAATCCAACAGCGAAACCGGATTTCCAACTTTATTATTACACTCTACTGCCAATTTCTGGCCATCAGAGTGATGTCGTGGATCAATGATTATGTCAACAGCCTGCCATTGATCACGCGCGGTGTCGATAAATTCCTGATCTGGTGGCTCGTTCTCTCTGACAATTATTTTTCGTCCGATACGACCTACAATAAAAGTGGAGTCTGGGCTCCTCGCAGGTACATAATAGTAAAGATTTCCCATATGAAAGAACTGTATTTTTACACCAAGTGCAGCCCGAAGCCACTCTTCCCTATTTAAAGACGTACCTTGTGATCTTCCGAATTCGAAGGCATCCATTTGCTCACGGTAAAATAGCATCCATCTGATCATTTCAAACTTCAATTTTCCCTCCACGAAAATGAATTCGCATTTTATATCAATACCCTCTTTGCTTGTCTACAATAGCAATTTATGGGTGCATTCTATTGTATGCGGCGCTAACGTTTTTGAAACATTACTGTCAACGCGTTCAAAACAACCGTCGATCAAACGGCACCCGCATCGCCTCCTCAATCCTGAACCCGCCCGCCTCTGCATGAAGCGGGTTCAGGAGCAGGTTCCAGACGCCGGGGATGATGGCGCTGGGGACGCGGAGCAGGCAGGTTTCGCTCCCGGCCAGCCATTCATCCCCAACCCGGCGTGTGATGGCGGGGTTGTCCATCCAATTGTCGGGCACGGCGGGGCAGTCGGTGATGGGGGCGTCACCGACGACTTTCAGCAGGGTGTAATGGGTGGGCAGGTCCTCGACCTGCGTGACCTCGATATGGACCAGCACCTCCAGCAAGGCGCCGGGCTGGCTTTCGGCCAGATAGACGATGGGGCGGCCCCGGCTGTGCCAGCGGCCGGCGGCTTTCAGACCGCCGATGCCGCGCAGGTCGGCATGGTTGCTGATCCGCCAGAGGATCACGCGAAATAACCCTCGTCGATGCTGTAGAGCAGTTCTTCAACCGCGCGCGCGCCGGGTTCGGTGTCGAGAAGGTCAATCGGGGCCTCGTTACCCAAGCTGCGTTTGGGGGAGGTCAGCCAGGACAGGGCCTTCTGCCGGTCGCCCATCACGGTTTCGGCCAGGGCCAGGATGCTGGCGACGCGGTAGGCGCGTTCGCTTTCTTCCTGGGTTAACGGTTCCTGCCGCTGGCGGCGATGTTCCAGGGTGCGGCGGGGGATGACGCGGTGCAGGGTGCCGAAATCGATCCCGGCCCGGCCCAGGCGGGCGATGACTTCCGGCGGAAAGCGGTTGCGGACCAGACGCATGGCGTCCAGGTCGGACGCCGGGCGTTCGGCTAGCCCCAAGAGGCTGCCGACGATTTCCCATTGGCGGTCCTGAAGCGTCAGGTCGGTCATGGTCTGCCCTTCCGCAGGTTGCGCCGTTCAATATGGCATCTTGCGGAGGGAGGGGCAAGGTTTGGGGCGGGGGGCGTACGGACGGGGCGGGAGTCATATCGGCGCTGATCGCGCCTGACGCTGGGTCCCGGCTTTCGCCGGGATGACGAAGGGGGGACGTGAAGTGTTTGGGGCGGGGCTCCCTCACCCTCCCAAGCCTTGGCAGGCTTGGGCCCCTCCCTCTCCCACGTTCGTGGGCGAGGGGCGGAAAGGAGGGGGGCGTGGGGGGCTTTACGCCGCCGTCACCGCTGCCCGCTCCGCTGCGTCGGGGTCGTAGTTCAGGTTGGGGGCTAGCCAGCGTTCCATGTCGGGTAGGCTCATGCCCTTGCGGGCGGCGTAGTCGGTGACCTGGTCGCGTTCGATCTTGGCGACGCCGAAATACTTGGCGTCGGGGTGGGCGAAGTACCAGCCGCTGACCGCTGCCGTGGGAAGCATGGCGAAGCTTTCGGTCAGGGTGATGCCGGCGATATTGGTGGCGTCCAGCAGGCGGAACAGGGTGGATTTTTCCGTGTGGTCGGGGCAGGCGGGGTAGCCGGGGGCGGGGCGGATGCCGCGATATTGTTCGGCGATCAACTGCTCGTTGGTCAGTTCCTCACCCGCCGCGTAACCCCACAGCTCGGTACGCACACGTTCATGCAGGCGTTCGGCGAAGGCCTCCGCCAGGCGGTCGCCCAGGGCCTTCAGCAGGATGGCGCTGTAATCATCGTGCGCGGCCTCGAACGCCTTGGCGCGTTCATCCAGGCCGATGCCCGCCGTGCAGGCGAAGCCGCCGATCCAGTCGGCCACACCGCTGGATTTGGGCGCGATATAGTCGGCCAGTGACAGGTGGGCGCGGTCGCGGCCGGGGTCGCGGGCCATCTGCTGCCGCAGCATGTGCAGGCGGTCCAGGACATTCGTGCGCGTGGCGTCGGTGTACAGCTCGATATCGTCGCCGACGCTGTTGGCGGGCCACAGCGACACGACGGCGTTGGCGCGCAGCCATTTTTCGCCCACGATCCTTTGCAGCATGGCCTGGGCATCGGCCCAGAGTGCGCGCGCACTCTCGCCGACCTTCGCATCGTCCAGGATGGCGGGGAAATTGCCGTGCAGTTCCCAGGCCTGGAAGAAGGGTTTCCAGTCGATGCGGGCGACCAGTTCGGCCAGATCGTAATCGTCAAACACCGTCACGCCGGGCTTCAGCGGCTGCGGCGCGCTGTAGCTGGCCCAGTCCAGTTTCAGGGCGTTGGCGCGGGCCTGGGTGAAGGGCAGGCGGGCGCGGGAAAGCTGGCTGGCGGCATGTGCCTCGCGCATGGCGGCGTAATCGGCCTTGGTCTTGGCGGTATAGACGGGGCCGTTGGTGGGGCTCAGCAGGCTTTGCGCCACGCCGACGGCGCGGCTGGCATCCAGCACATGCACCACGGGGCCGTCATAGTTGGGGTCGATCTTGACGGCGGTGTGGACCTTGGACGTGGTGGCCCCGCCGATCAGCAGGGGCATTTTCATGCCCGTACGCTGCATCTCGCGGGCCACGAACACCATCTCGTCCAGCGACGGGGTGATCAGGCCGGACAGGCCGATGATGTTGCAATTATGGGCCTTGGCCTCGTCCAGGATGCGGGCGCAGGGGACCATGACGCCCAGGTCCACGACCTCAAAATTATTGCACTGAAGCACCACGCCGACGATGTTCTTGCCGATATCGTGGACGTCGCCCTTCACGGTGGCCATCAGGACGCGGCCCGCCGGTTCGGACTTGGCCCCGTCCTTCTCCGCCTCGATATAGGGCAGCAGCCAGGCCACGGCCTTTTTCATGACGCGGGCGGATTTCACCACCTGGGGCAGGAACATCTTGCCGGCGCCGAACAGGTCGCCGACCACGTTCATGCCGTCCATCAGGGGGCCTTCGATGACGTGCAGGGGGCGTTCGGCGGCCAGACGCGCCTCTTCGGTGTCGTCATTGATATATTCGTCGATGCCGTGGACCAGGGCGTGGGCCAGACGTTCCCTGACGGGCAGGCTGCGCCAGGAAAGGTCGGCGGCCTTTTTCTTCTCACCGCCCTTATACTTGTCGGCCACTTCCAGCAGGCGGTCGGTGGCATCATCGCGGCGGTTGAGGATCACATCCTCTACCCGCTCCCGCAGCTCTTCCGGGATATCGTCATAGACGGGCAGTTCGCCGGCATTGACGATGCCCATATCCATGCCCGCCGGGATGGCGTGGTAGAGGAACACGGAGTGCATCGCGGCACGCACAGTATTGTTGCCGCGGAAGCTGAACGAGACGTTGGACAGGCCGCCGGAGATGTGGGCGCCGGGGCATTCGCGGCGGATGTCGCGCGTCGCCTCGATAAAGTCGACGGCGTAGTTATTGTGCTCCTCGATACCGGTCGCGACGGCGAAGATGTTGGGGTCGAAGATGATGTCTTCGGGCGGGAAGCCGACCTTGTTCACCAGCACATCGTAGGAGCGTTTGCAGATTTCCAACTTGCGAGCGCGCGTGTCGGCCTGACCCTTCTCGTCAAAGGCCATGACGACGACAGCGGCACCGTAGCGGCGGATCTTCTTCGCCTGGGCGACGAAAAGCTCCTCGCCCTCCTTCAGGGAGATGGAATTGACGATGGGCTTGCCCTGGACATTTTTCAGGCCTGCCTCGATCACGCTCCATTTGGAGCTGTCGATCATCACCGGCACGCGGGCGATGTCCGGCTCCGACCCGATCAGGCGCAGGAAACGGACCATGGCCGCCTCGCTGTCCAGCATCGCCTCGTCCATGTTGACGTCGATCACCTGCGCGCCGTTGGTCACCTGCTCGCGCGCGACGTCCAGCGCGGCCTCGTAATTGCCGTCCAGGACCAGCTTCTTGAACTTGGCCGAGCCGGTGACGTTCGTGCGCTCGCCGATATTGATGAAGCTGGCGGTGCGGGGGGCGGTGGTCATGATCGGTCTCGGGGGCTAGGGGTGCTTGGGGGCAGGTAGGAGGCGTGTTATGTTAGGAAAATGGCCGACCGGGAGGTGGCGATGGGATATGTAGCTGTACTGTCGACAAAACTGGATGCCGATACGTTCGAGCGGCTGAGCGCCCGCGCCCAGCAGCATGGACGGTCGCTGGACGATGAAGTGCTGGCCATTCTGGCCGATGTCGCCAGCACGGTCCCGGATGAGGCCATCCCGCAGAAACCCACCCGACAACCCGGACTGGGGACACAGATATCTGCCCTGTTCGCTGGTTCCGGATATGGGTTTCGGGAACAGGAAATACCGGAATTGCGGGGCGGTAACTGGCAGGTGCCTGACTATTCAAAATGATCGTACTGGATACGAACATAATCTCCGCCATAACGGCGGAAACGCCTGATCCGACTATCGTTCGCTGGTTGGATGCGCAGTTCGCAGCTGAACTGATTACAACGACGGTGACGGTATTCGAACTTTGGGCCGGGGTGGAGCGGCTGGATGCTGGTCGCCGCCGTGATGCATTGGCCGAACGCACCAAGATTTTGCTATCGGAGTTGCTGATCCAGCGGCCTCTGGTTCTGTCGGAACAGGCGGCACAACTGGCGGCAACCTTGCACGGGCGACGCAAGCGGGTGGGTATGGTCGTGGACCACCGTGACACCATGATCGCCGGCATCTGCCTTGCCCATGGCGCGACGCTAGCCACGCGCAACATCCGGCATTTCGCCGATGCGGGCGTGACATTGGTCGATCCATGGGCAGAAGCTGCGGGCACCTGAGCGGTCCCCCTTAGAATGCGGGCATGGTGAACGGCTCCAGCCCCGACAGGCGCATGGAGCGCTCCGGTTGGGCCGGTTCGCGGGGCGGCAGGCCCTTTATCGATTGGGCGATGGCGCGGATGTGGTCGGGCGTGGAGCCGCAGCAGCCGCCGACGATGTTGACCAGGCCATCCTTGGCCCAGCCCTGAAGGTCGGACGCCATATGTTCGGGCTTTTCGTCATACTGCCCGAACGCGTTGGGCAGGCCGGCATTGGGGTAGGCGGAGACGAAGACATCGGCGATGCGCGACAGTTCCTGGATATAGGGGCGCATCAGATCGGCCCCCAGGGCGCAGTTCAGACCCACGGAGAAGGGCTTCACATGGCGCAGGCTGTTCCAGAACGCCTCCGTCGTCTGACCGGACAGGGTGCGGCCCGACCGGTCGGTGATGGTACCGGAGATCAGGACGGGCAGTTCCAGGCCCTTTTCTTCCAGCACCTCTTCAATCGCGAACAAGGCGGCCTTGGCGTTCAGCGTGTCGAAGATGGTCTCCACCATCAGCAGGTCGGACCCGCCATCGATCAGGCCCGCCGTCTGTTCCTTATAGGCCAGACGCAGTTCATCAAAATCGACGTTGCGGAAGCCGGGGTCGGTGACCACGGGGCTGATGCTGGCGGTGCGGTTGGTGGGGCCAAGGGCGCCTGCGACATAGCGCGGCTGGGTCGGATCGGCGGCCTCTGCCGCGTCGGCGGCCTGGCGCGCCAGCTTCGCCCCTTCGAAATTCAGCTCGTAGGCCAGCTTTTCCATGCCGTAATCGGCGAGCGAAATGCTGGTGGAATTGAAGGTGTTGGTTTCGATGATGTCGGCGCCGGCATCCAGATACTGGGCATGGATATCATAGATGATCTTGGGCTGGGTCACCGACAGCAGGTCGTTATTACCCTTCACATCATGGCCCCAGTCGGCAAAGCGCGTGCCCCGGTAGTCTTCTTCTTGCAGATCGTGCCGCTGAATCATGGTGCCCATGGCGCCGTCGATCACCAGGATACGCTGGCGCGCAATGTCGCGCAGCCGGGACAGCCGTTCAGCCCTGGTCATCTTAAGCCCTCCATCATCCAACCGGCGGGCGCAGGCGCACCACCCCTGGCATTGGTTCTACCGCCGGGGCATCACCCATGCAAACATAAAGATATCTTTATGTGATGATGGCTGACATGCCGGCAGCGCCCACGCTGGGGATGGGGGGAGGGGAAGCGGTCTCCGCCTCCGTCCGGGGGCTGGCGGGCAGGCGCACCTGCACCAGGGTGCCGCCATCCGGGCGGTCGGTCACCGATATGGTGCCGCCCAGGGGGCCTGCCACCAGCGTATAGACCATGTGCAGGCCCAGGCCCGTGCGCCCATCGGCGCGGCCCGTGGTGGTGAAGGGCTCGAACAGGCGGGGGCGGATATCGGGATCAATGCCGACGCCATCATCCTCCACCAGCAGATCGACGGCGCCATCCGGCGTCAGGCCGGCGGCCACGCGGATCATGCCGGAGCGGGCGTCGGGAAAGGCATGGTCCATGCAGTTGGACAGAAGCTGGCCCAGCACCTGGGTCAGGGCGCCGCCATTGGTTTCCAGCACCAGACCCGGCTTGCTTTCCATCACGAACCGCACATGCGGCGCATCGGTTCGCACCTCCATCGCGGGGCGCAACTCACCCAACAGGTCATGCAGATCCAGGCGGCGGGTTTCGTCGGAGCGTTCGGTGGCAATCTGCTTGAAGCTCTGCACCACGGCGGCGGTGCGTTCGACGGTGGTGGTCAGCAGGTTGGCCGCCTCCTTCACCTCTGTCAGGAAATCGGCAAGCTGTCGGCGCGTCATGGTGCCGGCAGCCATCGCCTCCTCCGCCGCTTCAACCTGCTGCGCCAGATGGGTGGCGGTGGTCAGTGCGGTGCCGACGGGGGTGTTCACCTCATGTGCGACACCGGCGACAAGCCGGCCCAGGCTGGCCAGCTTTTCCGACTGCACCAGCCGGTCCTGCGCCAGTTGCAGCCGGTCGACAGTTTCCGACAGATGTTTGGTCCGGTCGGCGACCTGATCCTCCAGCGCGCCATTCAGCGCGGCCAGACGGGCGTTGGACTGCTTGGCCTGATCCAGCATGTGGCGCAGCCGGTCAATCAGCAATGCTGCCTGCAGGAACAGCATGAAGCAGTACCCGGCCTCCATGATGCCGGTGAAGCCGACGCGGTGGACCAGGGCCAGATTGGAAACGCCCAGCACAGTCCAGGCGATGGCCATGGGCAGGGCCAGCGGCTGACGCTGCTTGGCCGCCGTGCCTGTGGCCGCGATCAGGGTCATCAGGGCCAGGATCAGGCCGATGGTGGCGGTCCAGGTCAGCAGCCAGGGGAATTGCAGGGTCCAGAGGCTGGCCACCGGCACAGCCAGGATGAACAGGAAGGAGGGCCAGGCCAGACCCTTGCGCAGGGAGCCGGGGAACAGCAGGGCGGCACTGGCCAGACAGGACAGCCAGACGAAGGGGAACATCACATTGTTGAGGAAACCCAGCAACTGCCCCGGCAGGGAGTACAGAACCTCGCTGCCCAGCGGTGTGTTGGAGGTCAGTTGCACCAGGGCGATGGCCACCGACATGACGGCAAAGACCAAACATTCCCGGTCGCGCGGGCGCAGGACATAGAGGATCAGGTACAAAACGCCGATGGACAGGCAGACCGACAGGAAGGCCGTGCGGAAGGCCAGTTCCTGCTGCCAGTCGCCATACATGCTGTCGGCATCACCCAGCAGCAGGGCGCGCGGAATGCCGCCATAGCCGCCAAAGGCCGCCACCTGCACCGTGATGTCCAGGACCCCATCGATGGGGCCGACGGCGGAGATGGCCTTCTGCCCGGCGCTGTCGGTGCTGTCGGCATCGGTGCCGACATTGCCGGCATAGACGGAGCGTTCGCCATTGACCAGGACGTTCCAGGCCACAAACCGCTGATTATGGCGCATGGCCAGCGGCGGCGCATCCTTGGGCAGCAGCACGCGCAGGTGATAGGTGCCGATACCTTCGGCATTCAGCGGCACGCCATTCACCTTCTGGCTGGTCCAGCGGCCGGGCACGTCCAGCAGGGCGGGCGGCGGGGCGGAGCCGTCGGTGATCTGTGCCGGATTGACCAGACGGTCGCGCCAGAACTGCCAGTCGCCTTCCAGGAAAATCTGCCCGTCATGGCGGAAATCCCAGCCGCGCAGATCGAGCACGCCATCCACGGCCAAGGGCCGTTGCGTGAAGGCGGCGGACAGGCCGACCCACAGGGATGAAAGGATCAATGTCGCGACAAGAGGCGCCCAGAACCAGCGCATCATACCGGAATGGCCCAAATAACGCTGCACGGCCATATTTCCGCACTATCCCGCAAAAGACGTTTCCTGCCTGTGACTTTGCGACAGTCGCGGCGGCGTTGCAATCGGCGCGAATGCCGGTACCGCCATCCATTTACAGAAAATACACCATTTTCCGGGCCGCCGGTTGCGCAGGCCGGGGGCGCTGCTTATTTTCATGGCATGAACAAGACCAACCCGCCGCCTGTACCCGCCGCCGCCGCCCTGAAACATCTGACCGGCCTGCTGATCGCCCTGGTGGTTGGCGCCGGAGGGGCCATGGCCGCCTGCACCGATGCCGCCGCCGATGGCGTCAACTGGCGCCGCTGCTATATGGATGGGCGCGACCTGAAATCGGTGTCGCTGGTCCAGGCCATGCTGCGCGAGGCGACGTTCCAGCGCAGCGACCTTTCGGGGGCGACCCTGACCGGTGCCGATGCCTATCGCGCCAAGTTCCTGTCGGCCCGCCTGGACCGGGTGGTCATGGATGGCGCCCGCCTGATCGAGGCGGACCTGACCCGTGCCGAACTGTCCGGGGCCAGCCTGAAGAATGCCGATCTGCGCAATGCCAAGCTGGTGGGGGCCATCATGAAGGGGGCCGACCTGACGGGGGCCAAACTGGACGGGGCCGACCTGCGCAATGCCGATCTGGCGGGTGCCCGCTGGGCCGATGGCCGGCTGTGCGGCGAAGGGTCGGTCGGGCAGTGCCATTGATGAGTTTTTTATTAATCTTCAGCCGCAGATATGGCAGGGCAGGCTTGCCCTTTGCTTGAAGTATTTTGAAAACGTTTTCATTGACGGCGTGATCTGACCGGAATAATCGTCCCGCCGCTTCAGGTTATTGCAGGATCGGCGTCATGTTTTCCGTTGGCTTTCGCGCCGGTTTCATCACGATTTTCGCACATAATGATGTGGTCACCTTATATGTGACCGGCGAAGCGGTGCCGGGTGATGTGGATCTTGCCATTGATATCGGACATGAGGCGGGGCTTTACCAAGATTGCCGTTCCGTTCTGATCGACATGAGCCTGTTTGTCGGCGTCGTTGATTGGGGCGTGGTGCGCCGCATGGGACGGCATGCACCCTGGGTCCACGTGCCGGAAGCGAAAGTGGCCTATCTGTTGCGGGAAGAGGGTTTGGCCCTGATGGCGGTGGCGGCCTGCCACTATCCCCTTGCCCGTCACCGTGCATTCCGGGACGAGGCGTCGGCCCGTACCTGGTTGCAGGAAGAAACGCCCGCGCCACACTGTCTGGCTGCATGACCTTCGCCATGATCCGGGCATGTTTATCATCAAGTGCGCTGAAAATCCGAAGCGAATTTCAGGAATAATCGTATAAATTATCCACGCCGTCATTGACGTATCGGGTGGTGGAAGCCATATTGCGCGCCGCTTTTCTGGTTAGACGGATTGCCCCTGCATGTTTTCCGTAGGTCACCGGTCAGACCATATTTCCATCGCGTTGAGTGAAGGATTCCTTTGCATTCTGCTGTCGGGGGATGTGGCGTCGGCGGATATCGAGATGGCTATGGAGCTGGCTGTTGAACAAGGGCTGCTGCGGCCGGACAACCGGGTGCTGGTGGATATAAGGCGTTTCACCGGCTCCATCGACTGGGGCATGATCCGCGACCTGCGCCGGCATGCGCCCTGGGCGATTTCCGGTCAGCAGACCGTGCGCTGTGCCTATCTTCTTCCGGACAATTACCCGCGCGTGCTGGTCATCCTGGCCAGTTTCTATCCCGGCGCCAAGCACCGGGCCTTCCGGGATGATGTATCGGCCCTGCGCTGGCTGGCCGAACCGTCCGCCAGACCGGTATGAAGGCGGGCATGGCGCCCCTGCCGCCGATGAGGCTGGCGGGCGGTGCTGTAGACCGGTAAAAGGCTGGACAGATTGTTGAAATCGCGTCCGGAACCGACCGACATGGCCCTGATCACCCCCCGCACCCCCGCCGGCACCATGGAATTGCTGCCGCGCCGTCAGGTCACCTTCCAGCGCATGCTGGACACGATCCGTCGCAATTACGAACGGTTCGGCTTTATCCCGCTGGAGACGCCGGTGTTCGAGGTGGCGGACGTGCTTCTGTCCAAGTCGGGCGGGGAGACGGAGAAGCAGGTCTATTTCGTGCAGTCGACGGGCGCCATCGAGCAGGGGCACAAGCCCGATCTGGCCTTGCGCTTCGACCTGACGGTGCCCACGGCCCGCTATGTCGCGCAGTATGAGCGCGAGCTGGCCTTCCCCTTCCGCCGGTATCAGATGCAGCGCGTCTATCGCGGCGAGCGGGCGCAGAAGGGCCGGTATCGTGAGTTTTATCAGTGCGATATCGACGTGATCGGCAAGGACAGCCTGCCCGTCGCCTATGACGCGGAAATGCCCGCCGTGATCTATTCCGTTTTCACGGAACTGAATGTCGGGCCGTTCCAGATCAACTTCAACAACCGCAAGATCCTGCTGGGCATGTTCGAGGCGCTGGGCGTCACCGACCCCGGCATCCGCATCCTGGTGCTGCGGCAGGTGGACAAACTGGACAAGCTGTCGCGTGAGGATGTTCTGAACCTGCTGACGGCAGACGGGATTGCCCTGTCAGGTGAACAGGCGGCCAGCGTGCTGGACATGATCGGGTTCAGCGGGTCGTCGGCGGACACGCTGGCGCATCTGGACCGTCTGGGTCTGGACAATGAATTGTTCAAGGAAGGGGTGGAGGAGCTGCGCCAAGTGGTGGCGGCCCTAACCGCGTTCGGCGTGCCGGAGACGCATTGGCGCATCAATCTGGCCATTGCCCGTGGCCTGGATTACTACACCGGCACCGTCTATGAGACGTTCCTGACCGATCACCGGTCGCTGGGTTCCGTCTGCTCCGGCGGGCGGTATGAGAATCTGGCCGGGCTTTACACCAAGTCCAAGCTGCCGGGTGTGGGCATCTCCATCGGCCTGACGCGCCTGTTCTATGCGCTGGAACAGGCCGGGATCGTCAAGGATGGCGACAGTTCCGTGCAGGCGCTGGTGACGCAGTTCGACCCTAGCCTGCTGAACGACTATCTCGCCATCGGTGCCGCCCTGCGCCAGGGCGGGGTGAATACCGAGATCTACCTGTCGCCCGACAAGCCGGCCAAGCAGTTCAAATATGCCGACAAGGCCGGCATCCGTTACGCGGTCATCATGGGCAGCGATGAAAAGGCCAAGGGCGAGGTCCTGGTGAAGGACATGGTGGCCGGCACGCAAGTGGCCGTGAAGGTCGAGGAACTGGTGGGTTGGTTCCAAGGGACGATTGGGTGAGCAGGGTGATCTCCTTTCGTCGCCCGCCCCTCCTCGTCATCCCGGCGCAAGCCGGGACCCAGGAGCCAAGCGCCCAACCGTTCGGCAACGTTGGTTGGTGCGGTGGAAAGGTCTGATCCTGTGGCCCCTGGGTCCCGGCTTTCGCCGGGATGACGAAAAGGGGGAGTGCAGCGGGATCGGCGCAGTTGCCATTGTCGCCACCTCGCGTCGCTGATCCCGCCACTTCGTCGCCGTATTCTGTATCGGCCAACCCCATCGCCCACGCATTTCCGCCTTTTTCCGGGTTGGCACGGGCGTTGCTCTATTCAGGTCAGAACCAACCGATACCATCGGAGCCTGACCATCATGTCGCTGAAAGCCGCCCTGTTCGCCTCTGCCCTGACCCTGACCGCGCTGCCGGCACTGGCGTTTGGGCCGCAGGATTATGCCGCCCGTGAGGTCACGCTGGAGGATGTTGTCGGTCATGTGCAGGTGAAGGTCGATAGCAGCGCCTCCAAGGTGACGGCCAGCGTCACCGGCCCCGACCGCTGGGTGCAGCTGGTCGAGGTTAAGATGCAGGGTGACGATCTGGTCATCCATCAGAAAGACAGCCCGCGTGACCGCCGCTGGCGCGACAAGGATGACTGGATCACCGTCACCCTGACCGTTCCCGCCGGCACCAAACTGGAGATTGACGGCTTCACGGGGGAGGGGACGGTCGGCGACCTGCGCGGTGCCCTGTCCGTTGACGGCATGAATTCCGGCACGCTGAGCGTGGGCCGGGTGTCCACGGCCAGCATCGGCATCGACGGGTCGGGCGATGTGAAGCTGGGCGATGTCGACCGCGATATTGAGGTGGAGATCAATGGCAGCGGCTCCGTCATCACGGGCCGCACCAGCGGCAAGACGGCGCTGGAGATCAACGGGTCGGGCGAGATCACGCTGGCCCATGCCAATGGCCCCATCAATGCCGAGATCAACGGGTCCGGCGATATCCGCATCCAGTCCGGCGTGGCTGACCCGCTGGCGGTGGAGATCAACGGTTCCGGCTCGCTGCTGCTGGACGGCGTTGCCCGCAACCAGAGCATTGACCAGTCCGGCTCCGGCAATGTCCGCGTGACGGGCCGGAGCAGTTAAGTTCGCCCTCAAGCGCCGGGCGCCGCCATCCGGCGGCTCGGGCTTGCGCGTGCATGGGCACGCGGGCGCTCAATGCGCCAACCGGGCCGTGATGAGTTCCACTCACCACAGCCCAGTATAGATCGACCTTCATCCGATAAGTCGTTCCATCCCGCCGCCGACGGTGGCGGGAGACGGGAAAGTTTGCCTGCAACCTGGGCCGTGGGGGGCCTTTGACCATGCGTAAATCCGCTTCCATGCTTTTCGCCGGTATCGCGTTCGTCGCCATGACCGGGCTTGCCCAGGCCGAGAATTCGGGCCCGATGCAGTTCGACGGATCGGCCCTGACCATCCGCGATGTGGTGGGCGAGGTGAAGGTGAATGTCGATCCGTCGGCCAAGGGCATGGTGGTCACCATCGATGCCAAGCCCGAGGAATTTCCCCTGCTGTCGGCGCGGGCCGGCGATGGCGGCGTGGTTGTCGCCCGGGCCAAGCCCATCGAAAAGCAGGGGCGCCGCGACTGGAAAATGGATGATGGCGATGTGGTCATCACCATCACCATCCCCAAAGGTGGCTCCATCCGTATCGATGACATGATCGGCAAGCTGGAAGTGGGGGACCTTGACGGCCCGCTGACCGCCGACATCCGTGCCGCCGCCGACCTGAAAACCGGGCGGTTGAGCGCGGCGCGCATTGATGTGGCGGGAGCCGCCGGCATTCATACCGGCGATATTGCCGGCAAGCTGGACCTGAACATCGCCGGAGCGGGCGATATTGATATCGGCACCGTGCGACAGGGCGCGGATATCAAGATCGCCGGTTTCGGCAATGTCGATGTCGCCGGCGTCAATGGCCCCGTCTCCGTGAGGGTCAGTGGCGTCGGCGATGTCGATCTCAACGACGGCAAGGTCGATCTGCTGGACGTGTCGGTGTCCGGCCTCGGCTCCGTCAATTTCGATGGCGAGGCCAAGGACCGCCGCATCAGCTCTTCCGGGCTGGCCAGCGTACGGGTCAATGGCAAGAAGATTTCCGGTTAAGGATAGTCAGCCTGTCCGGGAAGCCAGCAGCCGGGTGTCGGGGGACGCCCGGCTGCTGGCTTTTAAGGTGATCATTCAAATAGCAATTTTCGTCATCCCGGCTTTCGCCGGGATGACGAAGAAAGCGAACCAATTCGACACATCAAACCGCTAACTTAGCGCCCATGGGCTTGTCACCGGGATGACGAATAGAGGATCAGCTGAACAGCCGCGCGAAGAAGCCCTTGGGCTTTTCGGGGGCTTTGCCGGCCTGTTTGGCCGCGCTAGAGGGTTTGCCCAGCACATATTCGTTGCGGAACCGTTCGAAATCCTCCTTGCGGCCGAACTTGAACATGACCTTCAGCACATTGCTGCGCAGGCCGGTATCCACGCTCATCTCTTCCTGCATGCCCAGGAATTCCAGGGCCCAGAGGCCCTTGATATTGGCGTTGATCCAGTCCTCGGCCTTTTCCATGTCGCCACGATTCTTGAACTTCATCGTGGTTTCAAAGCTATAGCTGCTCATGTCGTCAGCCCCTTTCAGCCGAACAGGTGGGACAGCACGACAAGCACGACGATGGCGCCGATCAGCGACAGCACGGGGTTGTTGCGCACGAAATCGGTCAGCGGCTCCAGGAAGGCCGGGCTGCCGGGCGGGGTCGAAGCGGTGGCCGTACTGGCGGCGGCGGGGGCCGGGTCGGCATCACGCGGCGGAGCCGAGGCGGCGCCTGCCCCGGCGATCCGGTCTTCCAGTGCGGCCAGTCGGGCCTCTATCCGGTCCAGGCGGGAGGTTTCCGCCGAGGGATCGGGTTGCGGGGTCAGTTCACTGTCACTCATCGCGCCAACCGCCTGTGATTGTCATACTGTTGCCATGGCAGGAACCAAGATAAACGTTTCGCATCCGCGATAGGAAGGGGGCATGGCATACCCCCATCCGATGGAGATAAGCCCGTTGCCCCCGCTTCCCCTGAACGGAGTAGTTGAATGCCGCGTCGCCTTCTGCGTCTGCCCGCCGCCCTGTTCCTGGCGCTGACGCTTTCCGGCTGTGCCATCGGTCAGGACGGGCCGCCCAGCACGCCGGTGGCGTTGCTGGAGGAAACGGCGGCACCGGTGCGGGCGGGGGAACTGGTCTGGCGCGGGACCCTGCATCTGCGTGATGCGAATCCGGATTTCGGCGGCCTTTCCGCCCTGCGCGTCAGCCCGGACGGGTCGCAGTTCGTGGCGATCAGCGACCGGGGAAAGCGCATCGCGGGGCGGCTGACCTATGGCCCGGCGGGCGACCTGATCGCGGCGGGCGGGTACAGCATCGATCCGCTGCTGGGCGCGGATGGGCAGGGATTGCCCGGCTTCTTCAACGATACCGAAGGTCTGGCCCTGATCGGGAAGTGGCCGGGTGATGGCTGGGCCGTGTCCATGGAGCGGCGGCATTCGATCCTGCGCTATCCGCCGGCATTGGCCGGATCGGCGGCGGTGGAACTGCCGGTGCCGGACGGGTTTGCGGCACTGCCCTTCAATGCGGGGATCGAAACGCTGCTGTCGCTGCCCGACGGGCGCCTGCTGGCCATTGCGGAGGATGGGGACGGGCAGGGGCGGCACCGCGCCTGGATCGGTGGGCCGGGAGCGTGGGGTGAGTTCACCTATCAGGCGCTGTCGCCCTTCCTGCCGGTGGATGCGGCACGCCTGCCCGATGGCGGCATCCTGGTGCTGGAACGCCGCGTCGGCCTGCTGGGCGGTTGGGGCAGCCGCATCGTGAAGGTGGAGGCGGCGGCGCTGACCAACGGCGGGGTGGTGGAAGGGCGGGAGATCGCCCGGTTGCAGCCGCCCATGGCGACGGAGAATTATGAAGGGATCGACACGCGACCCCTGCCGGGTGGCGGGGTCGCGGTCTATCTGGTGTCCGACAATAATTTCAAACCGATCATTCAGCGCACGCTGCTGACCATGTTTGAGTGGCGGCCATGATGGTGGATCACTCCACCACCCGCACCTTCACATAGGAGCCGGGGGCCGGCTCGATGGGCGTCAGCTTGCCGTCGCCGGGGGTACGGGCGAGAACCTTGGGGCCGGCATATTTCTGCACCCACTTGGCATATTCGCCCCACCAGCTTCCCTCCACCTGTTTGGCACCGGCCAGCCACTGTTCGGGGTCCTTGGGCAGCTTGGTGTTCAGGAAGTGGCTGTATTTGTTCGCCGCTGGCGGGTTGACCACGCCGGCAATATGGCCGGATGCCGCCAGCACGAACTTCACCGGGCCGCCATAAAGCTGCGTTGCGGCATAGGTCGACTTCCAGGGCGTGATGTGATCTTCGCGCGTGGACAGCATGAAGGTCGGGGTCTTGATCTTACCCAGATCGATCTCCACGCCCTTCAGCGTCAGGGCGCAGGGCTTCACCAGCAGGTTGCGCTGATACATGTTGCGCAGATAGAAGCTGTGCATAGCAGCGGGCATGCGGGTGGCGTCGGAGTTCCAGTACAGAAGGTCGAACGGGAACGGGTCCTTGCCCAGCAGGTAGTTATTCACCACGAACGACCAGATCAGGTCGTTGGCGCGCAGCATGTTGAAGGTGGTCGCCATGGACTGCCCATTCAGGTAGCCCTGGCTGTTCATCTTCTCTTCCAGCGCCGCTAACTGCTCCTCGTCGATAAAGACGGACAGTTCACCCGGTTCGGTGAAATCGGTCAGGGTCACGAGGTAGAGCACGCTCTTGACCCGGTCATCGCCCTTTTCCGCCATATAGGCCAGCGTGGAGGCCGTCAGCGTACCGCCGATGCAGTAGCCGACCATGTTGATCTCCCGCTCCCCCGTCGCCTGTTCGATGGCGTCGATGGCGGCGAGCGGGCCGGCGGTCATGTAATCTTCCCAGGTCCGGGCGGCCAGCGCCTCATCCGGGTTGACCCAGGAGACGATGAACACCGTATGCCCCTGATCGCACAGCCATTTTACCAGCGAATTGGCGGGGCGCAGGTCCAGGATATAGAATTTGTTGATCCAGGGCGGCACGATCAGCAGCGGACGCTTATGCTGCTGCTCTGTGGTCGGATTGTACTGGATCAGCTGCATCAACTCGTTCTGGTAAATCACCTGACCGGGCGTGGCGGCGATGTTCCGGCCCACCTCGAACTTCTTGTAGTCGGTCATGGAGATGGCGAGCTGGCCCTTGCCGCGCTCCAGATCGCCCAGCAGGTTTTCCAGACCCTTGACCAGATTCTCGCCGCCCGATTCCATGGTGGCGCGCAGCACCTCCGGATTGGTCATCACGAAATTGCTGGGCGCCATCGCGTCCACGAACTGACGGGTATAGAAGTCCACCTTCTTGGCCGTCTTGTCGTCCATCCCCTCCACCTCATGCACGGTGGATTGCAGCCAGCGGGCCGTCAGCAGGTAGGACTGCTTGATATAGTCGAACAGGGCGTTTTCATCCCAGGCGCTGTCCTTGAAGCGCTTATCCTCCTTGGCCGGCGCCACCACGGGAGCGGCTTCCTGGCCCAGCAGGCGTTGGGTGGTACGCTGCCACAGGGACATATAGTCCTGCCACAACGACATCTGCGCCTGCATCAGCTTGGCCGGGTCGGCCATCATGCGGGCCGTCATCTCCATGAAGGCCGCACCGATATGCATCATGCCCTGGGAGGCGGAAGCGGACGCGTCGCCGCCATTCTGCCGTTGCAGGAAATCCGACACCAGCCGCTGGCTCTGTTCGGCGATGCGCGCCATGTTGCGCGACATTTCGACCGGATCGGGGATCTTGATCTCGGGGCTTTGCGGCTCGGCCATGCTGACTTCCTTGACGTCACGTTTCCCAGGTACAAGGACAATGCCGATTCTGCATCACCCCGGTGTGGGGCCGTCGGCTTTGTCCAGGATCGGTCCCGCATGCCAGCCTGTCCGATGGCGGTATGGCGGGCGGGTTGCCGTCCCGCTTTTTTTCATACACGATCCCTTCATGATTTTCACCGCTGCATACGTATCGTTCCGACATCTTCGCCTGATGGCCCTTGCCGCCATGCTGGGCCTGTCGGCCTGCGCCCAGGTGCCCGTGCCCGACATCGTGTTCGATGATGGACCGGCGCCTGCGAAACCGTCGGAAATCACCGATGCCGACCCCGTGAAGGCCCTGACGGGCGCCCGGCCCATCCGCCGCGCCGACCCGTCGATCAAGGGCCGGGCCAATCTTGGCTCCGTCCCGGCCCGACCGGAAGAGTTTTCCAACCCCATCGAACGCCAGGCCCTGATCGACCGGTTGCAGGCCGACCGGGCCGAGGGGGAGGCCGCCGGCGACGCGCTGCGCGCCCGCTCCACCGATCCGCGTGGTCGGCCAGACGATGTGCCCGACGTGCCGGACGCACCGCCGCCGGTGCCGCCGGCGCTGCCGCGGGTGCCGGAGGGCGGGTGAGGGTTTGGGGATGTTGTTCCCTCACCCTCCCAAACGCTGATGCGTTCGGGCCCCTCCCTCTCCCGCAAGCGGGCGAGGGGCTAAATTTCTCCCCTCGCCCACGAAAGTGGGAGAGGGAGGGGCCCAAGCCCGCCAGGGCTTGGGAGGGTGAGGGTGCAACATAAGCAGTTTGTCCCCCGCCATCCCGCCCCGTCATGGCAGATTGGCGCGCATCCCGCGCAAAATCATGTCGCGGGGGGCTGTTGCGGTGCGCTACATATTTCGCCCCTTTCATTTTCAACCCGGTGCCCAGGTCCATGAGCGACACTGAATTCCACCGCATCAAGCGGCTTCCGCCCTATGTCTTCGCTGAAGTGAATGCGATGAAGGCGCGAGCTAGGGCCGCCGCGGAGGACATCATCGATCTCGGCATGGGCAACCCGGACCAGCCGACACCGCCGCATATCGTGGCGAAGATGATCGAGGCGGTCCAGAACCCCAAGACCCATCGCTATAGCCAGAGCCGCGGCATTCCCGGCCTGCGCAAGGCGATCAGCGCCTATTACAAGCGCCGCTTCGATGTCGATATCGACCCGGAAACCGAAGCCATCGTCACCATCGGTTCCAAGGAAGGCCTGGCCAATCTGGCCCAGGCGATCACCAGCCCCGGCGACGTGATCCTGGTGCCGAATCCATCCTATCCGATCCATCCGTTCGGCTTCATGCTGGCCGGTGCCGCGCTGCGCCATATTCCGGTGAATAACGGCCTGGATGATTTCGTGCCGGCCCTGGAACGCGCCATCAAGCATTCGGTGCCCAAGCCCACGGCCCTGATCGTCAGCTTCCCCGCCAACCCGACGGGGCAGACGGTGACGCTGGATTTCTATCGTCCGATCGTCGATCTGTGCCTGAAGCACGGCATCTACATCCTGTCCGACATCGCCTATGCCGAGATCTATTTCGACGGCAATCCGCCGCCGTCGGTGTTGCAGATCCCGGAAGCGCGCGACATCACCGTTGAATTCAACAGCCTGTCCAAGACCTACAGCATGCCCGGCTGGCGCGTGGGCTTTGGTGTCGGGTCGAAGAAGCTGGTGGGCGCGCTGGCCAAGTTCAAATCCTATGTGGATTACGGCGCCTTCACGCCCATCCAGGTGGCGGCCACCGCCGCCTTGAACGGGCCGCAGGATTGCGTGCTGGAAATCCGTGAGATGTACAAGCAGCGCCGCGACGTGCTGATCAAGGGTCTGCATGCGGCCGGCTGGATGGTGCCGTCGCCCAACGCCTCCATGTTCGTCTGGGCCGAAATCCCGGAGCCTTTCAAGCATCTGAGCAGCCTGGAATTCGCCAAGGTCCTGATGCAGGAAGCCAAGGTCGCCGTCAGTCCCGGCATCGGGTTTGGCGAATATGGCGACACGCATGTGCGGTTCGGGCTGGTGGAAAACACCCAGCGCATCCGGCAGGCCACCAACAATATCAAGCTGTTCCTGGACAAGGCGCGCAAGATCAACGCGCCCATCACGTCCGAACCCGCCGCTGTCGAGTGAGGATCAATTCTGATGGTTGATGGTAAACCGTTGCGCATTGGCGTCGCCGGCCTTGGTACGGTCGGCGGCGGGGTTCTGAAGCTGGTATCGGCCAATGCCGAACTGCTGTCCCGGCGGACGGGCCGCGCCATTCAGGTGGTGGCCGTTTGTGCCCGCGACCGCAGCCGCGACCGTGGCGTCGATCTGTCCAATGTCCGCTGGTATGAGAATGCGGCCGATCTGGCCGTTGATCCCGATGTCGATGTGTTCGTCGAACTGATCGGCGGGTCCGACGGCATCGCCAAACAGGCGGTCGAAGCGGCATTGGCCGCCGGCAAGCATGTGGTGACGGCCAACAAGGCGCTGCTGGCCCATCATGGCGCGGCACTGGCGCAGAAAGCCGAGTCTGCCGGCCTGACCCTGGCGTTCGAGGCGGCGGTGGCAGGCGGCATCCCCGCCATCAAGGGCCTGCGCGAAGGGCTGGCCGCCAACAATATCCGTGAAGTCCACGGCATCCTGAACGGCACCTGCAATTACATCCTGACCGAGATGCGGACCACGGGCCGCGATTTCGCCGATGTTCTGGCCGATGCTCAGCGCCTGGGCTATGCCGAGGCCGACCCGTCCTTTGACGTGGATGGCGTCGATGCGGCGCATAAGCTGGCGGTCCTGACCGCCGTCGCCTTTGGCGCGCATGTCGATTTCAAGTCGGTGCATATCGAGGGCATCCGCCACGTCTCCGCCCTCGACATCAACTATGCCCAGGAACTGGGCTACCGCATCCGTCTGCTGGGCATTGCCCGGCGGACCCCGGATGGGATCGAGCAGCGGGTGCATCCCTGCATGGTGCCGATCACCAGCCCCTGCGGTGCCACCGACGGCGTGTTCAACGCCGTGGTCGCCGATGGCGATTTCGTGGACAAGGTGGTGCTGGTGGGGCGCGGTGCCGGTGCCGGCCCGACGGCATCCGCCGTCGTCGCCGATCTGGTGGATATCGCCCGTGGCCGTTCCACGCCGACCTTCGGCGTGCCGGCAGCAGCACTGGAGCCGGCCAAGGCCGCCCCGCTGAGCCGCCGCCGTGGCCGTTACTATGTCCGCCTGATGGTGGTCGACCGTCCCGGCGTGATTGCCGAGATCGCGGCCACGCTGCGCGACCAGAATGTCTCCATGGAGGCGTTCCTGCAGCGTGGTCGGGCACCCGGTGAGGCGGTGCCGGTGGTCTGGACCACCCACGACACGGACGAGGCCGCCATGCAGCAGGCGCTCGCCTCCATCGCGTCGTTGGACAGTGTTCTGGAACCGCCGCGCATGATCCGCATCGAGGATTTCTGATACACACTCAACCCAGGAACGGCGCAACCGACAAGACGCCGATCTCAGCCATAGGGGAACGATAATGAGTGAGAAGAGCAATCCGAAGGGCGATTTCTCCCTGGTGATGGATCGCAATCTGGCGCTGGAAGTGGTCCGCGTCACCGAGGCGGCGGCCCTGTCCGCCTCGCTGCTGATGGGCCGTGGCGACGAGAAGGCCGCCGATCAGGCCGCCGTGGACGCGATGCGCAAGGCCCTGAACAGCCTGTCCATCGACGGCACGGTCGTGATTGGTGAGGGTGAGCGCGACGAAGCCCCGATGCTGTATATCGGGGAAAAGGTCGGCACCGGCAATGGTCCCAAGATCGACATCGCGCTGGACCCGCTGGAAGGCACCACCATCTGCGCCAAGGGCGGCCCGAACGCGCTGGCCGTTATCGCCATGGCGGAGGCCGGCGGCTTCCTGAACGCGCCCGACGTGTACATGGAAAAGATCGCGGTGGGCGGCGGCCTGCCGGGTGGCGTGGTCGACCTGGATGAGAAGGTCGAGACCAACCTGCGCAACCTGGCCCTGGCCAAGGGTGCGGACGTGTCGGAAATGGTGGTCTGTATCCTGGACCGTCCGCGCCATGCCGAGCTGATCGCCCGCGTGCGTGAGGCCGGTGCCCGCATCATGCTGATCGGCGATGGCGACGTGTCGGGCGTGATCGCGACCGCCCAGCCCAATGCCGGCATCGACCTGTATATGGGTTCCGGTGGTGCGCCCGAAGGTGTGCTGGCTGCTGCCGCGCTGCGCTGCATCGGCGGGCAGTTCCAGGGCCGCCTGATTTTCCGCAACGATGCTGAGCGTGAGCGCGCCAAGCGTTGGGGCGTCACCGACCTGGACAAGAAGTACAGCCTGTACGATCTGGCCCGTGGCGACGTGATGTTCTGCGCCACCGGCGTGACCACCGGCCCCATGCTGGGCGGCGTGCGCCGCTTCCCCGGCGGCGCCATCACCCATTCGGTGGTGATGCGGTCCAAGTCGGGCACGGTGCGTTATGTCGAGGCGCACCACAATCTGCGCACCAAGACCAGCATGATCCCGGACGCGAAGCGGTAAGGCGTTTCCCTTACCCGGTATGGGGTTTCCCTCACCCTCCCACCGGCTGACGCCGGTGGGCCCCTCCCTCTCCCACTGGCGTGGGCGAGGGGCGCAAGTTAGATTTCGCCCCTCTACCGCTTGCGGGAGAGGGAGGGGCCCGCGCCTGCCAAGGCGTGGGAGGGTGAGGGATCGTTTCACGCTCATCACCCGACGGGTACCCCCATGACCATCCCCGCCTTCCTTGGCGTTGAAAGCTCCCTGACCGGCCGCCGCTGGAAGGCCCGCAACAGTGATGACCGGCTGGCCCTGACCTTGGCGCAGGCGCATGGGTTGCCGGAGTTGGTGGGGCGGCTGCTGGCCGGGCGTGGGGTGGCGGTGGAGGAGGTGGAGCGGTTCCTGTCGCCCACCTTGCGCGCCTTCATGCCCGACCCGTCGGTGCTGCGCGATATGGACAAGGCCGCCGACCGCGTGGCCCGCGCCATCCGCGATGGGGAGAGGGTGGCGGTCTTCGGCGATTACGACGTGGATGGTGCCACCTCCACGGCCCTGCTGAACCGGTTCTTCCGGGCCGTGGGCCGGCAATTGCGCGTCTATATCCCCGACCGGATCGAGGAAGGGTATGGCCCCAATCTGCCAGCCCTTTTGAAGTTGAAGGAAGAAGGCATCGATCTGGTCGTCACCGTCGATTGCGGGGTGACCAGTTTCGATCCGCTGCATGGGGCCGTGGCGGCGGGGCTTGAGGTGGTGGTGGTGGACCATCACAAGGCCGAACCGCGCCTGCCCGAGGTGACGGCGGTGGTGAACCCCAACCGCATGGATGAACCGGCGGGCGGGCCGCTATCGACGCTGGCCGCGGTCGGCGTGACCTTCCTGCTGATCGTGGCGGTCAACCGGTTGCTGCGCGGTACTGGTTTTTACAGCAATGGTAGGGCGGAACCGGACCTGATGTCCTGGCTGGATATCGTGGCGCTGGGCACCGTCTGTGACGTGGTGCCGCTGGTCGGGCTGAACCGAGCCTTCGTGGCGCAGGGACTGCGCGTCATGGGCAAGCGCGCCAATATCGGCATTTCGGCCCTGGCCGATGTGGCCGGCGTGAACGAGGCCATGGATGCCTACCATGCCGGATATATTATCGGGCCGCGCGTGAATGCCGGGGGCCGCGTGGGGCGGGCCGATCTGGGCACGCGGTTGCTGGCCACGGAGTCGCCGGCGGAGGCGGCCGATCTGGCCAAGGAACTGCACGCGTTCAATGCCGAGCGTCGCGCCATCGAGGCTGCGGTGCTGGACGATGCCATGGCCTTGATGGAAACCAGCGTGGATGACAGTCCCGAACTGGTGCTGGCCGTGGGGGAGGGGTGGCATCCCGGCGTCATCGGCATTGTCGCCTCACGCCTGAAGGACCGTTTCAACCGCCCGGCCTGTGTCGTGGCGCTGGATGGCACGCTGGGCAAGGCGTCGGGCCGGTCGGTGCGCGGTGTCGATCTGGGATCGGCCATCATCGCGGCGCGTCAGGCGGGGCTGCTGGTGGCCGGTGGCGGCCATGCCATGGCGGCAGGCTTTACCGTTGAGCGCGAGAAGATCGACGATCTGCGCGCCTTCCTGCGTGAGCGGATCGCCAGACAGCTGGAGGATATGGGGCCGCTGGTGCCGTCCTTGTCGCTGGACGGTGCCCTGTCGGTGCGCGGGGCCAATACCGATCTGATGCGGCATCTGGAACGGCTGGCCCCCTATGGCACCGGCAATTCCGAACCGCGTTTCGCCGTCACCGATGCCCGCATCGTCAAGGCCGATGTCGTGGGCGGGGAGGGCAAGCATGTGCGCTGCATCCTGACGGGCAATGATGGCAGCCGTTTGAAATCAATCGCCTTCCGCGCCATGGACAGCGATCTTGGCCCCGCCTTGTTGCAAAGCGGCGGGCGGCCCATGCATCTGGCCGGGACTTTGCGGCCCGACCGCTGGAACGGTAATGATGGCGTACAGTTATTGATTGATGATGCGGCGGTTTCCGGCAACGCCGGCTAAAGGAAACCTGAGCGACTATTCATTCATTCGCCACGGGTCTTTAATAAATTATTACCAATTCGTTAAAGACAGCTATCCCCGCATAGCATATAGTCACCCATCGCCCAGTTGCCGCTTGCATCATCACTGCCGGGGCAGGGCGGTCGCGTTGGTTTTGTGCGGGGCGATCGGTGTCATGAATGTACGCGCGGCGGGTGCGCCGGTCGAAAGGCCGGAAGCGGGCAAGATGAAGGAAACGGCGGTCACGCCGCCTGAACCCACCTCCGCCGTGTCGAAGCTTCAGGCCCATTTCGAACAGCTGGACGAGAATTCGCTGCTGCGCGTGGCCCGTGCGGTGGAATTGGCCCGTGCCGCTGAACGCCGCGACCCCACCGATGAACAGATACTTGAGACGCTGCGCCCGCGCCTGCGCAATCTGCGCCCGGCCCGCGTGCCGACGTTCCAGCGCTCCATCTGCGTGGCGCTGGAAATTTTCCTTTATGACGGCGACCTGCATGAGGAAAAGCGCAAGGGTGCGCTGGCCCGTCAGGTGCTGAACCCCTGGTGGCGGGTGCTTCTGGCCTCTCCCTACCGCGCCACCCTGGCCGGGCTGGAGGGGGAGTATGGCAAGGCGGTGCGCGAGCAGCGCTGGTCCGACCTGCCTGCCATTGCCGATAAGGGGGTTCTGGCGGCGGCTGACGCGACGGAGGCCCTGCTGGCCGAGGCGCAGAAATCCTATGGGCGGCGGGGGGAGCTGTCCTCCATGCTGGGCGGCGACCGCGCGCTGGAGGATATGCGGGAGATCGGGGTGCTGCTGGGCCTGCACAGCCAGCTGACCCCGGCGCTGGAACGCGTGCGCCGCATGGCCGGGGTGGAGGGGGCGGGCCGCATCGCCGATTTCACGCCCGCGTCGGTGGTGGCGGCGCGCACCGCCTATATGAACATCCATGACCGGGGCGCCGATCTGGTCGAGTATTTCTTCTTCGGGCTGATGACCCTACTGATGCAGCCGTTCCAGGCGCTGCGTCTGGTCCGCATGCTGTCGCAGGATTTGAGCCATGTGTCGGGCAACCATCCCGCCCGTCTGATCCCCGCCCGCCTGTTCTCCGACCTGACGCGGACATTGTCGGAGATCGGCAAATCATCGGCGGGGCCGGTGATGGCGCGTCGCGTCTGGCTTCTGACCTGCGCGCGGCTGGTGTCGGATGCGCAGCTGATGATCAAGGGGCTGGCGGAGGAGGTTCAGGTTGAGCCGAATCCGGAATGGCAGAAGCTGCTGACCGAGGCGCGGGGCCGGGTGATGCAGGCCGTGGACACGTTCCTGGCCGCCGCCATCCAGGATTGCGCCGTCGTCCTGCCGGTGAAGCCTTTGCAGGAAAAGAAGGGCGTGGAGGTCCGGCTGGAGCCTGACATGGCCCATATCCCGACGGATGAGGAGGTGGGCATCGCCCAGGCCGCCACCGTCCTGTTTACGGCGGTCAAGAAGCTGATGGAACAGGAAGGCCAGGACCGGCTGATGCGGTCTAAGGAGGCCGATCTGGAGCAGCGGCTGGAGATCGGGATCAATTTCCGCGTCGAATATCTGCGCGCCCGGCCCAAGCATATGGTGGCGCTGGCCCATCTGCGCGGCGTGCAGAAGGTGCTCAAGGGCTTGCCCTCGTTCAACATTATCCGCGACCTGGAATATCGTGTCGAACGGACCCTCGATCGCTATAAGAATTGATCGAAGTTGGGTCGGGCATGGGCGTTATGCAAGAAAGTGAAAAAAAGTGCTTGAACAGCCCGGCGGGTCCGGCTAATTAACCGCCCACCGACGACGTCCCCATCGTCTAGAGGCCTAGGACACCAGCCTTTCACGTTGGTAACACGGGTTCGAATCCCGTTGGGGACGCCACCTTCCAAGACACGAGTTCTTGGTTTCCGGTGGCGGTGCCGGATGGATGACTTGAGCACCATTTGGCGGATACGGAAAAAGCCCCGCGCCGAAAGGCCGGGGCTTTTTCGTTGCCAAACCAGCATTAGCTTTTTCAACAAGGGATTGATCATGCGTTCTTTGGAAGGACAGCGCAGCGACAACCGGCCCCTGAAGCGCAACGATGACGAAAAGCGCCGGGCCCTGTTGCAGCTGGAAGCGGCCTATGCCGCGCTCGGTCCGAAGCCGACGCCGGGCCTGAAGGAAACGATGGCGGAGCGTATCCGCGCCCTGAAGGCCGAAATCGCCGAGGGCGCCGCCAAGCCGCCGCGCCGCGAACGGGATCGCGACCGGGGCTGAACAACAGCACACCAGAAAAAGGGCGGGCACTGCCAGACGGCGGTCCCGCCCTTTTTTCATGGCGGCATGAAACGCTGTTATGGGTCGCTGATTGGCCTTGCGCGTGCTGTCGCCTGGTACCATCTTCGGGTGGTTGCTTCCAAAGGCAGGGCCATGCGCCGTATCGCATCATTCTGGACAGGGTTGCTGAAGGCGGGTGCTGTGGCACTGGTCCTGGCCCTGTTCGGCTTTGCGACGGCATCGGCGCATGAGAATCACGACGCCCAACAGCCGGTGTCGGCGTCTGTCCAGACAGCGGCGCAGACCGATTGCCACGAACAGCAGGGCGTGCAGAAGGCCGCCGCCACCAGCCACGACCATGCGCACAAGCATGGGCAGGGCATGGCGGATGATTGCTGCAAGGATGCCTGCGCCTGTGGCTGTGCGGCCACCTGTGCCACCCATGTCGCCACGGGCGTGCCGGTTGTGAATGCCGTGCCCATGCCGGTACCGGCGGGATTGCTGCTGCCGGGCCGTGTCCTTGATCCGGCGGGCCTGACCACACCGCCCGACCCGCGCCCACCGCTTACCATCTGACACGCCCCGCCGCACCTGCGCGCCTTTTCGCCGCCGGTGCCTGTTCTGCGTTGTCAGATGGAATCCGCCCTATGAAAATCCTGTCGCGCCTGTTGCTGGCGGCGGCCCTGTTCCTGGTCCCGGCCCTGGCCGTATCCGCCCATGAAGGGCATGACCATGGCACGCCCGATGCTGCCGCCACCCCGGCCCCGTCCCCCACCGCCGTCCCCACGATTGAGGCCGATGGTGGCGATGTGCAGATGGTTGCCCTGTTGCAGGGCGGGACCGTCACCCTGTTCATCGATCTTCTGGCCGATAACAGCCCCGTGACGGGGGCCGCCGTCACCATGTCCGCCGATGGCGGCAAGCCGGTTACCGTGCCGGCGGCCCCTGACGGCACCTACCGCGCGCCGGCCCCTTGGGCGACACCGGGCGACCATGCCCTGAATTTCACGGTCACTGCGGATGGGGTGGCTGATCTTCTGGTCGGGACCCTGACGGTGCCGGCGGCGGCCCCGGTCGCGGCGGCGTCAACCGGCTGGGGGGCGATCCTCTGGGCCGTGGGTGCGCTGATCCTTGGCATGGCGCTGGGGGCGGGGCTGCTGTCGCTGCGCAGGCAAAGGGCGGTGCCGGCCCTGCTGCTGTTGGCGGCGTTTGCCCTGCCGACCGAGCGGGTGCTGGCCCATGAAGGCCATGATCATGGTGCGCCGGCCCCGGAACCGGTGGCGGGCAACAATCCCCGCCGCCTGCCCGATGGCGGCCTGTTCGTGCCCAAGGCGACGCAGCGCCTTCTGTCCATCCGCACCCAGGAACTGATCAGCGGGGAAGTGTCGCCCACCGTCACCCTGACGGGCCGGGTGATCAATGATCCCAACCGGTCGGGCCGGGTGCAGGCGCCGCAGTCGGGCCGCCTGATGCCGCCCGATGGCGGCTTCCCCCTGCCGGGCACGCTGGTGAAGGCGGGGCAGGTTCTGGGCTATGTCGAACTGGTGCTACGGGCCGAGGATGGCAGCGGCATTTCACAGCAGCTGGCGGCCCTGGACAAGGATGTCCGGCTGGCGCAGCAGCAATGGAACCGCCTTTCCAACCTGAAAGGGGCCGTGGCCCAGGCGGAGATCGATGATGCCAGCGCCACCCTGGATGGGTTGATGCGCGAACGCGAGGTGATGGCGCGGGCGGTGGCCAAGCGGGTGCCCCTGACATCCCCCATTGATGGGGTGATCAGCAGCAGCAATGCCGTGCCCGGCCTGATGATCGAGGATCGGGACATCACCCTGGTGTTCGAGGTGACGGAACCCGGCGCCGTGATGGTGGAGGCCCTGTCCTTTGACGGGCCGCTGCCGGACAGGGCAATGGTGACGGCAAAGGTGGGGGGCAAGATTGTGTCCCTGGCGCTGGCGGGGCAGGGTGTGGCCCCGGTGCCGGGGGCGACGCGCCTGCTGCTGCGCGCCAGGGATGGTGGCTGGGGGGCGTCGGTGCCGGCGGTGGGGACCATGCTGACCCTGTCGCGGCCCGCCGGGGCGTCCGTGGCCGGGCTGCTGGTCCCGCGTGACGCGCTGGTGCGCGGGTCGGACGGGTTGCCGGCGGTGCTGGTGCATGAAACGGCCCAGCGTTTTGTCCCCCGTACCGTGCGGGTGGAGCCGGCGGGGGCCGGTGCCGTCCGCCTGGTCGCCGGGGTTGAGGCGGGCGCGCGGGTCGTGGTGCGCGGCGCCAATCTTCTGAACCAGATCCGATAGGGGGCGGCGATGTTTACGGCAATCGTCTCCACCTCGCTGCGCAACCGGCTGATGGTGCTGGTCGCGGCCTTGCTTCTCTCGCTTTATGGCGCCTTCACGCTGGGCCATCTGTCGGTGGATGTGTTCCCCGACCTGAACCGCCCCACCATCACCTTGATGACCGAAAGCCCCGGCATGGCCCCGGAGGAGGTGGAGCGGCTGGTCAGCTTCCCCATCGAAACCGCCATGAACGGCATGCCGGGCGTGGAGCGCGTCCGCTCCACCTCGTCCGCCGGCCTGTCGGTGGTGACGGTGGAGTTCGGCTGGGGCACCGAGATCTATCGCAACCGGCAGCAGGTGACGGAACGCCTGTCGCTGCTGACGGGGCAGTTGCCGCCCGGCGTGGTGCCGCAGATGGGCCCCATCTCCTCCATCATGGGGGAGATCATGCTGGTGGCCCTGACCCCGGCGCAGGGTGCCAGCATCGACCCGATGCGGCTGCGCGATGTCGGTGACTGGACATTGCGTCCGCGTCTTCTGTCCATCCCCGGCGTGTCGCAGGTCATCCCCATGGGGGGTGAGGTGCGGCAGTTCCGGGTGGCCCCCGACACGGGCCGCATGGCCCTGCTGGGTGTCAGCCTGGAACAGGTGCGCACGGCGCTTGCCAGCTATGGCGCCAATGTCGGCGGTGGCATCGTGGAGCGGCGGGGGGAGGAGCTGCTGGTGCGCGGCGTTGGCCGGACCAGCCGGCTGGATGATCTGCGCAAACTGCCGGTCGCTGTCATTGACGGGGCCGTGGTCGCGCTGGGCGATGTGGCCGCCGTGGACCATGCCGCCCGCCCGCGCCGGGGCGATGCCGGCCTGAACGCCGCCACCGCCGTTTTGGTGTCGGTGCAAAAGCAGCCGGATGCCGATACGCTGACGGTCACTCGCGCCGTGGAACGGGCACTGACCGAACTGTCAGCCGGGCTGCCGCAGGGGGTGGCGGCACCGGAGGTCGTGTTCCGTCAGGCCGATTTCATCCAGAACAGCGTCGACAATGTTGAACGCGTGCTGGTGGAGGCCGGCATTGTCGTCGCCGTCATCCTGTTCCTGTTTCTGGGCAATTTCCGCACCACCATCATCAGCCTGACGGCCATCCCCATCTCCATCCTGGTCGCGGTGCTGGTGTTCAAGGCGCTGGGCCTGACCATCAACACCATGACCCTGGGCGGGCTTGCCATCGCCATCGGTGAACTGGTCGATGATGCCGTGGTGGATGTGGAGAACATCTTCCGCCGCCTGCGCGAAAACGCCCTGCGGCCCGAACCGCTGCCGGTCCTGTCCATCGTGCTGTCGGCCAGCACGGAGGTGCGGTCGGGCATCGTCTATGCCACGGCCATCATCGTGCTGGTCTTCGTGCCGCTGTTTGCATTGTCGGGCATTGAGGGGCGGTTGTTCGCGCCGCTGGGCATTGCCTATATCGTGTCGATCCTGGCCAGCCTGGTTACGGCCATTACCGTCACGCCGGTGCTTTGCTACTACCTGCTGCCGAAACTGGCGGACAGTGCGGAACATGATGGCTGGCTGGTCCGTAAACTGAAGGCGGGGAATGACCGGCTGCTGGACTGGGCCTTTGCTCACCGGTCGCTGGTGATGGGCAGCGTTGCGGGGGCGGTGCTGGTGGCGCTGATCGCGGTTCCCTTCCTGCCGCGTGCCTTCCTGCCGGATTTCAACGAGGGCACGCTGACCATCACCATGAACCTGAACCCCGGCATCTCGCTGGACCAGTCGTCAGACGTGGGGCGCATGGCCGAACACCTGATCGCGCAGGTGCCGGAGGTGACGTCGGTCGCCCGGCGTACGGGCCGGGCGGAGCTGGATGAGCATGCCCTGGGCGTGCATGTGTCGGAGATTGAGGCGCATCTGAAGCCATCGGCCCGCGCCAAGGCCGATATCCTGGCCGATGTGCGGGCACGCCTGTCCAGCCTGCCGGTCACAGTGAATATCGGGCAGCCGATTTCCCACCGTCTGGATCACATGCTGTCGGGCGTGCGGGCACAGTTGGCCGTGAAACTTTATGGCGACGACATGGTCTCGCTGCGGGCCATGGCGGGCGGGTTGCAGCAGAAGCTGTCCGCCGTCCCCGGCCTTGTCGACCTGCAGATCGAAAAGCAGGTGCTGATCCCGCAACTGCGTGTCGATGTCGATCCCGACCGGGCGCGTGCCCATGGCATCACCCCGTCCGCCGTTCTGGCCGCGGTGCAAAGCCTGTCCAGCGGCGAGGTGGTGACGGAGATCATCGAGGGTGACCGCCGCCACGACCTTGTCCTGCGCATGAAGGACGAGGCGCGGGACCCGGCGGCGCTGGGCCGGGTGCTGATCGACACACCTGTCGGGCCTATGCCCCTGTCACAGCTGGCCGAGGTGAGTGAGGGCGACGGCCCCAACGAGGTGATGCGCGAGAATGGGCAGCGGCGTCTGGCCATTCTGGGCAATGGCGATGGCAAGCGCGACATGGCGGCCATTGTGGCCGATATCCGCGCCGTGCTGGACGCCACACCGATGCCGGCTGGCACCCATGCCAGCCTGGAAGGCACCTTCCAGGCCCAAGAACAGGCGGTGCGCACCATCGCCGCCTTGTCGGCGGTGTCCTTCGCCCTGATCTTCCTGGTGCTGTACAGCCGCTACCGCTCCGCCGTGCCGGTGCTGATCATCATGGGCACGGTGCCCATGGCCCTGGTCGGGTCGGTCGCGGCCTTGTGGCTGGCGGGGTTGCCGCTGTCGGTGGCCAGCATGGTGGGCTTCATCACGCTGGCCGGCATCTCCACCCGCAACGGCATCCTGAAGATCAGCCATTACATCAATCTCTGCCGGATCGAGGGGGAGGCGTTCGGCCAAGCCATGATCCGGCGCGGCAGCCGGGAACGGCTGGTGCCCGTGCTGATGACGGCCCTGTCGGCGGGTCTGGCCCTGATCCCCCTGCTGGTCGGGGCGGATGCGCCGGGCAAGGAGATCTTGCACCCCGTTGCCGTCACCATCTTCGGCGGGCTGATCAGCGCCACGCTGCTGGATACCGTCCTGACCCCGCTTCTGTTTGCCCGCTTTGGTGGTCCCGCCGTGCAACGGCTGCTGGCCACCACCCCATCCACGCAAGGCCAGGTTGCCGAGGCCTTTTAGAGTTTGTCAGGTGTTCATGGAAACACCTGACAAACTCTAAGCTTTTATTTTGTCGTGTGATTCACGGTTTAAATGATTCCATTTAAACCGATCACACTCTGAGGAGTGACGATCATGAAGTTCAACGCTGCCACCCTGGCGCTTGCCACGTTTCTGACCCTGGCCCCCACCGCCGCCTTCGGCCATGCCCCTCCCGTGGGCGTGCATGGCGGGATGCAGGTGCATGCAGGGCCGTTGCACCAGGAACTGGTGATTAAGGATAAGGTCCTGACCGTCTATCTCAACACCATGGAGGAAAAGCCCATCGATACCGCCGGTGCCACGGGCAGCGTCACCTTGCTGATCGACGGCACCCCGGTGCAGGTGACGCTGGCCCCCGCCGGTCCCAACAGCCTGTCGGGCAAGATCGACCGCGAGGTACCGGTGGGCACCCGCATCGCCACCGTGGTGACGCTCGCCGGCAAGGGGGCCGTGCAGGCGCGGTACGAGTGGAAGCCGGCGGCGGCTGGTGGGGAGCATGCGGGGCACTGAGGGGAGAGGGCCGCCGGTGTCATGCCGGCGGCATGGCTGTACTTGTTCCATAAATTACAGCGGACTTCATTTAACTGGACGCGCGTTTTATTCGTCATCCCGGCGAAAGCCGGGACCCAGCGTAGAGCGGCGTCTGCCGCGACAAGAGTTATATCGGCGCTAACCGCGCCTAACGCTGGGTCCCGGCTTTCGCCGGGATGACGATAGGGGTTGTAACCAGTCATCCAACTCATCCATCGCCTGATTGTGCGGGATCAGCTGTGCCGTGTGCAGCTCGACAAGGGCCGCTTCGATGGCGGCGACATCGTGGCTTTCGCGCGACAGGAAGCTTTCGATGGCTTCGGTGACCAGGGCATCCGGGCTGCGGTGGGTGCGTGCCGCAAGATGCGAAAGCTGGGCTTCCGCCTCTGGCGACAGGTTTACCGTCAATGTCGTGCCTTCCGGCATGGGCGGACATCCCGATATCGGTTTCAGGGTCGGATAATACCACATTTGCCCGCTCATCAAAAACACTTCCGACATCGGATGATTTCCTCTTGACGAAAGGTCGGGGCTGACCCATCTTCATATTGTTGTTTCAACATACTGAAAGGAGGTGATCCGATGTCTCGTTCCACTTTGCGGACCCGCGCGGATCTCTCCGGCATCCGGTCTTTCGCCGGCTGATCGGGAGATGTCCGCTGGCGGGGTCCACCGCCAAAGCGGATCGTCCATGCGTCATCATGGAAGGCAGGGCTGGTTCCCCGGGGGACCGGCCCTGTTTTATGTGGAAAACCGTGTTCTGCGGCCCGTTCCTTGGTTCCGTTTTGCCGGCGGGCTTGCTATCAAGGCCAAAGCATAAGAGTTCCACCAAAAATCCGGGTCCTTTTGATGAATCGCCAAGATCGCCGCCGTCAGCTTTCCGATTTGTCCAAGTCGGATGCGATGTATTCCAGCTTCCCGTCCGATATGCGGGCGGCGACGGAGCTGCATCGTCAGGGCCGTATGAAGGAAGCGGCGGATACGCTGCGCAAGATCACCAAGGTCTATGCCGACCACCCGGATGTGCGCGTCGCCTGGTCCAATCTGGGCGCCACGCTGCAGGGTATGGGCAAGCTGGATGACGCCGTCACGGCCCTGAAGAAGGCCCGCGCGCTGAAGCCGGATCATCCGCCGCCGCACCATAATCTGGGCATGGCGCTGGCCCAGCAGGGCAAGCTGGACGAGGCGATCGAGAGCCTGCAGCGCGCCTGCGAGCTGGACCCGAATTTCCGCGATGCCTGGGCCGGTCTGGCCCTGGTGCGTGAACAGACGGGCGAAATCCCGCTGGCCACCGAGGCGTGGCAGCGCGCCGTTCAGGCCGATCCCAACGCGGTGGAGCCGCTGTTCAATTTTGGCAACTGCCTGTTCCGCCTTGGCATGCTGAATGAGGCCGCCAGTGCCTTCCAGGGCTGTCTGGCCCGCCGGCCCAACATGCCGGAAGCCGTCTATGCACTGGGTCGCGTGCATGAGGAAGCCGGCAGCTTCGATACCGCCGCCGAGGCCTATCTGGCCGCCACCCGCATCGCCCCGCAGGTGGGCCAGGGCCATGCACAGCTGGCCGGGCTGATCGTGCATATCGCCGGCAGCGATCTGGCCAAGGCGCAGGGCCTGGCCGACACCTACCGCCAGACCCACCCCGACAGCCCCATCGTGCCGCAACTGTTCGGTCGCCTGGAAGAGATCGCCAAGGCGGCGGCGGAGGCTCCAGCGGAAGAGGCGAAGGCTGAGGGTTGATTGTGTAGCGCGGATTAGGCGTCAGCCGTAATCCGCGGAAACCCGCTTCCCGGCGTCGCTCCGCGGATTACGCTTCGCTAATCCGCGCTACTTCTTGGCCTTCAGCGCCAGCTTGGCGGCGCGGTAGCGGGATGCCCAGCCGGGCTTTTCCTCCTGCGGGGCGCGGGCGATCGACAGGGCGTCGGGGGCCACGTCGCGGGTGACGACGGTGCCCGCCGCCGTATAGGCGCCGTCGCCCACGGAAACGGGCGCGACCAGCGTGGAATGGGTGCCGATGAAGACGTTGGACCCGATGCGGGTACGATGCTTCAGCACGCCATCATAATTGCAGGTGATGGTGCCGGCCCCAATGTTGCTGCCACCGCCGACATCGGCGTCGCCCAGATATGTCAGGTGGTTGGCCTTGGCGCCGGCCCCGAAAGCCGTGTTCTTCAGCTCCACGAAATTGCCGATATGCGCACCCTCACCGACATCGGTGCCGGGGCGCAGGCGGGCATAGGGGCCGATGATGGCGCGGGCGCGAACGATCACGCCCTCCAGATGGCTGAAGGGCTTGATTTCCACCCCATCCTCCACCGTGACGCCGGGGCCGAACACCACATTCTGGCCCACGGTGACGTCGCGGCCCAGGACCGTGTCGGCGGCGAAATAGACGGTGTCGGGGTCCAGCAGGGTGGCGCCATTGGCCATGGCGGCCTGACGCAGGCGGTTCTGGAATATCTTCTCGATGCCGGCCAGTTCCGCCCGGCTGTTGACGCCGGCAGTGTCGTCGGTGGGACCTTCAACCACGGCGCAGGTCCAGCCGCGCGAGCGGGACACGGCCACGGCATCGGTCAGGTAATATTCGCCCTTGGCGTTGGCATTGCCGATGCCGGAGAGCAAGGCCCCCATCCGTGCGCCGTCGAACGCCATGAACCCGGCATTGCACAGGGTGACGGCGCGTTCAGCGGGGCTGGCGTCCAGGAACTCCACGATCTTTTCCAGGCCGCCATCGGCCCCCAGGATCAGGCGGCCATAGGCGCCGGGATCGGTGGGCCGCATGCCCAGCACGACCACCGCCGGGTCGCCGGCGCTATTGCGGGCCGCCACCATCTTCGACAGGGTGGATGCGGTGATCAGGGGCGAGTCGCCGTACAGCACCAGCACATCGCCCGTAAAGCCCGCCAGTTCACCCAGTGCGGCCTTCACCGCATCGCCGGTGCCCAGCTGGTTTTCCTGTACCACGGTCGGGTGCGGGGCGACGGTGGCGGCGACATTGTCCATGCCGGGGCCGACCACCACCACGATCTTTTCCGGCGACAGGCATTGTGCCGCCGCCACCACATGGCTGACCATGGGCAGGCCGCCCAGCGGGTGCAGCACCTTGGGCAAGGCGGACTTCATGCGGGTCCCCTTGCCGGCGGCAAGGATGATGCAGGCGAGGGGGCGATGGGACATGGTGGCGGGCCGCATGGCAGTTTGTCTAAGCTGGCCCCCTGTATCATACAGACAAACCTGAAAGCCAAGCGGAAGCGGCAGTGACAATGAGCATCCTTGAACGGTTCCCCGCCCTGATCTTTGATTTCGACGGAACCCTGATCGACAGCGCGCCCGATATCGCCCTGGGCCTGAACCGGCTTCTGGTGGCGGAAGGCCGGCGGGAATTGCCGCTGGCAGACGTGCATCTGATGATCGGGGATGGGGCGGGGCGGCTGGTGGAACAGGCCTTCGCCGCCACGGGTGCGGCCCTGACGCTGGACGAGTTGGGGCCGATGACCGAGCGGTATTTGGCGATCTATGGCGCGCTGCCCGTAGACCGGGCCTGCATCTATCCGGGCGTGGTGGAGACGTTGAGCGCGTTGAAGCAGGCCGGGCACCGCCTGGGCCTTTGCACCAACAAGCCGGCAGGGATCAGTGTCGATCTGTTGCGCGAACTGGGCATGGGCGCGCTGTTCGATGCGGTGGCGGGCGGGGACAGTGTGGCGCGCAAGAAGCCGCATCCAGACCCGCTGCTGTTCGTCATGGAACGGCTGGGCGTGGGGGCCGGTGGGGCCGTGATGGTTGGCGACAATGCCAATGACGTGGCGGCGGCGCGCGGCGCCGGCATGCCCGTGGTGGCCGTTGCCTACGGCTATCCGCGTATGGCGCTGGCGGACTTGGGTGCGGATATCATCATCGACCGGTTCGCGGATTTGCCGGGGGCGCTGGCGCGGTTGGGGTGATGGTCAGCCGGCCTTGACGCTGGCCAGATGCACCTTCACGGCGCCCAGCGGGCTTTCCATTTCCAGGCGCACGGGCACGGGCGGGCCGCCGGCGATGGCGGGGGCGATGTAGAGCGTGACGGGCACGTCCTTGCGCTTTGCCCCCTCCCGGTCGCGGTCGCGCTGGCGGTTTTCCTTCCAGCGGCCGGCCAGCGGCTTGTATTTGACCGAACAGGCGGTGGCGGGGCCGGCATAGACCGACAGGTCCGATGCCTCCAGCGTGGCCGGCCCTTGCGTGGCGAAGATCAGATCGTAACGCTGCCGCCCGTCATAGACGGGAACGGTGATGTCGCAATCGCCCTTCTTGGCCACCTGATCCAGCACGGCCACGATGGCGGAGACGGGATCGATGGTGCCCAGGCGCAGGTCGGCGGGCACCGGCTCCCGGTCCTTCTCCGGCTCCGGGTTGGCCAGCGTCAGGGTGGGGGTGCCGTCTTGCGTATAATCGACCGTGGTCAGGCGCGGCTGATCACGCCAACTGCCATGGGCCGTGAACTGACGCGGGCGGGGCAGGGGGCCGGACAGGTGACCCTGGGCCCGCACATCGGTCTTCCACTGCGCCACCCGGCCCAGAAAACCGTCGGTTTCCATCTTCAACCCGGCGCGGTAGCCATCGGGACCCAGCGCCATGTCGGCGTTCGCGTCCAGCACATGCATGCCCCCGATATGCACCGCATAGGTCAGGGACAGATCATCGGCCTTCTGCGCGAGCGCGGGTGAGGCGGAGACCAGAAGGGCCAGCGGCAGGTAGCTGAGCGCACGCATAGGGTTCGGCCTCCCAATCATGATGGCGGCATGCATAGCCGCAATGTGGGTTGGAAAGCCGCAGGCCACAAGGCTTTCGCGGGATGGTCGGAAAAATTTCCGGTGCTCATCGCTTTTTCCCTTTGACAGGTCGCCGCCGACCCCCTACAACCCCGCTCCACCGACGACGGATGGGCGCGTAGCTCAGCGGGAGAGCATCGCCTTCACACGGCGGGGGTCGCAGGTTCAATCCCTGCCGCGCCCACCATCCTCCGGTTCCTCAAAAAGCCCCTGGCCACAAGCCGGGGGCTTTTTGTGTTTGGGGCCAAGGGGTTGGGCGGGCCAGCCGAGATTCACGACCTCATGTTGGCTACCCAGCAAAAATAACTCATTGCCCCCCCGCCTTCTTCGGCTTGCGCATCTCGTCCAGCTTCTGTTCGGTTTGCCGCGACCGCCACAGCCAGGGTGGCTCCACCCGGCCGCCCCACAGGCCACGGCGGAAGGAGATGGCGCGGGCTTCGATGCCGACATAGTCAAAGCTCAAAGGGCGGTAGGCCAGCGCCATGCCGCGTTCGACCATGGCATAGGCCAGATCGTCGCCATTTTCGGCCCGGCAGATGGCCAGTTTCGGCCCTGCGGCGGGGGACTGGCCGCGCGGGGTGCATTCGATCTCGCGGTTATTGATCAGCAGGCTGAGGATGCGGGTGGCGAGCGCATGGCAATCATATTGCTGCCCGCGCACATTCTCGCAGGTCTGGCCCTTATCGGGCGCGTCGATGCCGAACAGGCGGAATTCCTGTCCTTTCACGGTGACCAGATCGCCCTCCTTGGCGGCCCCCGGCCCCTTCACAGGCGTCTTGTCCGCCTGGGCCAGGGCGGCGGGGGCCAGAGCCAGGGCCAGCAGCAGGGCCGCAGCGCCCCTCACAGCAGGCTTCCCATGGCGGGCGCGGGGGTGGCACCCTGCTGATACGGGGCCAGAAGATCGGCATTGTCGTTGCGCACGGCATTGACCAGCGGCGTGACGGGCCGCAGGACCAGCGCACCCGCCGCCGGTGCCCGCATCATTCCATGGCGCGCAATCTCCGGCGTGTCGGGTGACAGCCAAGCATCCATGGCGGCATCATCCATCAGCATCACGGGCGTGCGTTCATGGATACGGCCCAGTTCGTCATTGGCGGGCGCGGTCAGGATGCAACAGGTGAAGAGCGGCCCATCCTCCCCCCCGCGCCAGATATCCCACAAGGCGGCGAACCCCATGGGGCGGCCATCGGCACGGGACACGTACCAGGGCTGCTTGCGGTCGCCGGTCTGCGGCCATTCATAGAAGCCGTCGGCGGGGATCACGGCCCGCCGCTTCTGCCACGCATCGCGAAAGCTGGGCTTGTCGGCGGCGCTTTCGCTGCGGGCATTGATCATGCGCGCGGCACCCGTGGCATCATTGGCCCAGGATGGGACCAGACCCCAGCGCATGGCGGTTACCATGCGGGTACCGGCGCGGTCCAGCCCGATGACGCCGATTTCCGCCGTGGGCGCGATGTTGAAGCGCGGGTCCAGCATCCGGGGTGGCAGGTCATGGCGCAGCCGCGCGTCAAACGCGTCGGCCAGATCCTTCAGGTCCTTCTGCACAAACCGTCCGCACATGCCCTTCCATCACCCCTTTTGTTCCCGCGCATCAGTCTACAGGCCCCGGCGCCCGCCCGGAAGCGGGGTTAACACCAAGAGCCATGGATCATGACTCTTGGTATTTGCGTTTTCCCTCACGCGCCGGGCGCCGCCATCCGGCGGCTTGGCTTACGCGCACATGAGTGCCCGGGCCGGCGGTCGCCGGCCTCCAATGGGCATGGACAATGCCCATTGGGATAACACCTTTGCCCCCTTGTCCGCCCGACAGGTGTTTCCAATATGAACCGTGAAGGATTGGTCACCGTGAAGTCACAGGGCAGACCCGGAACCTTCCCTTATCTTTTCCGTTGGGGCGACAGGGGCACGAACAGGCCGGCAATGGTGCCGGCAGGAGGACGCACATGTCATGGCCAAGCGGAATGCTGATCACACCCGCCGAACGGGCGGCCTTGCTGGGTCTGGACCGGCCCGAAACGGTCAATGCGGCCAGCCTGTGGCAGGTGCGCCGCCCGCGCGGTGTGGACCGGCGGGAGGTGAGTTTGCGGCTGGATGGTGATCTGGTCGACTGGTTCCGCCGTCATGGCGGGGGCGACCGGGCCATGCAGGCCCGCATCAACGCTGCCCTGCGCGCCTATATGGCCGACCATGATGATGGGGAGTGAGCGGGAAGGTTGCTCCCGCCGCGCCATCCCCTATGATCGGGCGATCCTTCGGCCAGGAGCGTTCGCCCATGACCAAGTTCGGTATCGGACAACCCGTCACCCGCAGTGAAGATACAAGGCTGCTGCGCGGCACCGGGCGTTATACGGATGATGTGCGGGTGCCCGGCCAGAAGGTCGGCTATGTCCTGCGCAGCCCGCATGCCCATGCCGCCATTCTGTCCATCGATACCGCCGATGCCGCATCCATGCCCGGCATCCACGCGATCTTCACCGCCGCCGACCTGAAACAGGCGGGTATCAAGGATATCCCCTGCGTTGTGCCGTTGCGCGTGCGCGCGGGCACCACGCTGCATATGAAGCACCGGCCCGTCCTGGCCGATGGCTTTGTGCGCCATGTGGGCGAGCCTGTGGCCTTCATCGTGGCCGACAGCCTGTATGAGGCGATGGACGCCGCCGATGCGGTGATGGTCGATTACGACATGCTGGATGCCGTGGCCGATACCGCCGCCGCCCTGACCCACCCGGCCCAGGTGCATGGCGATGTGCCCGCCAACCTCGCCTATGACTGGGAAAAGGGGAACCGGACGGCGACGGACGATGCCTTTGCCAGGGCGGCGCGCGTGGTCCGTCTGGATCTGATCAATAATCGCCTGTCGGCCAACCCGCTGGAAGGCCGGGCCTGTCTGGCCGACCATGATGCCGGGGCCGATGTCACCCGCCTGACCGTGGGCAGTCAGGGCGTGCATGACATGCGCGACATGCTGGCCGGTGTGTTTGGCGAGGACCCGGCCCGGTTCCATGTGCTGACGCATGAGGTGGGGGGCGGATTCGGGATGAAGCTGTTCTGCTATCCCGAATATGTGCTGGCCTGCTTTGCGGCGCGGAAACTAGGCGCGCCGGTGGCGTGGACCAGCAGCCGGGCGGAGGCATTCCTGTCCGATGATCATGGCCGCGACAATGTCAGCGTGGCCGAACTGGCGCTGGACGCCGATGGCCGCATCCTGGGTCTGCGCGCCGACATCATCGCCAATATGGGGGCATATCTATCGAACTACGCCACCTATATCCAGACCGATGGCCAGACCAAGATGCTGTCGGGCGTCTATACGATCCCGGCCATCTATGCCCGCGTTCGCGGTGTCTATACGCATACGCAACCCGTGGACGCCTATCGCGGGGCGGGACGGCCGGAGGCGGCATATCTGGTGGAACGGCTGATCGACAAGGCGGCGCGGGAGATCGGGCAGGACCCCGCCGCCTTCCGCCGGCTGAACATCATCCCGCCCGCCGCCATGCCCTATCGCACGCCGATGGGTCATGTCTATGACAGCGGTGATTTCGCGGCCACCTTGGATGCCGCGCTGGAACGTGCCGACCGGGCCGGGTTCGCCGCGCGCCGGGCTAAGGCGCGGGAGCAGGGATGCCTGCTGGGCCTGGGCATCGCCACCTATATCGAGGCCTGTTCCGGCGGCGCGCCGGAGGCGGCGGAACTGCTGGTGAAGCCGGACGGGTCCGTCCTGCTGCTGATCGGCACGCAATCGAACGGGCAGGGGCATGAAACGGCGTACAAACAGGTCATCGCCGAGGTTCTGGGCATTGCGCCCGACGCCATTGCCATGGTGCAGGGCGACAGCCAGCGCGTGAAGACCGGCGGCGGCACCGGCGGGTCGCGCTCCATCCCCACGGGCGGTGCCGCCGTGCGCGACGGGGCGGCTGACGTGATCAGCCAAGCCCGGCCCGTGGCGGCAAAGCTGCTGGAGGCCGATGCGGATGCGCTGCGGTTTGAGGTGACGGGGGAGGGCGGGGGCTTTGCCGTTGCCGGCTCCAACCGCTTCGTTCCCTTCACGGAGGTGGCGGCAGCGGCCACGCCCGATTCAGACGGCAATGTCTTCCGGGGCAAGGGCACGTACAGCCCGCCGTCCAACACCTTCCCCAATGGCACGCATGTCGTTGAAATCTCGGTCGAGATCGATACCGGCGTGCCGCGTATCGAGCGTTACACCGTGGTGGATGATTTCGGCACGGTGCTGAACCCGCTGTTGCTGGAAGGGCAGGTGCATGGCGGTATCGCACAGGGGATGGGGCAGGCGCTGCTGGAACTGATCCGCTTTGATACTGAGTCGGGGCAGTTGCTGACCGGGTCCTTCATGGATTACGCCATGCCGCGCGCCGATCATCTGCCCATGATCGATTTCTCCCTGCGGCCTGTGCCCTGCACCACCAACCCCCTGGGCCTGAAAGGGGCGGGGGAGGCAGGCGCCATCGGTGCCTGTCCCGCCATCATCAATGCCCTGGTTGATGCCCTGGCCGACCAGGGCGTCACCCATGTCGATATGCCCGCCACGGCGCCCGTGCTGTGGCGTCTGATCCATTCAAGCAAGGCCGCGCAGGCGGCGTGACGAGAGTTTGAGAATGCTGTCTTCCGAAGAACTGGCGGCCCTGCTGCCCACCGTCCGTACCGCCGCCGAACAGGCCTCCGCCGCCATCCTTCGCCATTATGAGGCGGGGGCGGAGGCAACCGCGAAGGCCGATGGCAGCCCCGTCACCGCCGCCGACAATGATGCCGATGCCATCATCCTGGCAGCATTGCGCCAACTGACCCCCGATATCCCCGTGGTAACGGAGGAGGAGGTGTCGGCGGGCCGCATCCCCGATATCAGCGCCGGCACCTTCTGGCTGGTCGATCCGCTGGACGGGACCAAGGAATTCATCAAGCGCAATGGCGAGTTCACAGTGAATATCGCCCTGATCCAGGGGGGCGAACCGGCGCTGGGCGTGGTCATGTTGCCCGTTGGCGGCACAATCTATGCCGCCGCCGGTCCCGGCACCGCCGTGCGCGGGGGGGCGGGGCAGAAGGATGAACCGATCCAGGTGCGCGCAGTGCCGGCGGTGGGCCTGACCGTCCTCACGTCGCGCAGCCATGCCGACAATGCGGCGGTGGATGAATTCCTGACGGGCCGGCGCGTGGCAAACCGGGTGGCGGCGGGCAGCTCCCTTAAATTCGCCCGTGTGGCCGAAGGGGTGGGCGATGTCTATCCCCGCCTGGGCCCCACCTGTGAATGGGATATCGCGGCGGGCCATGCCGTCCTGATCGGGGCGGGCGGATCGCTGACCCTGCTGGATGGCGAGCCGTTCCCCTATGGCAAGGCGCCGACCTTCCTGAACCCGCATTTCGTGGCCTGGGGCGGGGCATGACGGGGATGCGATCCCCGTCACATCGCTGATGTCCCATCGCGCCTACATATGACCTGACCCTTTCATCCACAGGAACCTTCCCCATGTCCCAGTATGATTTCGACCTGTTCACCATCGGCGCCGGCTCTGGCGGGGTGCGGGCGTCGCGGATTGCGGCGGGGCATGGGGCGCGGGTGGCGGTGGCGGAGGAACGCTATTTCGGCGGCACCTGCGTCAATGTCGGTTGTGTGCCGAAAAAGCTGCTGGTCTATGGTGCCGAATATGGCCAGGCCTTTGCCGATGCCGCCGGCTTCGGCTGGACCGTGGAGAATGTCCGCCATGACTGGAACGCCCTGATCGCCGCCAAGGATACGGAGATTAACCGCCTGAACGGCATCTATCGCCGCCTTCTGGACGGGGCCGGCGTCACCATCTATGAGGGCCGCGCCACCATCGTGGACGCCCATACGGTGGAGGTGAATGGCAGCCGCGTGACGGCGGAACGTATCCTGATCGCCACCGGCGGCTGGCCGGAACTGCCGTCCGAACCGGGTGCCAAGGAATATGGCATCACGTCGAACGAGGTCTTCTATCTGAAGACCTTCCCGCGCCGTGTGGTGGTGGCCGGTGGCGGCTATATCGCGCTGGAGTTCGCCAGCCTGTTCAAGGGCCTGGGCGCGCAGGTGACGCAGCTTTACCGGGGCGGCCAGATCCTGCGCGGATTCGACACGGATGTGCGCGACTTCGTGGCGGATGAGGTGCGCAAGGCCGGCATCGACCTGAAGCTGAACACCATCATCACCCGCATTGAAAAGGTTGCTGGCGGCCTGATCGCGCATCTGTCGGACGGGACCGTGCTGGAATGCGACGCGGTGGTCTATGCCATCGGGCGCAAGCCCATGTCCTATGGTTTGGGGCTGGAGAATGTGGGTGTGGAAACCGACAAGGCCGGCGCCATCAAGGTCAATGACCAGTATCAGACGTCGGTGCCGTCCATCTATGCCCTGGGCGATGTCACCAACCGCGTGAACCTGACGCCGGTGGCCCTGGCGGAGGGGCATGTGCTGGCCGACCGCCTGTATGGCAACCGCCCGCGCGATGTGAATTACGACAATATCCCCACCGCCGTCTTCTCCATCCCGCCCGTGGCCACCGTGGGCATTACGGAAGAACAGGCCCGCGCGACCCTGCCCGGCGGCGTGGATATCTACCGCACCAATTTCAAGCCGATGCGCCATCAGCTCTCGGGCCGTGATCAGCGCACCTTCATGAAGCTGGTGGTGGACCGCGCCACGCAGAAGGTGGTGGGCTGCCATATGGTGGGCACCGACACGCCGGAAATGATCCAGGGCATCGCGGTGGCCATGAATGCCGGGGCCACCAAGCAGGTCTTCGACAACACCATCGGCCTGCACCCGACCGCGGCGGAGGAGTTTGTGACGATGCGGACGAAGGTGCCTGACGCGGTTTGAGCCGGCACTGTCGTTCCCTCACCCTCCCAAACGCTGGCGCGTTCGGGCCCCTCCCTCTCCCACGTTCGTGGGCGAGGGATGAGGATTTTGCCCCTCGCCCGCTTGCGGGAGAGGGAGGGGCCCGCGCCGGAAGGCGTGGGAGGGTGAGGGAACCACGTCCCACAAAACCGCAAACACAAAAAGCGCCGCCAGGATGCCCCGGCGGCGCTTTTCGTTTGCCTTGCGGCCAAGCTGCTTACTTCAGGCCGAAGCTCTGGAAGCGCTTGTTGAACTTGGCGATCTGGCCGCCGGTGTCCAGCAGCTTCTGCACGCCCGTCCAGGCCGGGTGGGACTTCGGATCGATGTCCAGACGCAGCGTGTCGCCGGCCTTGCCCATGGTGGTGCGGGTCTTGAAAGAGGTACCGTCGGTCATGACAACGGTGATCTCGTGGTAGGCGGGGTGGATATCAGGCTTCATGGTCGGCAGTCCCTAAATCGAAGCCGCGCTTATATACAAAGCCCGGGGTTAAGGCAACCCCATCCAACCCTGCAAGGATGCAAGGCTGGGCTGATCACATTCGGCGCGGCAGCTATGTCAACGGGGCGTTGTTATTGCCCTGACGCGGCCATGCGGTTACCACGGGATGGCGTCGATTTCCACCCGCTTTCTCACTTGCGGAGCAACTTCCTTGGTCTTTCGTGACAGCAGCGCCGACCGTACCGCCCCCGAAGGCCGCCAGCGCCGCGATTTGAAGCCTTTGCGCATGCTTTGGCCGTTTTTGAAGCCCTATCGCGCCCGGATTGCGGGGGCCACGGCGGCGCTTGTGGTGGCGGCGGGGACCGTTCTGGGCCTGGGCCAGGGCTTGAAGGCGCTGGTCGATCATGGATTCGCGGCGGGCAATGCCGACCTGCTGAACCAGGCGCTGCTGGTCCTGCTGGTCGTGATCGTGCTTCTGGGCGTCTCCACCTTCAGCCGATTCTACCTTGTCTCCTGGATCGGGGAGCGGGTGGTGGCCGATATCAGGCGCAAGGTGTTCGACCATCTGGTCACCATGTCGCCCGCCTTTTTCGAGACGACGAAGACGGGCGAGATCCTGTCGCGCCTGACCACCGACACCACCCTGCTGCAACAGGTGATCGGCACCAGCGTGTCCATCGCGCTGCGCAATTCCCTGATGCTGGTGGGCGGTCTGGCCCTGCTGATGCTGACCAGCCCGAAACTGACGGGTCTGGTGCTGCTGGTGGTGCCGCTGGTGGTGGCGCCCATCGTGATCTTCGGGCGCAAGGTCCGCACCCTGTCACGCGCCAGCCAGGATGCCGTCGCCACTATCGGCACGCGCGTGGATGAGGTGCTGGGCGGTATCCGCACGGTGCAGGCCTTTGGGCGTGAACCGCTGGAGATCGACCGGTTTGCCGTGTCGGTGGAGGATACGGTCAAGGTCTCGCTACGCCGGATCAAGGCGCGGTCCTGGCTGACCATGCTGGTCATCATGCTGGTATTCGGGGCCATCGGTACCGTCCTGTGGATCGGTGGGCATGACGTGATTGCCGGACGGATCAGCGGCGGGCAGTTGTCGGCCTTCATCTTCTATGCCGTCATGGTGGCGGGCGCCGTGGGTGCCCTGTCAGAGGTGGCCAGCGATCTGGCCAATGCCGCCGGGGCCACGGAACGGCTGTTCGACCTTCTGTCCAAGGTGCCGGATATCCGGGCACCGGCCCATCCGCTGCCCCTGCCCACACCCACGAAGGGGGAGGTGCGGTTTGACGGGGTGCGCTTCAACTACCCCTCGCGGCCCAAGGATAGCGCCCTGGACGGGCTGACCTTGACCGTGCGTCCGGGGGAGCGCGTGGCCCTGGTCGGGCCGTCGGGGGCCGGCAAGACGACGATCTTCCAGCTGCTGCTGCGATTCTATGATCCGCAGCTTGGTTCCGTGCGGTTGGATGGGGTGGATATCGCCCAGGCCGCGCCGGCCGACCTGCGGTCACGCATCGGCATCGTGCAGCAGGATTCGGTGATCTTCTCCGCCAGCGCCATGGAGAATATCCGCTATGGCCGCCCAGAGGCCAGCGATGCCGAGGTGCGGGCCGCCGCCACGGCTGCCCATGCGCTGGAGTTCATTGAGGCGATGCCGGAAGGGTTCGACACGTTCCTGGGCGAAAAGGGTGTGCGCCTGTCGGGCGGGCAGCGCCAACGCATCGCGATTGCCCGCGCCATCCTGCGCGATGCACCCGTGCTGCTGCTGGATGAAGCTACCTCGGCGCTGGATGCCGAAAGCGAGCGGGTGGTGCAGGAGGCGCTGGAAACCCTGATGAAGGACCGCACCACCCTGATCATCGCCCACCGGCTGGCCACCGTCGTCAATGCCGACCGCATCGTCGTGCTGGACGGGGGCAAGGTGGTGGAGGAGGGGACGCATGAGGAGTTGCTGCGCCAGGAGGGGCTGTATGCGCGGCTGGCGGCGTTGCAGTTCGCATGAGGGGGGGGCGTGGTTCCCTCACCCTCCCAAGCCCTGGCGGGCTTGGGCCCCTCCCTCTCCCACGTTCGTGGGCGAGGGGTAAAGTTTTCGCCCCTCGCCCGCTTGCGGGAGAGGGAGGGGCCCGTCGGCGTCAGCCGATGGGAGGGTGAGGGAGCGACGCCCCGGACCCTCACGCCCCTGCGATCACCTTGTTGAACGCCTTCACGGCGGCAGCTGCACCATCAGGATGGTTCCAGACCCCGCCGCTGACGGCCAGGAAGTCGGCACCGGCATCGACCAGCACGGCGCAGTTTTCCACCGTGATGCCGCCGATGGCGACGCAGGGCACTTCCATCATCTCCTGCCACCAGGACAGGATCTCCGGCTCGGCCCGCGCCTTGGGGTCCTTGGTGGCCGTCTCGAAGAAGGCCCCGAAGGCGACGTAGTCGGCCCCATCCTCACCGGCCACCATGGCCAGATGCCGGCTGTCATGGCAGGTGACGCCGACAATAGCGTCGCGGCCCATGATCTTGCGCGCCTGGGCATAGGGGGTATCCTCCTGCCCGACATGCACACCGTCACAGCCGCCGGATGCCGCCAGGTCGGGCCGGTCGTTCAGGATCAGGGCCACCTCGCGGCCCTGCACCACGGGGCGCAGCGCGTCTATGGCGCGGCGCACAACATCATCGCCCACATCCTTCAGCCGCAACTGCACGCAGGCCACGTCACCCGCATCCAGCGCCGAGGCCAGCAGGGTCGGGAAGGTGGAAAGATCGATCTTGGGCGGGGTGATCAGGTAGAGGCGGCAGTCGGACATGGTTTTCTCTGAGGCGAAACAGAAAGGGTCCGGCATGGAGAACCACGCCGGACCCCGAACTGGACCTATATAGCAAGGGTCAAGCCTGTTGACCCTTGCTATCCGCGCCGACCGGCGCGGCGCCGCACGTGCGGCGTGAGCCAAGCCGCCGGATGGCGGCGCCCGGCGCCTGAGGGAACAAGGCTAAAACCCTTATTCCTTGTTCTGGTAGATGCGCACCAGCTTGTCCAGCAGGGCCAGAGCGTCTTCGCGGCTACGCTGGAAGGCGTTGCGGCCGATGATGGAGCCGTTGCCGCCGCCGTCGCGGATGGCGCGGGCATCCTCATACACCGCATCCTCGCCCTTGGCAGCACCGCCGGAGAAGACGACGATGCGGCGACCGTTGAAGCAGGCCTGGGTGACGTGCTTCACGCGGTCGGCCAGGGTCTCGCGCGGGATAGCGTGCTTTTCATAGATCTTGCGCGCCTCGTCCTGTTCCAGGTCGGCGGTCGGCAGCTTGACCTTGATGATGTGGGCGCCCAGCAAGGCGGCCATGTGGGCGGCGTACGCGTCGACGTCCAGCGCCAGCTCACCCTTCTTGGAGATGTCGCCGCCGCGCGGGTAGGACCAGATGACGGTGGCGATGCCCTTGGACTTCGCCTCCCGCGACAGCTCGCGGATTTCCTCATACTGGCCGAACATGGCGTCAGAGCCGGGATAGATGGTGAAGCCGATGGCAGAACAGCCGAGGCGCAGCGCGTCGTCGACGCTGGCGGTCACGGCCTGATCGGCATTTTCCTTCTGACGCGACAGGCTGTTGGCGCTGTTCATCTTGAGGATCAGCGGGATGGAGCCGGCGAAGGTGGCAGCACCGGCTTCCAGCGGGCCCAGCGGGGCGGCATAGGCCGACAGGCCGGCATCAATGGCCAGCTGGAAATGGTAATGCGGGTCATAGGCGGCTGGGTTCATGGCAAAGCTGCGGGCCGGCCCATGTTCGAAACCCTGGTCGACGGGCAGGATCACCAGCTTGCCGGTGCCGCCCAGGCGGCCTTCCATCAGGATGCGGGCGAGATTGGCCTTGGTGCCGGGATTGTCGCTCTCATACCAGGAAAGGATTTCCTTAACGCGGCGGGTCAGCTTCATCTTCGTTTTCCTGCCATTTCTGCGGGCCGGCGGCCCCTATGTCGGTGCGGGTTTGATATCCCACAGGCGGGTGTAAAGCAACGTGACGGCGTTACGGGGTAATCTCTGAAATTCCGTTACATTTATTTGAAATCAAGGACTTGGGTCAGGTGTTGCCGTAGGGTGGCACCACGGTTGCGCCGCCAGCACACCTCTGTCACAGGCTGGGACAGGCGGTGAAGGCGGGCGCTATGCGCCTCTGTCAACGATGTCAGGCGCGTGTCAACGCTGTCACCGATTCCAGGTCCGGGCGAAATGGCGATGTCGGTGCAGCCGGCGCGCAATGCCCCCAGCACCAGACCCGGCAGATCGGCACAATCCAGCACGGCCAGGAAGGGGCCGGTTGCAATATTACCCCATGCGTTCTGCAGCCCCGCCCACCAGCCGGCCCCGGCCAGACCTGTGATGCCGGGATGCGAAACCAGCCGCACGGGCCGCCCGTCCGCGATCTCCAGCACCATGCGACCGGCCTCCAGCCCGTCCACACGGATGGCGGGGGTCTGTGACCAATCGATGTCGGGCGGTGTCATAGGGTCGTTCCGCGGGTGGCGATGCGTTCAGGAAAGGACATTGCCGCGGAGGATGCAAAAAAAATCGCTGCCCCTGTCGGGAAGGGCAGGGCACCATCGTCCTTGGAGCATGGTTAATCAATGCTGAGGGAGGAATCCTATGTATGTCGATGGCTTCGTGTTGCCCGTGCCGAAGGATAAGATCGATGCCTATAAGGAACTGGCGACGCTGGCGTCCCAGGTCTGGATGGAGCATGGGGCCCTCTCCTATGTCGAATGCGTCGCCGATGATGTTCCCTATGGTGAGGTGACGTCGTTCCCCCGATCGGTTCTGGCCACGGAAGATGAGATCGTGATCCTGGCCTGGATCACCTATCCATCCCGCGAGGTGCGGGATGCCTGCAATGCCAAGGTCATGGCCGATCCGCGCATGCAATGCGATGTCGGCTCTGCGCCGTTTGACACCAAGCGCATGTTCTTCGGCGGTTTCACGACGCTGGTGGTCGCTTAAGTATATTGCCCGGCCCCTGGACCTGCCGCCCTGTTCGTTCTACCTCCTGATGTGGAGAGAAGGGCAAGCAAGGGGGGGCGGCATGGTCCGGGGTGTGGGATTGCTGGCCGGTGTCATGGCCATGGCGTTGGCCGGGCAGGCGGCGGCGCAGATCGTGGTTGGAAAGCCCACCAAGACGGCGACGGTGCGTCCGCGCGCCCTGGAACCGGCGCCGCGGGAGAATATGGGCGGCAAGCTGCTGGCGACCGGTGGCGTGACGCAGGTGGAAGGGGCGGGCGGTGGCGGCCTGACGCCCTGGGCCGTCATCACCGGGTACGGAACCGATGATCAGGTGGGGGCTAATGCCTTCCTGACCAAGGTCTATGCCGATGATTACCGCCTGACCGCCTATGGCGGCGCCATCGGCCTGTTCGACCGGGTCGAACTGTCGGCGGCCAAGCATGTCTTCGACACGCGCCAGGTGGGCGCCGCCCTGGGTCTTGGCAAGGGGTATGAGTTCCGACAGACGGTGCTGGGCGCCAAGGTGCGGCTGTTCGGCGACGCCATCATCGACCAGGATAGCTGGGTCCCGCAGGTATCCGCCGGTATCCAGTACAAGGACAATGAACGCGACAGCCTGTTGAAGGCCATTGGTGCCCGCAGCGGCAATGGCACGGACTTCTATGTCTCGGCCACCAAGCTGCTGCTGGAATATAGCCTGCTGCTGAACGGTACCGTCCGCATGACCAAGGCCAACGAGATCGGCATTCTGGGCTTCGGCGGCACCAGCAATGGCTATGAACCCATGGTCGAAGGCAGCGTGGGGTACCTGATCAACCGCAACTTGCTGGTCGGGGTAGAGTACCGGTCAAAGCCGGACAATCTGGCCATCGTCAAGGAAAGCGACTGGGTTGATGTGTTCGTGGCCTGGGTGCCGACAAAGAACGTCTCCCTGACCGTCGCCTATGCCGACCTGGGCACCGTTGCCATCCGGGACAAGCAGAAGGCGCTGTATCTTTCGCTGCAAGTGGGGTTCTGACGCCATGGCAAACCTGAAACACCTGCTGCTGGCCGGGCTTCTGGCGGTTTCCACCCCGGCCCTGGCCGCCGACACCGCCGCCTTCGACGCCTTTGGCGGCAAGGCGGGGATCGACCGTGTGTCCGCCGACCTGGTGGCGCGTTTGGTCGCTGATGCCAAGATCGGCACCTTCTTCAAGGACAGCAACCCGGATCGGCTGCAAAAGATGCTGGCGGAGCAGTTCTGCGCCGAACTGTCCGGCCCCTGCACCTATACCGGCCAGACCATGCAGCAATCCCATATGCGGTTCGAAATCCGGCGGGAGCATTTCAACCGGCTGGTGGAGCTTCTGCAGGAGGCGATGATCAAAAATAACGTGCCGTTCTGGGCGCAGAACAAGCTGCTGGCCAGGCTGGCGCCCATGGCCCGCGACGTCATGCACAATGCCGAGCGTACGGGCCTGCCGGTTGCCCCCCTGGCACCGCCGCCCAAGCCGGAATGAGATGATGGCGCCGTTCCCGGTGGGGGTGGCGCCATTTTTCGGGCCAATTACTTTTGCTTTGACTTAATTAAGTAAATACAGAAATATTATCCCATGGACAGCTTCACCGCCCTTGCCGACCCGACGCGCCGTTCGATCCTGGAAATGCTGGGGCCGCGCGCCCTTGCCGCCGGGGATATCGTCAGCCGGCTTCAGGCCCAGGGTGGCATCAGCGCCCCTGCCGTGTCCCAGCATCTGAAGGTGCTGCGCGAAGCGGAACTGGTGCGGGTGCGGGTGGAGGGGCAGCGCCGCATCTACAGCCTGGACCCGGCGGGGCTGGACGCGATGGATGCCTGGATCGCGCGGGTGCGCGGCTTCTGGGCGTCGCGGCTGGATGCGCTGGAACAGGCACTGCTGGAGGATCAGGGAGATGAGTGATTTTGGCGTGGTGACAGAGGCGGGTGCCGTGCGGTTTGAACGGCTGCTGCCGGGGCCGGTGGAGAAGGTCTGGTCCTTCCTGACCGACAGCGAGAAGCGGGGACGCTGGCTGGCCTTCGGGGAGATGCAGGGCAGGGTGGGCGCCCCCTTCCGCCTGGAATTTCACAATACCAAGCTGGGGCCGGGCGATACCGACATCCCGGCTAAATATCAGGATAATTGCCAGGACGGCGTCTCCACCCATGGCCGCATCCTGGCCTGGGAACCGGGGCGGCTGCTGTCCTTCACCTGGGCGGAGGAGAACCAGCCGTCGGAGGTGACAATCGAATTGTCACCCGTGGGGGACAAGGTCCGCCTGACCCTGACCCATCGCCGCCTGGACGGGCATGGCATGATGATCAGCGTGGCCGGCGGCTGGCACACGCATTTGGAAATCCTGTCCGCGCAGTTGGAGGGGCGGCTGGCCCCTGGCTTCTGGACCCGGCATACGGCGCTGGAGGCTGAATACGACCGCATGCTTGGTGGGCGGGGTTGAGGGGTCGCGCCATGCGGTGGGTGGGCGGCTGCCATCGGGACAGGCTTGATGTGCAGTGCGGCGGGCGGTGCTTTAATTAATGCACCGCCCGGTACCAACCGGGTGATCGGTTCAGGAACAGCACATCATGCGCAGCGGTGACATCGGGAATATTCCCACCGAACAGGCGGCGGGTGGCCAAGCCCTTGCCCTTGGCGGCGGATTGCCGCCTGGCACCAGCTTTACATGGTTTGTGGTGGTCATGGGCTTCCTGACCATGTTCGGGCCGATGGCCATCGACATGTATCTGCCGGCCCTGCCATCCATCGGCGCCGATCTGCATGCCGATCAGGCGGCGGTGCAGATGACCCTGTCGATTTTCCTGATCGGTTATGGCGCCGGACAGTTGCTGTGGGGGCCGCTGGGCGACCGTTATGGCCGCAAGGGGCCGGCGGCGATTGGCGTGGCTTTGTTCATCCTGGCCAGTGCCGGCTGTGCCCTGGCGCCCGATATCTGGTCGCTGACGGCGTGGCGGTTCCTGCATGGTGTCGGGGCCTGTGCGGCGCCCGTCATCGCGCGGGCCATGGTGCGCGACAGTTTCGACCGTGACCGGGGCGCGTCCGTCATGTCGCTGATGATGTTGGTCATGGCGGTGGCCCCCATGCTGGCACCGCTGGCGGGCGGGCAGGTGCTGGATCATATGGGCTGGCGCGGCATCTTCTGGTGCCTGTGTGTTTTCGGGCTGCTGGCAGGGCTGGGCTTGCTGACGGTTACGGAGACGGGGCGGCCTGTGGGCGCGCGCTCGGGTAGTCTGCTGTCAAACTATGCCCTATTGCTGCTCGACCGGCGTTTCATGGGCTATGCTCTGTCGTCGGGCTTCGTATTTGCCGGGATGTTCGCCTATATCTCCGGCACGCCCTTCGTTTACATCGAATATTTCGGGGTGGCGCCGGAACATTTCGGCTTTCTTTTCAGTGTCAATGTCATCGCCCTGATGATCGCCAATGTCGTGAACAGCCGGCTGGTCCTGCGGTTCGGTGTGGATCGCATGATGGGCTGGGGCATCCTGGCCACCGCCGGCATCGGCGCCGTGTTGATCATCACCGGCGGGTTCGGCATCGGCGGCATTTTCGGCGTGGCCATTCCGCTGTTCTTCTATCTGGGCGCGCTGGGCCTGGTGGGGGCGAACGGTATGGCGGGGTCGCTGGCCGCCTTTCCGCATATGGCGGGTACGGCATCGTCGCTGTCGGGTGCCTTGCAGCTGACCATCGGTGCCGTCGCGGGCGGCATCGTGGGGGCGCTGTCCACCGGTGGATCACCGCTGCCCATGTGCGCCGTGCTGTGCGGCTGCGCCCTGGCCGGGCTGGCGTCCGACCGACTGCTGAAACGCTAAGACCGGTTCCATTGGCATGATCTGCCAATTGTGGGAGAATGGGGCCTGATACGGAGGTGCCCCATGCCCACGCGCAATGTCGTCCTGACCGACCATCACGAAAAGGTGATCGAGGAACTGGTGCGTTCCGGCCGCTACCAGAATGCCAGCGAGGTCCTGCGCGAAGGCATCCGCCTGATCGAACGGCGGGAGGCGGCGGACAAGGCCAAGCTGGAGGCGCTGCGCGCGGCTATCCAAGTGGCGGATGCCCAGATCGCCAATGGCGAGTATCTGGAGTTTGACGAGGAGGGCCTGTCCGATTTCTTTGACAGCATCGAAGCAGAGATTGACCGGCCTGTGACTGTGCCGGTGCGGTGAAAGCTGATGGCGCGATACCGTCTTGCACCCGCCGCCCGTTCCGACGTGGCGGAAATCCTGGTCCACAGCCATCAGATGTTTGGCCCTCTGGCCCGCCGCCGTTATCGCGGCCTCATGGAAACGGCGTTCACGTTAGTGGCGGAGCAGCCCCGGAGGCCGGGTGCCGTTGTGCGTGCTGACCTTGGAGAAGGGCTTATGCAGTTCCATCTGCGCCATTGTCCCAAGCCGACGCTTCTTGACGGACGGGTTCAGCGTCCCCGTCATGCCGTCTATTACCGTGTTGCGGAGCCGGGCCTGATCGACATTCTGCGCGTCCTACACGATCGCATGGACCCCCGCCGCCACGTGGATAACGACAATTGACCGGTGATCTGCTTTCCGGGGTGACGGCGCCATCGGCGCGCGTGCGGGTGCAGCTGCCCTTGCCGCTGCCCGAACCCTATGATTACCGCGTGCCCGGCGACATGGCGCTGGTGCCCGGTTCCTATGTGGAGGTGCCGCTGGGGCCGCGCCGGCTATTCGGTGTGGTCTGGGCCGATGGAGATGGGCCGGGAGAGCGGGTGGAGGAGCGCAAGTTGCGCCCCGTCATGCGCGCTATCGATCTGCCCCCCATGCCGGACATCGCACGCCGTTTCGTGGAATGGGTGGCGGCCTATACGATGTCGCCCGTGGGGGCCGTCCTGCGCATGGCGGTGTCGGTGTCCGCCGCACTTGAGGACCCGCGCGCCCTGACCGCCTATATGCGCAGCGATGCGCCGGTGCCGGACGACCTGCGCCTGACGCCGGCCCGCAAGCGCATCCTGGAAATCTTGTCCGACGGGCCGCCGCGTCTGGCCGCCGATCTGGCGGCGGAGGCGGGATGCGGAACGGGGGTGGTCAGGGGGCTGGCGGAGGCGGGTGTGCTGACCAGTGTGCCCATGCTGGCCCTGCCGCGCTTTCCCCGACCCGACCCGGACGCCAGCCCCAAGACCCTGTCAGGGGCGCAGCGTCTGGCCGCCGATGATCTGTCGGCCAAGGTGACGGCGGGCGGCTATTCGGCCACGCTGCTGGACGGGGTGACCGGATCGGGCAAGACAGAGGTGTATTTCGAGGCGGTGGCCGCTGCCCTGCGCACCGGCAAGCAGGCGCTGGTCCTGCTGCCGGAAATTGCCCTGTCGGCCCAATGGCTGGACCGGTTCGCGCAGCGGTTCGGGGTGCGTCCCGCCGAATGGCATTCGGAAATGGCCCCGCCGCTGCGTCGCCATACCTGGCGCGCGGTCGCCAAGGGGGAGGCGCGGGTGGTGGTGGGCGCCCGGTCGGCCCTGTTCCTGCCCTTTCCCGATCTGGGCCTGATCGTGGTGGATGAGGAACATGAAGCCGCCTTCAAGCAGGAAGACGGCGTCATCTATCATGCCCGCGACATGGCGGTGGCGCGTGCCCATCTGGGCCGGTTCCCCATCGTCCTGGCATCGGCCACCCCGTCGCTGGAAACGCTGGTGAATGCCGAGACGGGGCGGTACAGCCGCATCGACCTGCCGTCGCGCCATGGCGGGGCCAGCATGCCGGACGTCACCCTGATCGATATGCGGCGCAAGGAACAGGCGCCGCCGGCAAGACAATGGCTGTCGCCCGTGCTGCGCGAGGCGCTGGCCCAGACCATGCTGGCCGGCGAACAGGGGATGCTGTTCCTGAACCGCCGTGGCTATGCGCCGCTGACCCTGTGCCGGGGATGCGGCCACCGGCTGCAATGCCCGAACTGTACCGCGTGGCTGGTCGAACACCGGCTGACCAGGCGCCTGCAATGCCATCATTGCGGGTATCAGGCGAAAAGCCCCGATGCCTGCCCGGAATGCGAGGCGGAGGGCAGCTTTGTCGCCTGCGGCCCCGGCGTGGAGCGGGTGGCGGAGGAGGTGGTAAGCCTGTTCCCCGATGCCCGCATCGCCATGATGACATCCGATACCCTGTCCGGGCCGCAGGCTTTGCGCGCGGTGATTGAGCAGGTGAAGGAGGGTGCTGTCGATCTGCTGATCGGTACCCAAGTCATGGCCAAGGGCCACCATTTCCCCATGCTGACCCTGGTCGGCGTGGTCGATGCCGATCTGGGGCTGGCTGGGGGTGATCCGCGCGCCTCTGAACGCACCTTCCAGCTGCTGCATCAGGTGGCGGGGCGGGCGGGGCGCGAGGAACGTCCCGGCCGGGTCATGCTGCAAACCTATATGCCGGAAAACCCGGTCATGCAGGCGCTGGCCAGCCATGACCGCGACAGTTTCCTGGCGGTGGAGGCCGATCAGCGCCGGCAGCTGGAGATGCCGCCCTTTGGCCGCATGGCGGCGCTGATCGTGTCGGGGGAGGATGAAGGGGCGGTGGACGCCATCGCCACCGCCCTGGGCCGGGCCGCACCGCGCGACCGGGAGGATCTGACGATTCTCGGCCCCGCACCGGCCCCGCTGGCCATCCTGCGCGGGCGATACCGCCGCCGGTTGCTGATCAAGGGGCCGAAAACGGTGTCATTGCAACCTATCCTCTATGATTGGCTGAGCAGGGTCGAGGTGCCCGCATCCATACGTGTGCAGGTTGATATTGATCCTTACAGTTTCCTCTAGCGCGTGTGCGGGACCCTTTACCTCCCGGCGGGGAATATTCTACGCTCCATCCCGGTTCAGGTGTTGGGGAACGCCACAGAAGCGGGGAGTGGGAATGCGTGGATTGTGGAGTGCGGCCCGGTTCGCCGGTGCGCTGCTTGTCGGGCTGTATGGTGGCGCCGCACGGGCGGAGGCCGTACCCGAAATCCCGGTGGATTTCTTCGCCCACCAGCCCGTGATGGCCGATGTTGACATGTCGCCCGACGGCAGCCATGTCGCCTTCCTGGCCCCCGTCGGTGGCCGCCAGCATCTGGTTGTGCGCAAACTACCCCTGACCCCGGGTGAGAAGCCCGCCGTCATCGGCCCGTCGGATGCGGAGATCATCGGCTTCGACTGGATCAGCAATGAACGCCTGCTGGTCCGCATCCTGACAACCGAGAAGATGAATACCAGCGACGGTCGCAAGCCCCTGCGCTTTACACGCACCGTGTCCATGTCGCGCGATCTGAAGGAAATGAAGGTGCTGTTGCAGCGCCCGCCCGACAATGGCTATTTCCTGCAGCACACGCCGATCCTGCAATTCATCGATGATGAATATGTGCTGGCCGCCTTTCCCACCGATGATGGTCCGTGGCCGGGTGTGGTGAAGCTGAACGTGATCACGGGGGCCTTTACCCGCGTGCGCCGCCCCATCCGGAACGTCACCGAATATATTCCCGACCCCACGGGCGAAATCCGCATCGCGGAAACCTATGACGACCGCAGGCTGGAAAGCCGGTACCTGCGCCGCGTCGCGGGTGGCGATTTCGAACTGATGATGAAGAACAAGGTGCTGGAGGATGATGGCGGCTTCGGCATTCTGGGCTTTGACGCGTCGGGTCAGAATCTGTTCGTGGCGTCCCGGCACGAGGGCGACCGTTCCGCCGTCTACAAATATGATCTGGCCAATGATCAGATGGGGGAGAAGGTTGCCAGTGATCCGCGTTTCGATGTGAACAGCGCGATCATTCAGCGGGGCGCCGTGGTGGCCATCGCCTGGATGGACGATCTGCCACGCCGGCAATGGCTGGACCCCGCCGTTCAGAAGCTGCAGGACGCGCTGGACAAGGCGCTGCCCGACAGTCGGGAAATCGTGATCGACACGGCGGCCGACGGCAACCTGATCCTGGTCGCCAGCTTCGCCCTGAACGCGCCGACCACTTATCGCCTGTTTGACCGCCGGACCAAGGAGTTCTCCTTGTTCGGTGACACCTATCCCGCAATTCCGCAGGAAAGTGTCAGCAAGCGCCAGCCCATCACCTACAAGGCCACCGACGGCACGGAGATCCCCGGATATCTGATCCTGCCGGTGGGGGTGGAGGGCCGGAACCTGCCCTTCATCATCATGCCCCATGGCGGGCCATTCTCCCGCGATGACGGCACGTTCGACGTGATGGCGCAGTTCCTGGCCAATCGCGGCTATGGCGTCCTGCAGCCCAATTTCCGCGGCTCCACCGGCTATGGCGCCGCCTTCAACGAGGCGGGTGAAAAGCAGTGGGGCGGGCTGATGCAGGATGATGTCACCGATGCCACCAAATGGGCCGTTGCCCAGGGCTATGCCGACCCCAACCGCATGTGCGTCCTGGGCTGGTCCTATGGCGGCTATGCGGCACTGATGGCGGCGGTGAAGACGCCCGACCTGTTCAAATGCGCCGTGGCAACCGCGCCTGTGGCCAATCTGGAACGGCTCTATGACGAGGTGAAATCGTCAGGCTATGGCAACATCACGCGCGGGCTCTATTTCGGCGACAACTCCGACGCGCTGAAACCCATCTCCCCCTATCATCAGGCCGACAAGATCAAGGTGCCGGTCCTGCTGGTGCATGGTGATCTGGACTATCAAGCCTCCGTCGCCCACAGCCGCGACATGCGCCGCGCCCTGGAACGGGCCGGAAAGCCGGTCGAGTATATAGAAATCAAGGGCATGGACCATTCGCCCATCGTCACGGCCCAGATGAAGACCGTATTGGAGGCGTGGGAGAAGTTCCTGAAGACCCATCTGGGTGGGTGATCATTTGGAGCCGGGCGATACGCCTGTGATTAATCTCTTGTCCTGGTTGCTGGCTCTGGCTCAAGCGATAATCCCCCGAATGCAACTTATGGATTTACCAATCTTTAGGCTTATTTTACGCTTTCCTTCGTGACAGGGGGAATGTCACGAAGGAGGGGTGTATGGCGCGCGCGATTGTTGGCCTTGTGGGTCTGCTGCTCTGTTTGCCGCCGTCTGCCGGGGCACAGCAGGCGTCACCCCAGCATCCGTGGGAAATCCCCGTCGCCGCCTTCTCGAACGGCCCGCAATTTCAGGATATCGACCTGTCCCCCGACGGGAAGCGTATCGCCTATCGTGCGCCGTCGAACGGGCGGATGCACCTTTTTGTGCGCAATCTGCCCGTCAACAATGCCGAGCAACCCTCCGTCCTGGCGCCGTCCAACGCAGAGATCGGTGGGTTTGACTGGGTCAATAATGAACGGCTGCTGCTGCGTATGGAATTTACGGAGCGTGTGCTGGTCAATACCCATCTGGGGGAAATGCGTAAGCCCCTGCGGTTTTCGCGGTTGATCGCCATCAACCATGACATGTCGAACCAGGTGGCCCTGCTGCAACGTCCGCCGCTGACCAGCATTTACTATATGAAGGCGACGCCGGTTCTGCAGTTCATCGATGACCGCCATATCCTGGCGCTTTATCCGGCGGCCCGGTCGATCTATCCCGATATCGTCAAGGTTGATGTCTATACGGGTCAGCGCGAGCATGTGCAGTCGGTAACGCCGGGCATTGTGCAATATCTGCCCGATCCAACCGGCAAGGCGCGCGTTGCGGTGGATTATGATGAGGCGGAGGACCGTTTCACCTATCTGCGCCGTACGGAGGATGGCAAATACAAGGTCATAAAGCCACCCGGTGACGATAAGCAGGGGTTCGAACTGCTGGGTTTCTCCAGCGACGGACAGACGCTGTATGCGGCGTCCAGCCATGATGGCGACCGCATGGCCGTGTATGAGTTCGACCTGGAGAAGGAGGCGTTCGGCAAGCGCCTGTCGGATGAAGGCCCCTATGATGTTGACGGTGCCCTGATGTCGCAAGGGGCGATGCGGGGATTTGCCTGGACGGACGACATGGAGGCGGTTCGCTGGCTTGATCCAGGCCGCCAGCGTCTGCAGGATGTCCTCGACAAGGCCGTGCCCGGCAGCCGGGAAATCATCATCGACCAGACCGTCGATGGCCGCCTGACGCTGGTTGCCTCCCTGGCCACCGACGCCCCCACCATTTACCGCCTGTTTGACAAGACGACGAACCGTTTCGATATGATCGGGGACACCTATCCCTTCATTCCCCAGGCGCTGGTGGCGCCCCGCCGGCCCGTCAGCATTCCCATGCGGGACGGGACCAGCATTCCGGGCTATCTGACATTGCCGGTCGGGGGGCTGCCGGACCGTAACCTGCCCTTCATCGTCATGCCCCATGGCGGGCCTTATGCCCGCGACACCGGCTCCTTCGACGTGCTGTCGCAATTCCTGGCCAGCCGTGGCTATGGCGTCATTCAGCCTAATTTTCGTGGCTCCACCGGCTATGGTCGCGCCTTTCAGGACGCGGGTGACAAGCAATGGAACGGGGTGATGCAGGACGATATCGCAGACGCCGCCGGCTGGGTCGTCAGCCAGGGCTATGCCGATCCCAAGCGCATGTGCATCCTGGGCTGGTCCTTTGGCGGCTATTCCGCGCTGATGTCGGCGGTGCGTACACCCGACCTGTTCAAGTGCGCGGTCGCCACGGCCCCCGTATCGAACCTTGTCCGCGTCTATGATCAGGTAAAGCGCGGCCTGCGCCCCGGCCTGTATCAAGCCATGGACCCCAATGCCGATGAAGAGGCCCAGATCGCCATCTCACCCGCCCGTCACGCCGAGAAAATCAAAATTCCCGTGCTGCTGATCCATGGGGAGTTGGATGTGCAGGCCCCTGTCTTCCACAGCCGCGATATGAACAAGGCGCTTCAAAAGGCCGGCAGACCCGTGGAGACCATCCTGATCGAGGATATGGACCATTCGCCCAACAGCACGGAGCAGTTGACGAAGATCCTTTCAGCCTGGGAGCGGTTCCTGGCAACGCATATCGGGACGGCAAGGTAGGGCCGCCGGCTGTGGCCCTGCTTACCGCGCCTTCACCGCCGCCGTCAGCGGTACCAGCTGAAACCCTTTTTCCGGCAAGGTCGGCAGCCATTGGGTCAGGGCCGCGATGGTGACATCGTGGGGATGGCCGATGGCGATGGCCAAGCCGTTCTTCCGCGCGATCTGTTCGACCTTGGCCAGCGATGCCGCCACACCCTGCGCCGTCATCACATGGTCCAGGAACACGTCGCGCGACAGCATCGGCACCTGATAATGGGCCGACAGGGGGCCGGCGGCGGTGTTGGCCGTTGTGCGGCTGTCCAGGAACAGCAGGCCGCGCGCCCCCAGTTCCGCCATCACCACGGCCATGCCCGTGCTGTCGGCGGTGAAGCGGCTGCCCATATGGTTGTTGATGCCGACAAAGCCCTGAAAGGACGACAGGTTGGTGGTCAGGCGCTGACGCAAGGTCGCCTCATCCAGGCGGGTCAGCAGGGCCCCGGGGCCGGGATCATCCTTGCCGGTCGGTTCCATGGGCATATGCACGATCAGTTCATGACCATGCGCGCGGGCCTTGCCCGTCTGCTGCGGCAGGTCGCGGGCATAGGGCAGCCAGGCCAGGGTCAGGGGGCCGGGCAGGGCGGCCACCTTTTCCGACCGGTGCCGGTCCACGCCCATATCGTCAATAACGATCACGATGCGCGGATGACCATTGGGGGCGGGTGCGGCCACCGCGAAATGTTTCCAGGCGGGCGTACCGGCGGGTGCGGCCACCAGCGGGGGCAGGGGGCGCGGGGGTGCGGCGGGAAGGGCGGCCACCTGTGCCGGTGGGGCGGCGGCGGGCGTCGCGGGTTCTACCGATGCCGGCGGCTGTGCGGGGAAACTGGGCGGGGTTGCGGGCACGGGCGGTGCGGCACCGGGGCGGGTGGGCAGGTCGGCGGTTTCCGCCGCCTCCTCGTCGCTGGCATCTTCGGGTTCGTCCGCGCCACTGGCGTCCGCCTCTTCCTCCATCGGGGTCAGGGCGGGGCCGGCGGCCACGGGGTGATAGCGTTCCTGGCCCAGCAGCGCCGTCATCCCCCCCGCCACCAGCACCAAGGCGGCCAGCGCCAGCGCGATGCGCCCGCCGGTCCCCAGGCGCGACAGCCAGAGCAGGGCCAGACGCCGGGCGCGGACCAGATTGTCCCGGCCACGCTTCACGGCCCCCGCCCCGTTGCGCACGCGCGGGCGCTGAGGGCCTTTGCCGCCGGTGCGGGGACGGTTGCTGTTTCCGGCGGGTCGGGGCTTCTGGGGCGGCATGGGGCGAGCGACCTTGGCAACGGGAACTGGAACGATTTACTGCTACAAATACGGGACCCGGCGCAATGCCCCTGCCGCAATGCCGCCCGCCGCCGGGGACAGGGCTGCACAGGCTGGAAATCATCGCTGTCAGTCTGTAGGCTTCGCGGTCCAAGGCCTTGGGGGCCGATAGCGGAATAGAGCCATGCTGCTGTTCATCGACAATTACGACAGTTTCACCTGGAACCTGGTGCATTATCTGGGCGAATTGGGCGCTGAGATGGCGGTTTGGCGTAACGATTCCCTGTCTGTGGATGAAGCGCTGGCCTTGAAGCCGGAAGCCATCGTCCTGTCGCCCGGCCCCTGCGACCCGGACCGCGCCGGCATCTGCCTGCCTTTGATCCATGCGGCGGCGGAACATAAGATCCCCCTGATGGGCGTCTGCCTGGGCCATCAGGCCATCGGTCAGGCCTTTGGCGGCAATGTCATCCGCGCGCCGGAGCCGATGCATGGCAAGCTGTCGGACGTGTTCCATGAAGGACGCGGCCTGATGGAAGGCCTGCCCAGCCCGTTCAAGGCCACGCGTTACCATTCCCTGATCGTGGAGAAGGAAACGCTGCCGGCCTGCCTGGAGGCGACAAGCTGGCTGCCCGACGGCATGATCATGTCCTTGTCGCACAAGACCCTGCCCATCCATGGCGTGCAGTTCCACCCGGAAAGCATCGCGTCCGAACATGGGCACAAGATCTTCGACAATTTCCTGAAACTGGCCGGCGTGACCCGTGGTCCGCAGCTGCGCGTGGCGTGAGGGCCGGATGTCAGGGGATATGGGAGATTTCAAGGCGCTGCTGGCCAAGGTCGCCACCGGCGCCACCCTGAGTGATGCGGAGGCGGAACACGCCTTCGCCATCATCATGTCGGGCAACGCGACACCGGCCCAGATGGGCGGGTTCCTGATGGCGCTGCGCGTGCGCGGCGAAACGGTGGGGGAGATTACCGGCGCCGTGCGCGCCATGCGTGCCAAGGCCCTGAAGATCGAGGCGCCGGACGGCATCATCGACACCTGCGGCACGGGCGGCGATGGGGCGCACACCTATAACATCTCCACCGCCGTGGCCTTCGTCATCGCCGGTTGCGGCGTGCCGGTGGCCAAGCATGGCAATCGCGCCATCTCCTCCAAATCGGGGGCGGGGGATGTGCTGTCGGCGCTGGGCGTCAATCTGGATGCCGATTTCACGCTGGTGAAGCGGGCCTTGTTCGACGCCAATATCGGTTTCCTGCTGGCCACCCGCCACCACACCGCCATGCGCAATGTCGGGCCGACGCGGGTGGAGCTGGGCACCCGCACCATCTTCAACCTGATGGGGCCGCTGTCCAACCCGGCGGGTGCGCAGCGTCAGCTCATGGGCGTCTATGACGCGAAATGGGTGGAACCGCTGGCCCTGGTGCTGCGCAACCTTGGCTCCACCCGCGCCTGGGTGGTGTCGGGTGCCGATGGTCTGGACGAGATCACGACGACCGGCCCCACCCATGTCGCCGAACTGCGCGATGGGCAGGTGCGGCGGTTTGAGGTGACGCCGGAACAGGCAGGCCTGACCCGCGTCACCCTGGCCGACCTGCGCGGTGGATCGCCGGAGGAAAATGCCGACGCGTTGCGCGCCGTGCTGTCCGGTGCCACCGGCCCCTATCGCGATATCGTGCTGCTGAACGCGGCCGCCGCCCTGGTCGTGGCCGACGCCGTGCCCGACCTGACGACGGGTGTGGCCAGGGCCGCCGATTGTATCGCTTCCGGTCAGGCCAGTCTGGCGCTGGACCGGCTTGTCTCCATCACCAACACACCGTTGACGATATGAACAGCCAACCCGACGTCCTGGCCCGCATCAATGCCGACAAGGCCGAGCATGTGGCCCGCGCCAAGGCGGCCCGCCCGCTATCCGTGGTGACCGACCTTGCCAAGGCTCAGGCCGCCCCGCGCGGCTTTGCCAAGGCCCTGGAAAACACCGTCGCTTCGGGCCGCTGGGCCCTGATCGCAGAGATCAAGAAGGCCAGCCCCTCCAAGGGCCTGATCCGCGCCGATTTCGACCCGCCGACGTTGGCGAAGGCGTACCGCGATGCCGGTGCCACCTGCCTGTCGGTCCTGACCGATGTGCCGTACTTCCAGGGCGAAGACGCGTTTCTGCTGGCGGCGCGGGCGGCGGTGGAACTGCCGGCCCTGCGCAAGGATTTCATGATCGATCCCTATCAGATTGTGGAAAGCCGGGCGCTGGGGGCTGACTGCATCCTGCTGATCATGGCCTGCCTGGATGATGTGCTGGCCCGTGAGCTGTATGACGCAACGGTTGAGCTTGGCATGGACGTCCTGGTGGAGGTGCATGACGAGGCGGAAATGGAACGCGCCTTGAAGCTGCCGGGCGGCCTGCTGGGCGTGAACAACCGCAATCTGAAGACGCTGTCCATCGATCTGGCGACGACGGAGCGCCTGTCGGCCATGGTGCCGGCGGGCCGGCATCTGGTGGCCGAAAGCGGCATCCACAGCCCCGCCGACCTGACCCGCCTGGCCCAGGCCGGGGCCCGCCGCTTCCTGATCGGTGAAAGCCTGATGGCCAAGCCAGACGTGACGGCGGCGACCAAGGCCCTGCTTTCCACCCCGATGATCGAGGCGGCATGAACAGCCCGCTGACCCATTTCGATGAGGCTGGCAACGCCGCCATGGTCGATGTCTCGGCCAAGGATGAAACGGTGCGCATCGCCACCGCGCGCGGCCATATCGCCATGAAGCCGGAAACCCTCTCCCTGATCCGCGATGGCGGCATGGAGAAGGGCGACGTGCTGGGCGTGGCGCGGCTGGCCGGCATCATGGCGGCCAAGAGAACGCCCGACCTGATCCCGCTCTGCCATCCCCTGATGCTGTCCAAGGTGGCCGTCGATTTCACCATCGACGAGGCCGGGTCCAGGGTGGAGATCGAGGCGACGGTGAAGCTGAAGGGCCGCACGGGCGTGGAGATGGAGGCATTGACCGCTGTGTCGGTGGCCGCCCTCACCATCTATGACATGTGCAAGGCGGTCGATAAGGGCATGGTCATCGGTGGGGTTCACCTTGCCTACAAGGAAGGTGGGAAGAGCGGGACCTATGTGGGGGCGGGGGCTTAAGGGGCGCTTTTGGGCTGTGACGGGGGCGTCGCTCCCTCACCCTCCCAAACGCTTACGCGTTCGGGCCCCTCCCTCTCCCACTTTCGTGGGCGAGGGTGAAAATATCGCCCCTCGCCCGCTTGGCGGGAGGGTGAGGGAACCACACCCATCTGCAAAATATCGCCCTTCCATCACCCTTGCCCCGTTGCAGGGCGTGATATATGCCCCAATATGTCGCGTCCATCGACAGACGGAGCATGTGATTGATCCCGCTATCCGAGGCCCGCGCCCGCATCCTGGCGGCGGCGAAGCTGCTGCCCGCTGAACAGGTGCCCATCACCCAGGGTCTGGGCCGTGTTCTGGCCGCCGATGTGGTGGCCCGCGTCACGCATCCGCCGACGGCGGTCAGTGCCATGGATGGATGGGCCGTGCGTACCGCCGATATAGGCAGCTTCCCCGTTACCCTGACCCGTATTGGTGAAGCCCCGGCGGGCCGGCCCTTCACGGGCATGGTGGGGCCGGGGCAGGCTGTGCGTATCTTCACGGGCGGGGCACTGCCCGATGGGGCCGATACGGTGGTGGTGCAGGAAGATGCCGATGATCATGGCGCTACCGTCACCTTGCGGGATGGCGGTGGCCCTGGCCGTTGGGTGCGTCCGGCGGGTCAGGATTTCAGCGTCGGTGATGTCGGCGTTCCGGTCGGACGCCGCCTGACGGTACGCGATCTGGCGCTCACCGCCTCCATGAATGTCCCCTGGCTGCGCGTGCGGCGGCGTCCGCGCGTGTCGATCCTTGCCACCGGCGATGAGGTGGTGATGCCGGGCGACACGCTGGCCGCCGGGCAGATTGTCAGCTCCAATTCGCTGGCGCTCTGTGCCCTGGTGCGGCAACTGGGCGGAGAGCCGGTGGATCTGGGCATTGCCGGCGACAGTGCCGACAGCCTGTCCACCCTGGTGGCCGCCGCATCGGGGACCGACCTGCTGGTCACCATCGGCGGGGCGTCGGTGGGGGAGCATGATCTGGTCCGCTCCGTCCTGGGCGCCGCCGGGTTGGAGCTGGATTTCTGGAAAATCGCCATGCGGCCGGGCAAGCCGCTGATGTTCGGGCAGATGCATGGCGTGCCCATGATCGGCCTGCCGGGCAATCCCGTCTCGGCCCTGGTCTGCGCCTGGCTGTTTTTGCGCCCGCTGCTGCTTTCCATGCAGGGGTTGCCGTCGGATGACGATCTGCGCGAGGCCGTGCTGGCCCGTGATATGGGCGCCAATGACAGCCGCGCCGATTTTATCCGCGCCAAGCTATCGAGCGATGGGGAGGGGCGGCTGGTCGCCGAACCGTTCCCCAAACAGGATAGCGGTATGTTGAGCCGTCTGGCCTGGGCCGATTGCCTGATCCTGCGCGCCCCCCATGCCCCGCCGGTCAAGGCCGGGGACCGGGTGCAGGTGATGCCGCTGGACGCGCTGTGACCGGGTGACGGATCACGCCCCGATCCGCGCCGCCTCCTGTGCGGCGCGGTTCATGTTGGCCGACATTTCGCCGGCAACCGCACTCTGCTGTTCCACGGCGACGGCGATGGAGCCGACATAGTCATTCACCTGACCGATGGCACCCTGGATGCTGCCCAGGGTAGTGACGACCTCAGCGGCGGTATCGCGCAGGCCGGCAATATCATCGGCGATGCGATCGGCGGCGGCGCGGGCCTGGGTGGCCAGGCTTTTCACTTCCTGCGCCACTACAGCGAAGCCCTTGCCGGCATCCCCGGCGCGCGCCGCCTCGATGGAGGCGTTGAGCGCCAGCAGGTTGATCTGCCCTGTGATGCCGGTGATCAGGTTCACGATATCGACCATGCTGTCCGACAGGTTGGTCAGGCGCGCGGTCACCGTGCCGGCGGCATCAACGCGCCGATTGGCGGCTTCCGCCTCGTCGCGCGACTTGCGCATGCTGTCGGCAATCTCGCGGATGGAGGCGTTCATCTCCTCCGCCCCGGCGGCCACGCTTTCCATCATGCCGCACACATATTCGCTGCGCTGGCGGGCCAGCACCTGCCGCGTCACATCGGTGGCATATTTCACGACCTTGTAGGGCTTGCCATCCAGCCCCAGGATCGGGTTGTAAGAGGCCTGAATCCAGACATCCCGGCCATCCCTGGCACGGCGCCGGAATTCGCCCGCCTGATACTCGCCCGTCGCCAGCTTCTGCCAGAAGGCACGGTAATCGGCGCTGTCTCGCTCCCCCTCCGGCATGAACAGGGAATGGTGGCGGCCCTCAATCTCCCCGGCACGGTAACCCAGCGCCGACAGGAAATTCTCATTGGCGCTGACGATGGTGCCGTCCAGCGTGAATTCGATCACCGCCTGGCTCTTGGCGATGGCCTCCAACTGGCTGGCCCGGTCGCTGTTCAGGCGCTTTTGTTCGGTGATATCGGTCGCGAACTTAACCACCTTGGCAACATTTCCGTCGGTATCCAGAATGGGGGTGTAGGTGGCCTGAATCCAGATGTCGCTGCCATTGCGCCGGACGCGGCGGAACTCCCCACCGAAGAACTCACCGGCGGCAAGCTTTTCCCAGAAATGGCGATAGTCCGGCGTCTCCCGTTCCTCCGCCGACATGAACTGCCGATGATGCTTGCCCTTGATCTCCGACAGGGAATAGCCCAGCGCATTCAGGAAATTCTCGTTCGCGGTCAGGACCTCACCCTGCGGCGTGAATTCGATCACGGCCTGGGTGCGGTTGATGGCGGCAATCTGGCCGGCCATGTCGGCGTTGCGGTGAACGGCGTCAGTGATGTCACTGGCCAGCTTCACCACCCGGATCACCCGTCCGGCGCGGTCCAGAACAGGGTTGTAGGTCGCACGTATCCAGATATCCCGGCCGTGCCGGTCAATCCGGCGGAACACGCCCGATTGAAATTCCCCGCGCGCCAAGTGATCCCAAAAATCCCTGTAGCTCTGCTGTTGGTGATCGCTAACTTTCAAGAACATGCGATGGTGTTTGTTAACGATATCGGCCAGAGAGTATCCAAGCGCATCGAGAAAGTTTTGGTTGGAATCCAATATCACGCCGGTCGGATCAAATTCGATAATGCATTGAGAAATATCGATTGCTTTATGTAAAGCAGAGAATTTTGCAGTCTCATTGCGTCCAAATGAAAAAGACATTCTGATTTTTCCCGCTTCTGAGAATTCGAATTGACGGCGATAGCTGAAATTTGGCCCGAAACCGGCAATCCCAACGAGATTTATCTATAAAGGGCCCGAAGGATTAGACCTTTTCAAGGTCTCGCTTTCATTGGAATGGTTATTATCCCGAACTATCTGCGGTGTCTATATAACATTCGGAATAGTGTGATTATTAGCAAAGGATAATTATCCCGACAGGTTGTAGTCGGGTTGGCCGATCCACATCCTGCAACGTGCAGCCGATGCGAACCAAAATAGAACATTGCCTGGCGTTCCGTTATTGTTCTATAGTGATGTCGGTCACAATGACGGTGCCGGATGGGCGGTCATCGTCGCGGGTGAGGGGATGTCATGCTGACGCGCAAGCAACAGGAACTGCTGTTCTTCATCAATGAACGCCTGAACGAGGGCGGGGTTTCCCCCTCTTTTGACGAGATGAAAGACGCGTTGGGTCTGAAATCCAAATCCGGCATCCACCGCCTGATCACAGGTCTGGAGGAACGCGGGTTCATCCGCCGTCTGCCCCACCGCGCCCGCGCGCTGGAGGTGCTGCGCCTGCCGGAAAAGCCGATGCCCAAGGCCAAGGCAGCGCCCGCCGCCCCGGTATCCGCACCGACACCCGCCACGGCGGACGTGTCGCCACGTTTTAAGCCCAACGTCATCAAGGGCGATTTTCGCAACAGCCTGCCCGGTCGCCAGGCCAGCAACGATGCCGAAGCGGTGGCCCTACCGCTTTATGGCCGCATTGCCGCCGGCCTGCCGATCGAGGCGATGCGCGACAATTCGGTGACCATCGATATCCCAGCCTCCATGCTGGCGGCGGGTGACCATTACGCACTGGAAGTGGCCGGCGACAGCATGATCGAGGCTGGCATCCTGGATGGTGATACGGTCATCATCCAGCGCTGCGAAACGGCGGAGAATGGCACCATCGTGGTGGCCCTGGTCGATCAACAGGAAGTGACCTTGAAGCGCCTGCGCCGCAAGGGAAATTCCATCGCCCTGGAACCGGCCAACCCAAGTTACGAAACCCGCGTTTTCGGTTCCGACCGCGTGAATGTGCAAGGCCGTCTGGTCGGCCTGATCCGTCAGTATTGAGCGGGCGTTACGCGCCTTAATCCTGTCATGGGCCGGCCCCGGTTTCGCCGGGTGCCGCGTCCAGATTGGGGATTGTTGTCCCTGTCTGGAATGGTGCTGCCCCATGCATGTCCTGGCCCTGTCCCCTTGGCGGCTGCTGCCGCTTGCACCTTTGCTCGTGCTGCTTTCGGCCTGCGCCAGCCCGTGTCAGCGCATTGATAATGAGCTGCGGCAGCTGAATGCCGATACGATCCGCGATCCCGCAATGGCATCCGATGGCCGCTATCTGTCCCGGTTCCAGGAGCTGGCCGCGCAATCGGTGGAAAAAGGCTGTCTGGGTGGGCGGTAGGTCAGGTTGGAGGGCTCTGCACTCCGAGTGACCGGGCCAACAGGGCTGTCAGGTACAGATTGAATCCCCACCCTTCGTCATCCCGGCGAAAGCCGGGGCCCAGCGTCAAGGCGCGGTTAGCGCCGATATGAGTCATGTCGCAGCTCTCGCTGCTCTCGCTGGGTCCCGGCTTTCGCCGGGATGACGAAGAAAGCGAACCAATTCGATACATCAAACCCATAACTTAGCGCCTATGAGCGCAAGCCGGGATGACGAAGGGTAGGGCGTTTCCAGTCCGCGTAAAACTGTTCTAGGCGCCGCCTGGTGGCGGCGCGTCCCCTTCATTCCGTGGGGCGCTGATCAAAACCGGTTAGGCCGGGATCGGCGCTTTCCGCAACCTTCACATTGATGACGATGGCGTTGGGCGGACCTTTCCAGCAGGCGTCCAGCATGGCATCGACATCGGTGCTGTGGCCCGCGAACAGGGCCTCCACGCTGCCATCGGTGCGGTTGCGGACCCAGCCATCCAGTTGCCGGGCGCGGGCCTGTTCCACGGTCCAGCCGCGGTACCAGACACCCTGGACGCGGCCCGTCACGATGACGCTGACGGCGCGCCTGTCTTCCATGGGATTTGTCATGAATGTCTCGCTCTCTTTGGACCTATCCAGCCCAAGCGGGCGGCACTTGTCAATCACCCTCGCCAAGTCCACGTTTCTGGGGCAGCATGGAACGGCCCGGTTTTCCAGTGACTGCACACGGCGGCGACGCCTTGGGGGATTGTAAGACCTGCTCTCAGCCGACAGTCTGTGCGGCAGAGAGCATGATGACCTATCCGGAGGGGGCATGACCGCCAGCCTGATCCGTCCCGCGACTATATCCGATGCCCCGGGCATCGCGCATGTGCATGTCGAGAGCTGGCGATCCACCTATCCCGGCATGTTGCCCGAGCGTTATCTGGTGGGCCTTTCCACGGCGACCCATGAAAAGCGCTGGCGTGGGCTGCTGACCGGTGCGCCGCCACGGGGGCGGAGCACCTTTGTCGCGTCCAGCGCGGGTCGTATCGTCGGCTTTTCCTCCTGCGGGCCACAGCGCACGGGCCTGCCGGGCTTTGGCGGGGAGTTCTACGCGCTCTACCTGATCGATCAGGCCCAGGGCATGGGCATGGGCCGCCGCCTGCTGGCCGCCATGGCCCAGCATTTCCTGGCCGCCGGCACCCAGGCGGCCATGGTCTGGGTGCTGCGTGAGAATCCGTCCCGATATTTCTATGAACGGCTGGGCGGGCAAATGCTGGCCGAACAGACGATCAGTTTCGCGGGCGCCCATCTGATGGAAGTGGCCTATGGCTGGACTGATCTGGTTCCGCTGGCCCGTCTGGCCGCCGACCCGCCGGTGGAAGGGTAGGGTACTGCCTTCGCAGGGCGCTGTTCGCCCTCACGCATCCGGCGTGGGGCTGACCAGGACCTTGTCGATGCGGCGCCCATCCATGTCGACCACTTCAAAACGATAGCCGTCATGATCGGCATATTCGCCGGCGGTGGGGATGCGGCCCAGCTTGAACAGCAGGAAGCCGGCCAGCGTGTGATAGCCGCTATCCTCGTCCCGCAGGCTTTTCAGGCCCAGATGCGCCTCCACCTCTTCCACGGCCATCATGCCGTCGATCAGCAGGGACCCATCCTCGCGCCGCACGATGTCGCTGTCTTCCCCGCCATCGTCGGGCAGTTCGCCGGCAATGCCTTCCAGCACATCGGTCAGGGTGGCGATGCCCTCCACGGTGCCATATTCATCCACCACGATGGCCATATGCTCGCCTGACTGCTTGAACAGGTCCAGCAGGCGCATCACCTCCGTGCCGTCATGCACGATCAGGGCGTCGCGCACGACTGCGCGCAGGTCGAACTTACCGCCCTGCAAAAGGCTGTGCAGCAGGTCCTTGGTATGGACCACACCCATGACATCGTCGAAATCACCGCGGCAGACGGGGAAGCGGCTGTGCCCGGCCTCCCGTATTTCCCGCTTGATATTCTCCGGCTCGTCATCGATGTCCAGCCACATCACCTCCGGTCGCGGGGTCATGAGGGAACGGACGGTGCGGTCGGCCAGACGCATGACGCCTTCGATCATGCGCTTTTCGCCGGGATCGAACACGCCGCTGGCCGTGCCCTCGGCGATCAGGCTTTTCACCTCTTCTTCCGTCACCGTCTGCTCGGCCTTTTCCGGCACGCGCAGCAGCTTCAGCATCGCCTCCGTGCTGGCACCCAGCAGCCAGACGAAGGGCGCGGTGGCGCGGGAGAGGTAGCGCATGATGGGGGCGGCGAAGCAGGCAATGGCCTCCGCCTTGTTCAGCGCGATGCGCTTGGGCACCAACTCGCCCGCGATCAGCGACAGATAGGTGATGATCATGACGACGATGGCGATGGCCAGCGTCTCACCATATCCGGCGAAGGCCGGGATGGCTTCCAGCACGGGTGACAGGCGTTCGGCCAGGGTGGCACCACCCACGGCACCGTTGATGACGCCGATCAGCGTGATGCCGATCTGCACCGTGGACAGGAAGCGCGACGGGTCTTCCTGCAAAAGCAGTACTGCGGCGGCACCCCGGCGCCCTTCCTCCGCCATTTGCTGGAGCCGGATTTTCCGGGCCGAAACAACGGCCATTTCCGACATGGCGAAGAACCCGTTCAACAGAATCAGGAACAGGACCGCGGCGAGTTCGAGCGAAACCATCTTCTCTGTTATGTGACGTGGGCCCAGTGCGGCCCGCGCCACATCCTATCGCATTGCACGCGAAATGCGAGTGGTCATCATTGCCTGTCGTCGTTTCGTAACGAAAGTTCGGGTGGTGACCGCTGTCACTTGCCGCCGGGCGCTCCTCCATTACATCAAGGTCCATGACCTGGTGCGCCGCCGCAATGGCCGTGACGCACCGCAACCTTCCCCAAAGGGGCCTTTTGAAAATGAGCAAACCCGATCTTTTGTCGCCCTTCATGCTGGGCGATGTCGAGCTTCCCAACCGCGTCATCATGGCGCCCATGACCCGGTCGCGCGCAGGCCTGGGCGATGTCGCCAATGCGGCCACCGCCAAATATTATGTGCAGCGGGCCAGCGCCGGCCTGCTGATCACCGAAGGTACCCAGATCACGCAGCAGGGTCAGGGCTATGCCTTCACGCCTGGCATCTACAGCCCCGAACAGGTTGCCGGATGGCGCGGCGTGACCGATGCGGTTCACGCCGCCGGTGGCCGCATCGCGGCCCAGCTCTGGCATGTGGGGCGTCTGTCGCACCGGGTGCTGCAGCCGGGCGGGGCGCTGCCGGTGGCCCCGTCGGCCCTGAAGCCGGATGGTCAGGCCTTCACCCCGCAGGGCATGCTGGATTACGAGACGCCGCGCGCCCTGGAAATCGACGAGATTGCGGGCATCGTGGCCGATTTCGCGAAAGCCGCCGAGAATGCCAAGGCAGCCGGGTTTGATGCGGTGGAACTGCATGGCGCCAACGGCTATCTGATCGATCAGTTCATCCGCAGCGGCACCAACCAGCGCACTGATCGCTATGGCGGATCGGTGGAGAACCGCAACCGCTTCATGCTGGAAGTGGTGGCGGCGGTCACCGATGTGCTGGGCAGCGGTCGCGTCGGCATCCGGTTCAGCCCGAACGGTGCCTATCACAGTATGTCGGACAGCGATCCGGCGGCCACCTTCGGCTATGCGGCCGAACAGCTGAACCGGTTTAATCTGGCTTTCCTGCATGTCATTGAGCCGCTGGTCGATGACCACAATATGAGCCCGCCGCCGGGCGCCAAGCGCGTGGCCGGCCTGCTGCGCCAGACCTTCAAGGGGCCGTTCATCCTTAATGGCGGCATCACGCGGGAGGTCGGAGACCGGCTGATCGGTGACGGTGCGGCGGATGCCATCGCGTTTGGCGTGCCCTATATCGCCAACCCCGATCTGGTGGAACGGTTCCGCCGCAACGCCCCGCTGGCCCAGGCCGAGCGCGCCACCTTCTATGGCGGGGATGAGCGGGGGTATCTGGATTATCCGGCGCTGGACGCGGCGTGAGTTTGGGGTAGGGCCGGCGGCGGGGTTTTCGCGGATTACGGCTTGCGCCTAATCCGCGGCCCGGCGGGGGGAGGAGTGGCCTATTGCTTTCCCGTCAGCCGCCGCAGCAGGTTGCCGATGGGATCACCGCCTTCTTCCGATGCCGGCGGTTCGGCGGGCGGGGTGCCTTCGGCGGTCTGCATGACGGTGCCGTCGGCGGGCACCTCGCTGGCCACCGGCATGTCGGGGGCGGGCGGAAGCTCATTCGTGGTGGCCGGGCTGCCATTCAGGCCGGGCAGGTCGCGCGGCGGCAGGCCCTGATGCGCCTCCATCATGATGGCATGCCACAGCTTGGCCGGCAGGCCGCCGCCCGTCACCTTCTTCATGGGCGCGCCATCATCATTGCCCAGCCAGACGCCGCCCACCAGATCGGCGGTGTAGCCCATGAACCAGGCATCCTTGTAATCCTGGGTCGTGCCCGTCTTGCCCACTGTCGGGCGGTCCAGATTGGCCGCCTTGCCGGTACCACGGATGACGGGGCCTAGCAGCAGGCGGTTCATCGCCTCCACATCCGGGGCGGCAACGGCATAACCCGCCGACGATCCCTGACGCTGGTACAGGATGCCGCCATTCATGTCGCGGATTTCCAGGATGCCATAGGGGATCACCGCTTCCCCGCCATTGGCCAGCGTGGCATAGGCGCCCGTCAGGTCCAGCAACGTCACTTCCGACGTGCCAAGCGCCAGCGACAGGTCGCGGCGCATCGGCGTTGTCAGGCCCAGACGCTTGGCCGTCTGGCGCACATTGTCGATGCCCACCGCCTCGGCCAGCCGAATGGTGGCGGTGTTCAGCGAATTGGCCAGCGCATCACGCAGGCTGACATCGCCCCGGAACCGACCGTCATAATTGCCGGGGTTCCATTTGCCCTTGCGGTAAGGCGCGTCCAGGATGGTGCTGTACTCGTTCCAGCCTTCCTCCAGCGCCGTCAGATAGACAACAGGTTTGAAGGCAGAGCCGGGCTGGCGCAGGGCCTGGGTGGCGCGGTTGAACTCGCTGCTGGAATAATCCTTGCCACCGATCATGCTGCGGATTGCACCCTCCGGCGTCATTATCAGGGCGGCGGCCTGGCTGACCTTGGCGTCTGCCCCCGGTCCGCGCAGCATCTCCGTCACCTTCTGTTCGGCGGCGCGCTGCAGGCCGGGATCAAAGGTGGTGTAGACGATCAGGTCACCATGGTCGGCGCCGACAAAGGCCGGCAACTGATCGGCCACCCAGCCCGCGAAGTAACGGCCATCGCCATCCTCGCTCTCCTTGCGGGGCGGGGGCGGCGGGGCGGCCATGGCGGCGTCGAACTGCGCCTGATTGATATAGCCCTCGTCCAGCATGGCGCGCAGCACCACGCCCATGCGCTGCGTCGCGCGGTTTAGGCTGGCCGTGGGGGCATAGCGTGACGGCGCCTTCAACAGGCCGACAATGATCGCCGATTCGCGCAATGTCAGATTACGCGCCGATTTGTTGAAATAGGTGCGGGCGGCGGCATCCACGCCAAAGGTGCCGGCCCCCAGATAGACGCGGTTCAGATAGGCGGTGAGGATCTGTTCCTTGCTGTAGGTCGCCTCCAGCTGCACCGCCAGCAGCGCTTCCTGTGCCTTGCGCTTGAAATTCTGGTCAGGCGTCAGGAACAGGTTCTTGGCCAGCTGCTGTGTCAGGGTGGACCCGCCCTGAACGGTACGCCCGGCGCGATAGTTGGAATAGGCGGCGCGCAGGATGCCGAGCGGATCGACACCGAAATGACTGAAGAACCGCCTGTCTTCGGTGGCGACCAGGGCCTGCACGAAATGCGGCGGCAACTGACCGACATCCAGCGTTTCGCCGCGCAGGTCGCCCAGGCGCTGAAACTCCGTCCCGTCCAGGGCGACCAGGGTGATGGCGGGCCGGCGCGATGCCTCCGCCACTTCCGAAATGCTGGGCATGTCATGCGCGACATAGGCGACGGTGCCCGCCGCGACGATGAGGCCCCAGATGCCGGTGACGATCAGACCCGACAGGATACGCTTGCCCCAGCTTTTGCGGGGGCCGGCCTTGCGCGGCTGCTTATCCTTGGGCTGGCCGCCGGCACCGCCATTGCCCCCGCCCGGCGGGGTGGGGCCGGACGGGCCGCGCTTGGCCGGGGCGGCGGCGGGACGGAAACGGGTGGGCGCGTTCAGGCTGCTCAAGGCATGGGGTCCGGAAAGGGGCTTTATCGGGATTGGCAGCCAGGATAGGGCCCTGGCACCAACCCCACAAGCTGATGCACCCCCATTGCGGCGATTTCAGGGATGATGCGGCGGCATGTGTGGGGCGGGAGAAGCCCCATTTCCAACCGTAGCGCGGATTAGCGAAGCGTAATCCGCGGGAAATCGGCGCCGTCGGGCCATAAGTCCGCGGATTACGGCTTCGCCTAATCCGCGCTACGAACGACCGCCGGTCTCATGTCCCAATCAACGCTGCCCATTCCTCCTCCGACAGGATGGTGACGCCCAGTTCCTGGGCCTTGGCGGCCTTGGACCCGGCGTCGGCGCCGACGATGACATAGTCGGTCTTGGCACTGACCGATCCGGCGACCTTGGCGCCCAGGGCCTCTGCCTTGGCCTTGGCTTCCGACCGGCCCATGGTGGTCAGCGTACCTGTGAAGACCACCGTCTTGCCGGCAACGGGCGACGTGGTGGCCGCCGCCGGCGGCACATATTCCTCCGGCTTCACCTGCGCCAGCAGGGCGGCGACGGCGTCCAGATTATGCTGTTCGCGGAAGAAATCGGTCAAATCGTCGGCCACGCTCATGCCGATCTGTTCGATGGCGCACAGCTCGGCATAGGCCTCGCCCACCAGCTCCGGCTTCTTCTCGTCGCGCTTGTCCGTCCGCTCGGCGGCGGCGGCGACCATGCGGTCGCGCCAGTTTTCTGCCGTGCGATAGGCCTTGGCCAGCAGCTTGGCCGTGGCCTCCCCGATCTGGCGAATGCCCAGGGCGAAGATGAAGCGGTCCAGCGCGATGGCGCGCCGTGCCTCGATGGCGGCGAACAGCTTCTCCACCGACTTCTTGCCAAAGCCGGTCATGCTGATCAGCCGGTCCAGGCGCTGTTCCTCGCGTGCCTCCAGGGTGAAGATATCGGCGGGCTGCTTGATACGGCCCTGTTCGAAGAACAGCTGGATACGCTCGATCCCCAGCCCTTCGATATCAAAGGCATTGCGCGATACGAAATGGCGCAGCCGCTCCACCGCCTGCGCCGGGCAGATCAGGCCGCCGGTGCAGCGGGTGACAACCTCGCCTTCCTCCCGCACCGCCATGGACCCGCATTCGGGGCAGCAGTCTGGGAAGGCGAAGGGGACAGCATCGGCGGGGCGCTGTTCAGGCACGAAGCCCACAATCTGTGGGATCACGTCGCCCGCGCGCTGCACGATGACCAGATCGCCGACGCGGACATCCTTGCGCTCGATCTCGTCCTTATTGTGCAGGGTCGCGCGACTGACCACCACGCCGCCGACATTCACCGGCTCCAGCTCCGCAACGGGTGTCAGGGCGCCGGTACGGCCCACCTGGATGCTGATGTCTTTCAGGCGGGTGGTGGCCTGTTCGGCGGGGTATTTATGCGCCGTGGCCCAGCGGGGCGAGCGGGAGATGAAGCCCAACCGCTCCTGCAGGGCCAGGCTGTCGACCTTGTAGACCACGCCGTCAATATCGAAGGGCAGGGTGGGCCGCTGCTGCCCAATCATGCGGTAATAGGCCAGCAGTTCCTCGGCTCCCGTGCACAGGCGCGACGGTGAGGAGAGGGTGAAGCCAAAGCCTTCCAGCCGTTGCCGGCTTTCCCATTGCGTGGCACCCAGCGGTTCCGACAAAGCGCCCCAGGCATAGGCGAAGAAGCGCAGGGGCCGGCCCGCCGTGATGGTGCTGTCCAGCTGGCGCAGCGACCCGGCGGCGGCATTGCGCGGGTTGGCGAATATCTTGTCGTTCTTTTCCGCCTGCGCCCGGTTCAGGTCCAGGAAGTCGGCGCGGGTCATATAGACCTCGCCACGCACCTCCACCAGGTCGGGGAAGGGGGCTGTCAGCGCGTGCGGGATGTCGCGGATGGTACGGACATTGGCCGTCACATCCTCCCCCTCCGCCCCGTCGCCACGCGTGGCCGCCTGCACCAGCCGGCCCTTCTCATAGCGCAGGGACAGGGACAGGCCGTCGATCTTGGGTTCTGCGACGAAGCTTACGGGCATGTCGTCGGACAGGTTCAGGAACCGGCGGATGCGGCCCACAAAGTCGCTGACATCGACATCCTCGAACGCGTTGGAAAGGGACAGCATGGGCACCGCATGCTTCACCTTGCCAAAGCCGGAGGAGGGGGCGGCACCCACCGTCTGGGTCGGGCTGTCGGCGGTCACCAGTTCGGGAAAACGCGCCTCGATGGCGGCCAGACGCTGTTCCAGCTTGTCATAGTCGGCGTCCGAAATCTCCGGATCGGCCTTGTTGTAGTAGCGTTCGCGATGGTGCCCGATCTCCACCGCCAGGGCCGCATGCTCGCTGGCCGCGTCCTCCAAGGTCAGGGCATCGACGGCGATCAGGCGGCGGGGGGAGGACATGGCGAAACGCTCTCTGTCAAAGGGGGCGGTTGGCGTCCCTTGTACGAGAGGCGGCGGCGGCGGGCAATGGGGGCTTAATGGTCAGCAGGGCAAGAGATTGGCCGGTTCCACATCGCGCAAGCCGCCGGAGGGAAGGCTGGCGGTCTGGTAATAGGAGACGGCGAAAAGGTCGAGTTCCAGCGACAGGCTGCGCCGGCCACAACGGCGGGCGACATTGGCAACCAGGGTTTCCAGGCTGACGCCTTCCTGAAGGCTGATATCCTCCAGCGCGTTCCAGCATTCCTCGCTGACACACACACTGATCCGGCGGCCATCGACGGTGATTTCCCGTCGCCGCTGTTCGTAAGAGGTCTGCCCCAGAATGCGCAGAAGATTCTGCACGGGTCGCCCTGGCTCAGTTGGTTAACTCAACACACATTTATATAGGCACGAGGGGCGGAATGCAAAAGCCCATGCGACGATTTCGTATACATTCCGTATGGTTGAGCCACGCGCCAAGCGCAGAGGTTGTGGTCAGCTGCCGTCCCGCGCCTCACGCAGGCCATCGCGCGCCAACTGGTCGGCGCGCTCATTCTCCACATGGCCGGCATGGCCCTTGACCCAGTGGAATTCCACCTTGTGGCGGGCGACCAGATCGTCCAGGCGACGCCACAGATCCTCGTTCTTCACGGGGTCCTTGGATGCGGTTTTCCAGCCGTTTTTCTTCCAGCCATGAATCCAGGTGGTGATGCCGTTCTTCACATACTGGCTGTCGGTATGCAGGCGCATGGGAACGGGGCGTTTCATGGCCTCCAGCGCGCTGATGGCGGCCATCAATTCCATGCGGTTGTTGGTCGTGTCGGGCTCCCCGCCCTTCAGTTCCTTCTCGGTCCCGTTCCAGCGCAGCAGTACGCCCCAGCCGCCCGGACCGGGATTGCCGGAACAGGCGCCGTCGGTGAAGGCATCGACCACGTTTTCTGCGGCGTTCCCCTCGCTCACGACCGGTCCAGCCCGTAATCGGCGATGTGGCGGATCTGCTGGTGAAAACGCAGCTTGTGTAGATACTCCAGCGGGTCCTTGCGCTTCACCATCGCACCCGCCGGCGTGTTCAGCCAGTCATAGAGGCGGGTTAGCAGGAAACGGATGGCGCTGCCGCGTGCCAGGATGGGCAGGGCGTCGCGCTCCGCCGCCGACAGGGGGCGGATACGGTCATAATTGGCCAGCAGCAGCCGGGCCTTGGTGACATTGAAGGCGCCATCAGCCTCAAAGCACCAGGCATTCAGGCAGATCGCCACGTCATAGGCGAACTGGTCATTGCAGGCGAAATAGAAATCGATCAGGCCCGACAGGGCGCCATCGGCGAAGAAGACATTATCGGGAAACAGGTCGGCATGGATGATGCCGGCGGGCAGATCCTTGGGCCAATGGGCCTCCAGATAATCCAGCTCCTCGCCCAGGGCATCGGCCAGACCCGGCTTCACCTCATCCGCGCGCCAGCGCGACGCGTCGAACAGGGGACGCCAGCCACCGACCGACAGGGAATTGCGGCGCGTCAGGGTGAAGCCGTCGCCCGCCAGATGCAGGCGGGCCAGCCCTTCGCCCAGGCCGGCGCAATGATCGGCCAGGATGCGGCGCGGCCACATGCCCTTCAGGAAGGTGACGATCACCGCCGGACGGCCACACAGGCTGCGCAGGGCCACGCCGTCGGTGCCGGCCACGGGCTGCGGACAGGTCAGGCCGTTGGCGGCCAGATGGTCCATCAAGCCCAAGAAGAAGGGCAGGTCCGCCGGGTCCACCCGCTTTTCATAAAGCGTGAGGATATAGGGACCCTTATCGGTCACCAGCAGGAAGTTGGAATTCTCCACGCCCTCGGCGATGCCCTTGCAGGACACCACGTCGCCCAGATCATACTGGGCAACGAACGCGCGGACATCCTCGTCGGAAACTTCGGTATAGACGGCCATGGCGGGATGGGTAGCCGGTTCCGCCACGCCGGTCAATCGCGCATGAAAGTCCTGCGCGACCGTTCCAATCGCAACAAATTCCGGCACGATGGTGGTTTTCGCCACTCGGTGGTGGAATTTGCTATCGACCGGATCGGGGGTGGGTAAGTGCAAAAACAAAAATGACGGAAATCAGCCAATTTTTAGGTCTCCATGGCACTTGGCACGGTGCTTGCTGTTATGTCGGCATGGCTGAAACGGCCACCGAAATTCGAACCCGATGGAGACGATAATGAGCACGATGACCTTCTTCGCCAAGCGCGCCGCCCGCACCAACAAGGTCACCGGCGACCTGAACATCTCCAGCCTGACCGAAATGGTCCCGGCCCTGGTTGTCGCGGTCGTCATGGTCCTGATGCTGAACATTCTGCTCTGATCGACGCTTCTTCCGCCAACCCGACTACCCCACCTGTTTCAGAAGGAGCCCCGAAAATGGGCCTGATCGACCGCCTCGGTGATGTCATCAATGCCAACCTGGCCAGCCTGCTGGACCGGTCGGCGGACCCGGAGCAGACGCTGAACCAGGCGATCCGGGAGATGGAAGACACCCTGTCCGAAGTACGCTGTGGCACTGTCCGCATGATCGCGGAAAAGAAGGAACTGGCTGCCAACTGGCGCGCTGCCGAGTTCGAGATGCTGGAATGGGAGCGCAAGGCCGAAATCGCGCTGGCCCATAACCGCGAGGACCTGGCCCGCGCCGCCCTGGCGGCCAAGGATGAAATCCGCCGCGCCGCGGCACCGGCCGAGGCGGAGATCAAGGCCTTGGAAACGGCCATCGCCCGGATGACGGAAGATGCCCGCGCCCTGGAGGACAAGCTGGCCGAGGCGCATGCCCGCCGCCGCAGCCTTGCCACCCGCTACCGCGGTGCCGTCGACCGGCTGCGGGCCCGGACCAGCCTGTATGATGGCCGCCTGGACGAGGCGCTGGCCCGGTCCCGCGAACTGGAACGCGAGATCGACCATGTGGAGGCCGCCGGCGACGCCATGGCCATGGGCCGACCCCGCACCCTGAAGGACGAGTTCGCGACCCTGGAGGCCCGTGGCCGGGTCGAGGATGAACTGGCCGCGCTGAAGAAGCGGGTGGCCGAGCGTGGCGGCAACGCCTGATTTGAGTTGCACTTCACCCCTGGCGCCGGGATGGGCGACGGGGTTCTGCCAAACCGATGGAACGATGGAGAGAAACGTGAGCCGCTATAACCGCCATTTCGACCGCTTCACCAGCCGCTTCCAGGGTGGGAAGCTCTATAAGGACAGCACCAACGGAATCCTGTTCGGCGTCTGCGCCGGGGTGGCCGAATGGCTGGGGATCAGCCGCCTGTGGGTGCGCATCGCCGCCATCCTGTCGATGATCTTCCTGGGCGGTACCCCGATCCTGGCCTACTTCGTGGCGGCCCTGGTCCTGTCCAACCGCCCGGTGGCCAGCCGCAATGACCGGTACGACCGCTACGCCCGCGCCTTTGGCGAGGATTACCGGGAGTGGCGCCGCTAAGCCAGCGGCGCCCGCTTCGGGGGGAGAGACAGGCGGGCCCGGGGGGACCCGCCTGTTTCGTTTTTTGGGGGGCGGCGGTTGGGTGAATGGTCTGCGGGGTTGTTGCCCTCACCCTCCCAAACGCTGGCGCGTTCGGGCCCCTCCCTCTCCCACCTTCGTGGGCGAGGGGCGGAATTTGGGTGCTGTCGTAAATTTTGGCCCCTCGCCCGCTTGGCGGGAGAGGGAGGGGCCCATTGGTGTCAACCAATGGGAGGGTGGCGGTTGATCGTATGAGTCCATCAGTTTGAAGGCGCCGGCCTCACTCCGCCGCCTTCACCGCCTCCCGTACCGCCACGTCCTTCTTGAACGCGATGGTGACGGTGGCCAGATGGATGCCGAACTTGCTCATGGTGGCACGGTTCAGCAGCACGCCGTCGGGCATCAGGAACATCCAGTCGTCGAAACGCACCTTGGTCCGGCTACCATCCATTTTCAGGTTGAAGTCATAGACCATGTTATAGGCATTGCCGGACACGCGGCCCTTGGCGGGGCCGATGGCATCGGCGGTGGTGCCGGTCCAGTCGTTGGGGGTGGGACCATCGCGGGTCAGGCGCCAGATGCGCTGTTCCAGCTCCCCATCATTCCACACGAAATCTTCGGTCAGGGTCAGGACCTTGCCGTCCCATTCGCCCTTGATATCGACGGTGAAGGTGCGGCGGACATTGCCGAACCGATCCTCCACGATGCCATAGGCGCGGGTATGGCCATCGAAATATTCTTCAAGGGCCAGGGCGGGTTTCTGATTGGCGAATTGTTCGGGTTTCATGTTGGTGCACCCGGATAGGGCCAGACAAAGGCCGGCCAGGACGAACAGGCGGCGAAACATGGCGCTCTCCGCGTCGGGTTTCGGGGAAACAAAATCAGGTGCGGGCGGCGATGCGGGCACGCAGGGCGGCCTGTGTCGCGGCATCGATGGGCCAGCGCCACAGGATGGCGATGGCCGCCAGTTTGAAGACCACCGGCACCAGAGCGTACAGCCACAGCAGCGCAGTCTGCCCCATTTCCGTTCCGCCCGTGGCGGGGTCGAAGCCGAACAGGCCCGCCACCGTCAGGCCCAGAGCGGCCAGCGCGGTTGCCAGCTTGGTCGCCAGGCCCCAGAAGGCGAAGTAAAGACCCGTGCGGGCCCGGCCGGTACGGGCCGTGTCCATATCCACCACATCGGCCTGCATGGCCGACGGCAGGATGAGGTCGGCCCCCAGCGACATTCCCGTCATCACACAGATGACCAGGAACGCCGTGAAGTCGCCCGGACCCAGCAAAGGCACGGCCAGGAACCAGCCGATGTTCCAGAACATCGCCCAGCGCCAGACGACATGCTTGCCATATTTTCCGCTCAACCACAGCCACAGCGGCACCGCCAGAAGACCAGATGCGAAATAGGACAGCAGCAGCAGGCCCGCACGTTCCCCCTCCATCAGCAGATGCTGAACGAAAAACAGGAAAAGTTGTGCCGGCAGGCCGTTCGCCACACCATTGATAACATAGGCCGCGATCAGTTTCCGGAAAGCCCCGTTTGCGAAAATCACTTTCATCCCGCGCCGGAATTTCAGCCGCGACTTGGCCGGCTGCGGATATTCGGGAACGCTGATGATCGCGATTACTGTAAACAGGGGCAGGATCACCAGCAGAACAAGGGCCAGCAGGCGCAGGGCGTCACGTTCCTGCCCCGCCGCCCCCACGCCCATGGCAAAGGGCAGGGTGAGCGCCAGGACGGTGCCGATGATGGCCGCCCCCTCGCGGAAACCCGCAATGCGCGTGCGCTGGTGATAATCGCCCGACAGTTCGGCACCCCAGGCCGTCAACGGCACGATCATCATGGTCCAGCCCAGGAACAGGGCAAAGGACCAGCCCAGCAGATAGGCCGCCCCCACCCCGTCACCCGGCACCATCAGGAACCAGAGCGACACAAGGGTAAGGGGCAGGCCTGCCGCGATCCAGGGCTTGCGCCGACCGAACCGGGTGACGGTGCGGTCGGACAGGGCGCCGACCAGCGGGTCCGTCACCCCGTCCCACAGCCGGGACAGCAGCAGGACGATGCCGATGCTGGCCAGCGGCATTCCCGCCTGGGCATAGGCCGAGGGCAGGAACACATAGACGGGCAGCACCAGGATGGCCAGCGGCAGGGCCGGCAATGCATAGGGCAGGAGGTGGCGCAGGGCGACGCGCATGGCGATGCGCTCAGCCCTTCGAAATTCCCACATGCACAAGATCGATGGTGCCGACCTTGAACCCCGCCTCGCAGTACCAGAGATATTGTTCCCACATGCGCTTGAAACGCGTGTCGAACCCGTCCTTCAACGCCGGCCAGGCCGCCTGGAACGCCACCTGCCACTCTCGCAGGGTGCGGGCATAATGCAGGCCATAGCTTTCGGTGCTGTCGAAATTCAGGCCCGCACCCTCCACCTCTGCCTTCAGGCGGGTGGGGCTGGGCAGCATGCCGCCGGGGAAGATGTAGCGCTGGATATAGTCGGCACCCTTGCGGTAACCCTCGAAATGATCCTCACCGATGGTGATGATCTGGAGCGATGCCTTTCCGCCCGGCTTCAACCGGTCGCGCAGCGTGTTGAAATAGGTGGGCCAATAGCGTTCGCCGACCGCTTCGAACATCTCGATGCTGGCGATGCGGTCGAACTGCTCCGTGATGTCGCGGTAATCCTGCAACCTTATATCGACCATGTGCGACAGGCCGGCCCGTTCCATGCGGGCCACGGCATAATCATGTTGGGCCTTGCTGATGGTCACGCCGGTGACACGCGCGCCAACCACCTTGGCCGCATATTCGGCAAAGCCACCCCAGCCGCAGCCGATTTCCAGCACATGCTGCCCCGGTTGCAGATCCATGCGGGCCGCGATGGCCGCATATTTGCGTTGCTGCGCCTCGTACAGGGGTTCGGGCTTGTCCAGGTCGGCATAGACCGCCGCCGAATAGGTCATGGACGGGTCCAGCCAGCGTTCATAGAAGCTGTTCCCCAGGTCGTAATGATAGGCGATGTTGCGCTTGGAGCCTGACTTGCTGTTCGGCTTGGCCGCGTGCAGCAGGAAGTTCAGCGCCCGGACCCAGGCCTTGCCATTCATGGCACGGTCCAGTTCCGTCTCGTTCAGCAGCGCCATCTCAAACAGGGCGGGCACATCCGGGCTGGTCCAGTCGCCATCCAGATAGCTTTCGCAAAAGCCCAGCTTGCCCCCCAGCAGCATGCGCCGGGCCAGCCGGTCATTGCGGACATACAGCACGCCATGCGGGCCGGGTGCGGTGCCGTCGAAACGGTGGCTACGCCCGTCGGGCAGGACAATGGTCAGGGAGCCAACCCGGATCGAGGGGGCCAGCGAGATCAGCAGCCGCATCATGCGCGACGGGCGATAATGGATGGCCGTCTGGCCCAGGCCCAGGAGATGGCTTTCGGTCTGTTCGGTCATGGTTCCACCATTGTTTGGCCGGTGGTTGAAATGGAGCGGGCGGGTCGTTCGGCAAGCGGCTTAAGACGAACGGGCGGTTCGGGGCGGCGGTGGAACCGCGCCCCCTTGCGCCACAGCTTCAGCGCTTCCCAATGGATGCCGGCGATGACTTTCAAGGTGACCAGCGGATGGCGCGCGATGGCCGCCCACAGGCTGCTTGTGGTCAGCGGGCGGCGTTCCCCCGTCTGGGTCGCCACCAGCAAATCACCCTGATCATCGCCATAACGGATATCGATGCCGATCCTGTCGCCCGGCAGCGACAGGCGGAACCGATAGCCCCCTTCGATATCGAAGAAGGGGGAGACGTGGAATTCCTTGGCGTGCGCGTGGTCCAGCAGGCCGCCCGGTGTGGGGATCACATAGCAATGCTGATCGCCGAAGGTGTTCTTCACCTCATACACCACCCCGCGCAGGGCGCCGTCCGGTCCATGGCCGTAATAAACGGACAGCGGATTGAAAGCATAGCCCAGCACGCGCGGAAAACAGAACAGAAGGATGCGCCCGCCATCCAGATGCACGCCCTTTTCCGCCAGCATCCGCTCCACCCAGGGGCGCAGGGGCGACCCGTCGCGCCGCCCATGATCGCGGTCCTGGATGGACAGCAGGCCGGGGCGGTTATGGGTCAGGGGTTTTGGCAGATCGTGCAGCCGGTCGATATCCAGCAGCAGCGACCAGACGCGGTAATTGAACGCGTGCCGGAAGGGCCGGTACCGGGCGTGGAACACCCGGCAATGGTACAGCGCGTGGGATTGGCCATCCTCTCCCGCCATCGCCGTTACTCCGCCGCCGCCTTGAAGGGCTTCAACGGCCTGGCATTGCGCCCGGCGGGGGAGACGTCGGTACTGTTCCAGGGCCGCTTGGCGCCCAGCGCCTCTGCCACCGCCAGCCCCGCCGACAGCCCATCCTCATGGAAGCCATAACCCAGATAGGCACCGCAGAACCAGGTGCGGCGCACACCCTGGATGCGGGCCATCTCACCCTGTGCGCGGATGGCGGCGGCGTCGAACATGGGATGGTCGTAGATGAATTCCTTGATCTTATATTCCGGGCGCGGCGGCTGGATCGGGTTCAGGGTGACGAACAGGGGGTTGCCCTCGTCAATGCCCTGCAACTCGTTCATCCAGTAGGTGACGGCCACCTTGGCGTTGCGGTCGCGGGTGCCGTTGGCCAGATAGTTCCAGGCCGACCAGGCCTTTGGCCGCTTGGGCATCAGGGCCGGGTCGCGGTGCAGATGCGCGCGGTTCAACTGATAGCGGAAGGCGCCCAGCACGCGCTTTTCCTGTTCATCGGCGTCGGTCAGCATGGCCAGCGCCTGATCGGCATGGGCGCCGATCACCACCTGATCGAACTGGGTTTCCTGGCCCTCCGTATCGCGCAGCCAGACGCCGGTGGGCGTGCGGCGCATGGCGATGATGGCGCGGTCGGTGTGGAACCGTCCGGCCAGCGTATCGGCCAGCACCCGCACATAGGAACGGCTGCCGCCCTTCACCGAATACCATTGCGGGCGGTTCTTGATCTTCATCAGGCCATGGTTCTGGAAAAAGCGCACGAAGCTGTGGGCCGGGAAGGCCAGCATCTCCGATATGGTGGAGGACCAGATGGCTGCCCCCATGGGCAGCAGATGGTCATAGATGAAGCGGTGGCCATACCGGCCCGCATCCAGATATTCGCCCAAGGTCTGGTTGATGGCCGCCGGGTCGCGCAACAGCTTCGGTGCTTCCCGGTAGAAGCGCACGATGTCGCGCAGCATCAGGTGATAGCTGGGCGACAGAAGGTTGCGCTTCTGCGCGAACATGCCGGCCAGATTGCTGCCGGAATATTCCAGACGGCCCCGATCCAGGCTGACGGCAAAGCTCATGGTGCAGGGCATGGAGGGCACGCCCAGATGCGCGAACAGGGCGATCAGGTTGGGATATGTCGCCTCGTTGAACACGATGAAGCCGGTATCGACGGGGATATTTTCCCCGTTCTTGCCCGTCACATCCACCGTGTTGGAATGGCCGCCCAGATAGTTGTTCTGTTCAAACACCGTCACATCATGGCCGTGACGGTTCAGCAGCCAGGCAGCGCTGAGACCCGAGATGCCGGCACCGATAACCGCGATTTTCATAAGGGCTTCCTTCCTTCAGGCCGGGATCGCCGGATCGCCGCCACGCATCGTGGCAAAGGCGTCCAGCGCGCGCTGCCGGCCCAGCGCATGATCAATGATGGGGGCGGGATAGTCACGGCCAAGGTTCACACCGGCCCCGCGCAGCACCATCGGCGGTGCGGTCCAGGGCGCATGGATATATTTGTCCGGCATATGTTTCAGTTCGGGTACCCAATGACGGACATAACGACCGTCGGGATCGAATTTCTGTCCCTGCAGGACGGGATTGAAGACCCGGAAATAGGGTGCCGCGTCGGCCCCGCAACCCCCGATCCATTGCCAGCCGGCGGCATTATTGGCCAGATCGGCATCGACCAGCGTGTCCCAGAACCAATCCTCTCCCGCCTGCCAGGGCAGCAGCAGATGTTTGACCAGCAGGGACCCCACGATCATCCGCACGCGGTTATGCATCCAGCCCGTGGCCCAGAGTTGGCGCATGCCGGCATCGACGATGGGATATCCGGTCTGTCCCCGCTGCCACGCGGCCAGGGCCTTGTCATCGCGGGTCCAGGGGAATGCCTCGAAAGCCGGTGACAGGGGGCGTTCGGGCAGGGTGGGGAAATGATACAGCAGGGAATGGCAGAATTCCCGCCACCCGATCTCGCGCAGGAAACTGTCCATCTGCGCCTTGAACGCCTCGCTGCCCCGATCGCCCGCCAGTTTGGCCGCGTGCCAGACCTGACGGGGGGAGATTTCGCCGAAATGCAGATGCGGCGACAGGCGCGAGGTGCCGTCGATACCGGGCACGTCGCGCCCGGCGCTGTAATGGGCGGCACCGTCCGACAGGAACTGCGTCAGGCGCGCGGATGCCGCCGCCTCACCGACGCCCAGACCATCGGCCCAGGTCCGCCGGAACCCGCCCGCCCAATCGGGCCGGGTGGGCAGCAAGGCCCAGTCGGGCAGCGCATCACCTTGCGGACGGTTGGGGCAGGGGGGCAGCCGGTCTGGGGCGGGCAGGGGCCGTTCCGGATTGGTGACGGCGACACAGGCCCGCCAATAGGGGGTGAAGACCTTGTAGGGCGTGCCCTGGCCCGTCAGCACTTCCCAGGGTTCGTTGAGCAGGGCAGCCTTATGGCTGGTGACCTTCACCTTGCCCTTCAAGGCCGCCTTCAGGCGTGAATCGCGTTCAATGGCAAAGGGTTCATAGCAGCGATTCCAGACGACCTCCGCCGCATCCACCCGCGCCGCCAGATCACCGATCACGGCGTCACCCGGCCCGCGCAGCAGCAGCAGGGGCGACCCCAGCCGTTCCAATGCCGCCGACAGATGCGTCAGGCTGTGATGCAGCCACCAGCGCGTGGCGCCACCGGCCCTCCAGGCGCCTTGGGTGATATCGTCCAGAACATAGACGGGCAGGACGGGCCGCCCGCTTTCCACGGCGTGGTGCAGGGCGGGATTGTCGGCCAGGCGCAGATCCTGGCGGAACCAGACGATGATGGGACGCGGATCGGTCATCGGATGAGGCATGCTTCCGGGTATAACATCAGAGTTCACTGATGATACGTCGCCGGTGCTGCCTTGGATCACCCCGACCTCTATCCTTTTGCGAAGATTATTTTTTATCCATCCCGGTTGACGCGGCCTGCGGGGGCCCTAGCTAGTTTTAACGGCGGCGGCCATCCCTTTTCTCCCCCTTTGGCTGCCGGCCTGTTGTTGCCCCCGGATGTCTCCCCCGCATCCGGGGGCTTGTCCTTTCACCCCCGTGCGGTGGCACTCTCGCGCCGGGTGGCATGGTCCGCCGACAGGCGGGTGCAGGGCAGGGGGAACAGGCGGGCGGTGCCCAGCATCCAGGCCTGGAATGGCCGGTGCAGCAAGCCGGAAATGGCGGGGTCCAGAACGTTCAGACCACCGGCATAGGCGCCAAAGGCCGGCAGGATCATGCGCCGACCGTCGCCCGCGAAACAGCGCGCGCTGATCCGCTTGCCCCGCACCAATGCCGCTGCCTTGGGATGGTAATGGCCGGAGATTTCGCCCGCCGCCGCCATCCGGTCCTTCACCGCCTCGTGCCGCAGGACCAACGGCCCCTCCCGCAATTCTTCCGCCACCACCATGCCGCCCCAGCCGGGCGGCGGGGCCGGGTCATGGTTGCCGGCGATCCAGACCCAGTCATGGGCCGCGGTCAGGGCCGCGATGCGACTTCCATCGGCGTCCGAAACGCGGGCGGCGGCATCGCGGTCGTGGAAACTGTCCCCCAGACAGACGACCCGGTTGGGGCGCCATTGGCGGCACAGTTCTTCCAGCCGCGACAGGGTGGCCGCGGTATCATAGGGGGGCAGGAACTGTCCCATCCGGGCAAAGGCCGACCCTTTCTCCAGATGCAGGTCGGCCACCAGCAGCCAGCCGCGCGTGGGCCAGAACAGGGCCCCGGCGGGATCGGCCTTCAAACTGGCGCCGTTCAGCAGGATGTCCATGGCGCGCCCGGTCAGTCCAGGGTGACCGACCCGTCTTCGGCCAACGGCCAGAACGGGTTGAAGGCGATTTCCCAGTAATGGCCGTCCGGGTCGGCATAGATGCCGGAATAACCGCCCCAGAACTGATCCGCCGGGGCCCGCACCAGCCGCCCGCCCTGGGTCAGGGCGAAGGAGACCAGCCGGTCCACGTCGGCCTTGCCGCGCACATTATGCGCCAGCATCGTGGGGCCATGCGTCACCTTGCCGGCATCGCCCGCGATCTCCTTCTCAAAGCTGTCTGCGGCCAGCAGGCCCAGGCCCATGCCGCCCATCTGGAAAAACGCGAAGGAAGGCTGGCTGCCGCTCGCGGCTTTCCAGCCCAGCCCCTCATAAAAGGCCCGCGACCGCGCCACGTCGGCGACGCGAAGGGTGATCAGGGTGATGCGCTGTTCCATGCCGGGTTCTCCGCCCTCTGTCTGTTGCCATTCACACATAGCGGCCGGCAAACCGCAAGGCCAGGCTGACCATCGTTCGGCAGCCCACGCAATCTGTTGGGCATGACGACCCGGTGCCACACCAGCCATTGAATTGAACAGGGCATTTTCAGTTGAGCGGCCAATGGTTTGGCTGCGATTTCGGTCCTGTTTAATGCCTCTTTCAAGGATTTGAAACTTTCACTACAATAAATCGGTTGGATACTTTCCGAGGCACCTTGTGCTCAACGGCATCATCGAACTGGTCCGGTTTGCAGTGATCACCTTCGTGGCCTCCGTCGCCGCGAACGTGATGGTGTCGATGGTTGCCTATGTCTGGGGTCGGATCATCCGCGCGCAGGGCCATGAGACGATGATGCGCAGCCGGCTGGCGCGCTATGCCCGCATCGCAACCGGCCTGTCCAACCGGGTGGAGGCGCGCAAGAATACCGCTGCCGGTGCCGCGACCCATCTGTTCACGGCACAGCGTGAGGAAAAGGGCCTGAAGGGCCGTATCCGCGAACTGGAAAAAAGCCCCCATCGCTTTGTGCGCATGATCGGGGCGGAGCAGTTCCCCAACAAGCCGTACGAATTCCTGGTCTTCAACAGCTCGGTTTCGCATCAGGTGAAGCGGGGCGAGAAGCATCCCTTCTACGACAATTCCTGGGCGCAGCCCTGTCCCGTGCATGTCTGGGCGCGCGGACCGGAGGAGGCCAAGGCGGAGTTCGAGCGGGTCTATCCCAAGGCGTCGGGCTTCAAGGCTGTCTTTGCCCAGGCCCTGACCGGGGCCGCAGCGCCCAAGGACAGTGAGGAAGGGGGCGGTGTGGAAACCGCTGCCGATCCGGAAATGGAGCCGGCATGAGCGGCTTTTCCATCGCCCTGATGCTGATGATTGTCTTCCTGTCGATGAAGCCGACAGTGTTGAAGGCCAATCACAGCCTCAAGGAAGCAAGAAAGGCGATGGTCGAGCTGCGGCGGCGTCAGCAGGCGCTGAGCAACAAGATCCGCGCCCTTGCCCGCGAAAGCCTGGGCCAGCGCCTGACGGCGGGTCAGGATGATCATGAGGCGGACGAGCTGCAATCGCGCACCGATCACCTGAAACGCATGATCGAGCAGTTGGAGGCGGAGGACCGCCGCGTGCTGGTCATGGATGAACGGCGCGGCCTGTCGGAAACCGGCTGGATCATCTGTGTCCGCCGCCGCCCGGAGGCGGCCTCCCCGCTGGAGCCCAGCAATATCACGCGTCTGTGGGATGAAGGCCGCTATGTCTTCTTCTTTGCCAGCGACATGCCGCGTGCCCGGCGCAAGGTGCTGATGCGGTTCCCGGAAGATGGTGGCTTCAGCATCGTTGATGTGAAGCCGCATGAGGGCGATCTGTCCGAGCCCCCGGCACTGGGCGCCCATAATCCGGACAAGCAGAAGCAAAGCGCCTGACGCGCTGCTTCTGCTGCCTGATCGTCAGGCCGAAATATCGATGATATAGCCGCGATACTGCACCGGCTGTACCGGGGCCAGGGTGACGGGGCGCACGGGTTCCAGCGTCACGGGACGTACCGGTGCCAGATTGCGGTCGGGCAATTGCGGGGCAGGGGCAGGCCGGGGTGGCGGCGGGGCCGGTGCGGGGTCGGCAGAACGGCGACCGGGCGCCCCCTCCGGCGGGGGTGGGGCCGGGGCGGTATAGGTGCCTGAACTGTTGATACCGTTGATCGCCATGATCGGCTGCCCCGATGTTTACGGCTGCATCATAATCCAGGCTGTACCCAGCGTGAAATGCACAATGGGATAGACTGAGGCCGTCCGCCCTGTGCCGGAATTTCGGGCGTGGGGCTGATCAACATATGGGCAGATAAAAAAACGGCCGGAAAACCATAAGGTTTCCGGCCGAGTTGAACAGGGAGGCTTCACGTCTGGGAGACGCTGGGTCAAGGACCCAACCCCGACCGGGTAAATCGGGGCGAAACGTCGCTGCTGCGTCGCAGCAGCGATGGCTCAAGATTTAAGCATCCGGGCCGATTATACCAGGGGTGAAGCCAAGCCTGAGTTATGCGTTTGATGCATGGCTCGATGGGAAGGTCTCAGCAACCTTCTTTACGAGGAAGTCACGGAACACGGCGATGCGCTTGGAATGGCGCAGTTCTTCGGCGTAGACGAAATAGGCATCGATGCGCGGCCCGCTCACTTCCGGCAGGATGCGGACGATGTCGGGCTGGTTGTCGACGACATAGTCGGGCAGGGACGCAATGCCCAGGCCGGACTGAACGGCACGGAACATGGCGTACAGGCTGTTGACGCGCAGCGCGGTGTGGCGTTCGCCACCCGGTGGGTCGCCGACATGCAGGGCCCAGTTGATATTGGTGACCGGCGCCCGCGCCTCGTTCGGATAGGCGATCAGGTCATGCTGGTCCAGTTCCGCCACCGACTGCGGTATGCCGCGCTTTTCGATGTAGGACTTGTGAGCGTACAGGTGCACGCGCACCGTCATCAGATGACGCTGGATCAGATCCGGCTGGCGCGGGGCCGACAGGCGGATGGCGATATCCGCCTCGCGCATCGACAGGTCCAGCTCATTATCGTCCAGCAGCAGCGTCAGCTGCACATCCGGATAGAGCGACAGGAAATCCTTCACCCGCGGCGTCAGCCAAGTGGAGCCGAGCGCGATGGTGGTGGTGACCTTCAACGGGCCCTTCGGATGCTCCTTCGATTCGGAGAGCATGGCCTCCGTCATCGAGAGCTTGGCAAACACCTCCCGCGCGGTGCGGTAGAGCAATTCACCCTGTTCCGTCAGAATCAGCCCGCGCGCATGGCGATGAAACAGCGGCACATGGAGGCTTTCCTCCAGCGCGCTGATCTGCCGGCTGACCGCCGACTGGCTGAGGTTCAGGGTTTCCCCCGCATGCGTGAAGCTGCCCGCCTCCGCCACAGCGTGAAAGACGCGAAGCTTGTCCCAGTCCATGGACCCGTCCCTAGATAGTGGCGCAACTGCCGAACGCCGGATGACGTCCCAGGCGCCCTGTCTGTTGGTCGAACACGGGAATGCGCCCGACGCATGGATGATATACAGCCCCTGCCGTCAATGCTAGGGCTTGTCACCAAAATGTCGATTTACCGCTAGCTATCGTATTGTTCTTGCAACAGTTCGCCGAAGGACGGACACGGAATACCCCTGCGAAAGTGGTAAAATGAAGAAAGGCCAGGAAATGGAAACGGCGACTCCGCCCCCATCCCTTGGCCTTTTCACATAATCTTTGGCATCGGCCTTGATGCCGGCGTCGAATCAGTGGCCGGCCAGGAACTTTTCGACTTCCAGGGCGGCCATGCAGCCCATGCCCGCCGCCGTCACGGCCTGGCGGAACACCTTGTCCTTTACGTCGCCGGCGGCATAGACGCCGGGGATGTCGGTGCGGGTGCTGTCCGGGTCGGTGACGATATAGCCTTCGTCATCCATGCGGACCTTGCCCTTGAACACGCTGGTGGCCGGGTCATGGCCGATGGCCACGAACACGCCGTCAAGCGAACGTTCCGTGACGGCCTCGGTCTTCATATTGCGCAGGCGCACGCCGGTGACCAGCTTCGGGTCGGTGAAGCTGGAGCCGCCCTTGCCCAGGATTTCCTCCACCACGCTGTCCCAGACCACTTCGATCTTGGGATGGGCGGCCACGCGTTCTTGCAGGATGCGTTCGCCGCGGAAACTGTCGCGGCGGTGGATCAGGGTGACCTTCGATGCGTGGTGGGTCAGGTAAAGCGCCTCTTCCAGGGCGGTGTTGCCGCCGCCGATGACGGCTACTTCCTTGCCTCGGAAGAAGAACCCGTCACAGGTGGCGCAGGCCGAGACGCCGCCGCCCTGGTAGTGCTCTTCGCCCGGAATGCCGAGCCAGCGCGCCTGCGCGCCCGTGGCGATGATCACGGCGTCGGCCACGAATTCATCGCCGCTGTCGGCCTTGCACACAAACGGGCGCTTGGTGAAATCGACATCGGTGATGATGTCATAGAACATTTTGGTGCCGTAACGTTCGGCCTGCGCCCGCATCTGTTCCATCAGGAAAGGGCCTTCGACCGGGTCGGCGAAGCCGGGATAGTTTTCCACGTCCTTGGTGATGGTCAGCTGTCCGCCCGGCGTCATGCCCTGCACCAGCACCGGCTCCAGGCTGGCGCGGGCGGCATAGATGGCGGCGGTATAGCCGGCCGGGCCGGCGCCGATGATCAGGACCTTGGAACGATGGGTCGCCATGATGCTTCCTTGGGAACGGCGTTGGATTGTCTGCCGCCCGAAGATGGGGGCGGTGGGGCGCATCCGGCAAGATGCACGGGCGCGGGGCGGGGTTGCGACCCTACAGGGGCGATGGCGGGCGGGCAATGGCCCCGTCACGATGACACAACTTGAAACAAAGCCGCACTGGCCCCAAGGCCAAGGTCACACTACATAGAGAGACGCCTTTGCTTTCCCATGGGTTTCGGTGATGAAGAAATTCGGCCTTTCCACCTTGTGCGCCCTGTTGCTGGCCGGTGCCGTGCAGGCGGCCCCTGTGCGGTCCAATCTGGTGGCGACCGACAATGTGGAAACCTTCATCACCCTGGAAACCCAGGGCGTGGCACCGGGACAGACGGTGTGGGCCGCCCTGACCCAGAATATCCGCCCGCACTGGCACACCTACTGGATCAATCCGGGCGACAGCGGCATCCCGACCGAGATCAAATGGACCCTACCGGAGGGCTGGAAGGCCGACGCCATCACCTGGCCGGCGCCGCAGCGTTTCCCCATCGGGCCGCTGGTCAATTTCGGCTATGCCGATCAGGTGCATCTGCTGGTCCCCCTGACGGTGCCGGCCAATGCCACGCCGGGGCAGGCGGTGACGCTGGATGCCAAGGTCGACTGGCTGGTCTGTGAGGATATCTGCATCCCCGAATCGGCGGACCTGTCGATTGCGGTGCCGGTGGTGGCGGCAACGGCGGCGGTGGAGCCGGAGGCGGCGACGCTGTTCACCAGGGCCCGCGCCAGCCTGCCGGTGCCCAGCCCCTATACGGCGACCCTGTCGCCCGGCGACAAGGCCCACCGCCTGATCCTGGCCGCCCCTAGCCTCGACAAGGGGAAGATCAGCGAGGTCTTCTTCTTCCCGCATGATTACAAGGTCGCCTCCGCCAACGCCGCACAGGAACTGCGCCTGGGGGCCGATGGTCTGACCCTGTCGCTGGTGCCCGGTGGTGCCTTGCCCGCCGGGCCGGTGACGGGTGTCCTGTCCTTTACCGAGGAACTGGACGGGCAGTCGGTGCGCCATGCCTTTGCGGTGGCGGCGGCGGTGGGGGCCGCCGCCCCGGCATCCACGGGTGGGGATGGGCAGACAAGCTGGGCCACGGCCCTGCTGCTGGCCCTGCTGGGTGGTGCGGTGCTGAACCTGATGCCCTGCGTTTTCCCCGTCCTGTCGATGAAGGCGCTGGCCCTGTTGCAGCATGGGCCGGGGCATGCCCGCCGGCATGGGCTGGCCTATACCGCCGGTGTTCTGGCTTGCTTTGCCGTCGTGGCCGGTGCCCTGATCGCGCTGCGCGCCGGGGGTGCCGCCATCGGCTGGGGCTTCCAGCTGCAGGACCCGCTGGTGGTCGCCATCCTGGCCTATGTCATGCTGCTGCTGGGCCTGTCGCTGTCGGGTGTCTTCACCCTGGGCGGATCGGTGATGGGGGTGGGGCAGGGGCTGGCGGGCCGTGACGGGCTGGCCGGCAGCTTTTTTACCGGTGTGCTGGCGACCGTGGTCGCGACGCCCTGTACCGCGCCCTTCATGGGCACTGCCCTGGGGTTCGCCATTACCCAGCCCTGGCCCGTGGCCCTGTCGGTGTTCCTGGCCCTGGGCCTGGGTATGGCGCTGCCCTTCCTGGCTTTGTCGTTCAGCCCGGCCCTGCTGAGGCGGTTGCCGCGACCGGGTCTGTGGATGGAGCGGGTGAAGCAGGCATTGGCCTTCCCGCTTTATGCATCTGCCGCCTGGCTGGTCTGGGTCCTGTCGATTCAGGCGGGGCCGGCGGCCCTGGCCACCGTTCTGGCCGGCATGGTCGCCATCGCCTTTGCCGCCTGGGTCTATGGCCAGACACGCCTGTCGGGCGGGGCGGGACGCGCCTTCGGCAGCCTGCTGGCCGTCCTGGCCCTGGGCGGGGCGGTGGCGGGCGCCAGTACCGCGCGGACCGTTCCGGCACCGGAACAGGTGGCCGGCACCAAGCCCGCCAGCAGCGATTACCAGCCCTGGACCGCAGAGAAGCTGGCCGAGCTGACGGGGCAGGGCAAGCCGGTCTTCGTGAATTTCACGGCGGCCTGGTGCGTCACCTGTCTGGTCAATGAACGCACCTCCCTGTCGACCGATGCCGTAAAGGCCGCCATGAAGGCCAAGGGTGTCGCCTATCTGAAGGGCGACTGGACCAACCGTGACGCCACCATCGCCCGCGTCCTGGAAAGCCACGGGCGCAGTGGTGTGCCGCTCTACCTCGTCTATCTGCCGGGCAAGGCGGAACCGGTGATCCTGCCGCAGATCCTGACCGAAGGCATTGTGCTGGACGCCCTGTCCGGTCTGCCCAACGCCTGATCGCACGGAACCATTCGCCACCCAGCGTTGTTGGTTTCCCGAGCAGTGATGCGGGAAGCGTAGGGCCGCTATGTCCTTGGCGATATGACGCCAGCCGGTCTTGCGGCACCGACCCCCGCATCCTATCTTAGAATTATTCTAAGACGGGAGATGCGTGCGGCTGCCCGTGCGGCCAGCATCTTCCGGGGAGACAGATCATGGCCCATTACGGCGAAAGCGCAGATGTTCTGAGGACCTTCACGGCCCAGGCCAACCGGTACCCGATGCTGCTGCCCGAACAGGAGGCGCAGCTGGCCCGCGATTGGACGGAGCGCCAGGATCGCCGCGCCTTTGACAAGCTTGTCCGTTCCCATATGCGTCTGGCCGTCAAGGTGGCCGGCAAATATGCCCGTTCCGGCCTGCCCGTCGCCGATCTGGTGTCGGAGGCCAATATCGGGCTGGTGAAGGCGGTGCAGCGTTTCGACCCCACGCGCGGCTTCCGTCTGGCGACATATGCCCTGTGGTGGATCCGGGCGGAGGTGCAGTCCTTCGTGCTGCATAACTGGTCGCTGCTGAAGGGCGGCAATACCGCCACCCTGAAGCGCCTGTTCTTCAACCTGCGTCAGACACAGCGCCGGCTGGGCATCCATGACCGGGTGATGAGCGATGCGGAGGCGGCCCTGGTCGCCCAGACGCTTTCCGCCAGTATCGAGGATGTGCGCGAGATGGAGCACCGTTTCGCCACGCCGGTCAGTTCCCTGAACGTGACCGTCGGGGAGGATGGTGACCATGAAGCCATCGACATGCTGGCCGATGAGACGGAAAGCGTGGAGGAACGGCTGGCCGAGAAGGGCGAGTTGACGGCACGCCGCGCCCTGATGACGGATGCGCTGACCCAGCTGGGTGACCGTGAGCGCCATATCTTTGCGGCCCGCAATCTGGCCGATCAGCCGGTGACGCTGGAACGGCTGGCCCAGCATTACGGCGTCAGCAAGGAGCGTATCCGCCAGATCGAAAGCGGTGCCTATAAGAAGGTGGTGCGGCGGGTGCGGTCGCAGGTGGAAGCAGCCCCGACGCTGCCGCCCAACCTTCCACCCCCTTTGGCGCTGGGCCGGCGGGCAGGGGCTATGGCGATGGCGTGAGCAGTCGCGAGTAGCCCTCACCCTCCCAAACGCTGCGCGTTCGGGCCCCTCCCTCTCCCACCTTCGTGGGCGAGGGGCGAAAAATTTAATCCCTCGCCCGCTTGCGGGAGAGGGAGGGGCCCGTTGGCGTCAGCCAACGGGAGGGTGAGGGCGCAACGCCCCCAACCGCCCACCCTTTACGCCGCCCCCAATCTGCGGTACGGGATGCCGCAACGCACAAATAATCACGGCCGGAGGAGTAGAGGCATGAGCGCCAGCGCCCAGGTGAAGCGCATCAGCGTGCCCGATATCGCTGCCCGTAAGGGACAGGAACCGGTCGTGGTGCTGACGGCCTACAGCGTCTCCATGGCGACGTTGCTGGATGAGCATTGTGATTGTCTGCTGGTGGGCGACAGTCTGGGCATGGTGCTGTACGGGCTGGACAGCACGCTGCCCGTCACGCTGGACATGATGATCAACCATGGCGCCGCCGTGGTGCGCGGGTCGTCCAAGTCCTGCGTCGTGGTTGACCTGCCCTGGGCCAGCTATCAGGAAAGCCCCGCCCAGGCCTTTCGCAATGCTGCCCGCGTCCTGGCCGAAACCGGCGCCTCTGCCGTGAAGCTGGAAGGTGGGGAGGAAATGGCGGAGACGGTGGAATTCCTGGTCCGCCGGGGTATCCCCGTCATGGGCCATGTCGGCCTGACGCCGCAGGCCGTGAACGCGCTTGGCGGATATCGCGCACGCGGTCGTTCGGATGCCGAACAGGCCAAGATCCTGGGCGATGCCAGGGCCATTGCCGAGGCAGGCGCCTTCGCCATTGTGGTGGAAGGTGTGGTGGAGCCGCTGGCACGCCAGATCACCGAACAGGTGCCCGTCGTCACCATCGGCATTGGCGCCAGTGCGGCCTGTGACGGGCAGGTACTGGTCACCGACGATATGCTGGGCCTGTTCGCGGGCTTCACGCCCAAATTCGTGAAACGCTATGCCGAGATCGGGGAACAGGTGTCACAGGCCGCCGCATCCTATGCCGCCGACGTGCGCGCCCGCGCCTTTCCGGAAGCGGCCCACGTGTTTCCCGTCCGCAAGGGCTGAACCGGTGCCTATCGCACCGGCGCCCCATCACGCGGGGTGACGGCGCGACCGAACACCCGGCCTGTATCGCGGGGTGCGACGATCAGGTCGGCGCGGTGCAGGACAAGATCGCGCATATGCAGCAGCGGGATGAAGGGCGTGTCACGGTCCAGCACCGCCTGAATGCCCGTCACCGCCGTATCGATGGCCGCCGGATCGGTTTCCGCCGCCGCCAGAAGGCGGGTAATCTCGGTATCCTGATATTGGCCGGGATTCATGATGGTCCGCATGGGACCGGGGCGCAGCATGGCCTCATAGGCGCTGAGGACGATGCCATCCTCGATCCCGATCAGGTTCAGCGCCATATCAAAGCGGCCATCGCGGACCCGCTCCCGGAACTCCTCTCGCCCGACGCGGTGCACATTCACCTTGATCCCCACGGCGGACAGCATGCCGGCCAGCACATCTGCCGTGCGTCCCCCGTCGCTGCCCCGGCTGGGCGCCGTCAGCAATTCCAGTGTCAGGCCCGCCTCAAACCCTGCCGCGCGCAGCAGGGAACGGGCAGCGGCGAGATCGTAGCTATCCTGTGCCCGGTCGGCGGCGAAACCGCGCATGCCGGGGGAGCCCAACTGGTTGGCCGCTGCGCCATAGCCATCGGTGGCGCGCTGCGCCAGCAGCGGCTTGTTGATGGCCAGTGTCAGGGCGCGGCGGACACGGGCATCCATGAGGGCCGGGCTGCCACGTGCCAGCGGGTTGCCCGGACTGTCGCCTGACAGGTTCAGCGACAAGAACAGGGTGCGGTCGGTGGGCAGTTCGGTCAGGCTGATATGCGGCAGGCCCGGCAGATAGGCCATGGGCGCCGGCGGCGGGTCCTCGATGATGTCGGCCTGACCATCGGCCAGGGCCCGGACGCGGGCCTGGCTTTCCGTTTCCACGCGCAGCAACACTTCCTCGAACGGGGCTGCCGTACGGCCATTGACGGGGGGCACGGCGGCCAGCCTGTATTCCCGACCGCTATCCACCCCGGCGATCCGATAGGGGCCGCTGCCCATGGGCGGGCTGTGCAACATCAGTAGGCCCACCGGCATGTCCGGCGTACAGGATGCGTCGGTAAAGGCTGCGGGTGCCTTGACGCCATAGATCAGGAAGAAGGCGGAGATCATCCGGGTGAAAGGCCGCGCCAGTTCCAGCACGACTTCACCATCCCCCGCCACCCCCGCACGGCGCAGCGACAGGGGCAAACCGGTATTGCCACGGTTCAGTGCCGCCCACCGGCACAGGCTGTAGGCGATATCGCGGGCCTGCACGGGCGATCCGTCGGCAAACCGGCGGCCTTGTGTCAAGCGCAGGCGCCATAGCTTCTGATCCTGGCTTTGCCAGTCCGACAGAAGGCCGGGCACCGGATGGAACAGGTCCCGTTCCGCCAGGCTGTCGTACAGATGGCCCATGATCTGAAAATCGCTGCCCGTATAGGCACGGTGCGGGTCCAGGGAGCTGGGGCCGCTGGCCATCAGCACGGTCAGCCGCTCTGTCGGGCCGGCGGCCTGCGCCTGTCCGGCGTGCAGCCAGGAAAGCAGCAGCATGCCCAGCAGGCCTAGAAAGCCCGGCACGGTCCGGCGTCCAGCCATTCCACGCACCCCCGTTCCGCTACCACGCACCGGCCATGCGTGAAGGGATCATGACTCCTTTCCGTCGCAACGAAAAGTGTCAGAAACGAGAGAGTACGTTTGTGTGTATGCGCCCCTGCGGAAAATCGTGTCAGTTCCGGTCCAGCACACTGTTCCCCGACGGCCTGGCGTCGGCGGTAACGGGGGCCGCGATGCGGCCAAAGGCACGCGCCGTGTCACGGGCATGCAGGGTCAGGCCGGCACGGTGGGCGACAAGGTCGCGGATATGCATCAGCGGCACCACGGGCAGATCCGTTTCCAGGATCACCGTCGCCTGTGCGGTCAGGCCGGGAATATCCTTTGGATTGGCGCCACGCGCCTGCCGCAGCAGGGCATCCAGCGCCGGATTGCGATAGCCGCTGGGATTGATCACGCTGTCCTTTTCCGCCGAACCCGCGATGGAGCTGTACCCCTCCATGGCCGATCCCGCCGTCAGGCCCAGGCCCGCGAACATGATCTCAAACTCTCCGGCCACGACACGGGCGCGGGCATCGGCGGCGGGAACCGGTGTGATTTCCAGCTCAATCCCGATGGCGCGCAGCATGCCGGACAGGGCATCCGCCACACGCGGCCGGTCGGTGATGCGTGTGGCCGGCAGCAGCAGCGGCAGGCGCAGCCCGTCCGGATATCCCGCTTCGGCCAGAAGGGCGCGGGCCGCATCAGGATCGGGATGCATGGCGCGGGGCCGGTCCGGCAGATAGCCCTCCATGCCGGGTTGGGCCAGTTGCCAGGCGGGACCGGCAAACCCCTCCAGGCCACGATCGACCAGCAGATGCCGGTCAACTGTCATGGCGATGGCCCGGCGCACGCGGACATCCGCCAGCGGATTGGGCCGCCCATCGGGCAAGGTGGGGCGCAGGTTGAAGGTCAAGAGCAGGGTACGGTCGGTCGGCAGTTCGGTGACGGTCACCCCCCGCACCTTGCCCAGATAGGGCAACTGGCTGGGGATCACATCCTCCATGATGTCGGCATCGCCCGTCACCAGCAGGCGCAGGCGGTCACGCGCATCCGGTTGCGACCACAGCACGACACGGCGCCAGACCGAACAGTCGCGCCAGCAATGGGGGGAGGGGAGCAGCACCCGCCGGTCGGCGACAGCCGGTTCATTGGCCGGCACATAGGGGCCGCTGCCCCGCTGCGGCTGCCCCCGGCTGGCGGTCACCTGTTTGGGATCGCACCCCAGCGGCCCATCGGCGGCATCCGTGGGGGCCGCCACGATGAACAGCAATGACAGGGCGGCGGGCAGAAGGCGGTAAGGTGTGTCCAGTACCAGACTGACACGGCCCCCGGCCTCTGCCGTGACACGGGTGAAACCGATCCCGTCCCGTCCCATGCCCCGCATCAGCACCTGAAACCGGCACAGGCTATAGGTGACATCGCGCGGCGTCACCGGCTTGCCATCGGCAAAGCGGGCGGCGGGATCGATCTGGAAGGTCCAGGTGCGGTTATCGCTGCTGGACCAGTTGGTGGCCAGACGGGGCGCGACGTTGAACCCGTCACGCGTCACCAGCGTGTCGAACAGATGCTCATAATATTGGAAATCGGCCCCTGTGCGCGCCTGATGCGGGTCATCGGCACTGACCAGACCGGAGGTGGCGACCACAAGGTCCGTCCCGGCCCGCACGGGCAGCGCTGCCGACGCCGTCAGCAGCGTCAGCGCGCATAAGAACATCCGGGGCAGACCAAGTCGAGCCAATGTCGCATCCAGATACAGCGTGCATTGTTACATAACACAATGCCCGCCCCCATGGGGGACGGGCAAGATGTTTAGGGCCGCTGAGGCGTATTGGATCAGTTGATGGTGGCTGCTGTTCCGCGCTTGGCGGGACCCGGCAATTCCACATTCACCTCCAGCATGGAACAGCCGCTTTCGCGTTCCAGCTTCACGGCCACCTTGTCGTCGTCGATATTGACGTACTTCTTGATAACAGCCAGCAGTTCCTGCTGCAGGGCAGGAAGGAAATCGGGGCTATCGCGGCCAGAGCGTTCATGCGCCAGAACGATCTGCAGCCGTTCCTTGGCCTGGGCCGCCACGGTGGGCGGCTTCGACTTGCGGAAAAGGTCAAGCAGGCTCATGCGGTCCTCCGCAGCAGGCGGTCCAGGAAGCCCTTCTTCTCGGGCTTGATGAAACGATGCTCGATGGTTTCGCCCAGGAAGCGGCCGACCGCATCGGCATAGGCAAGGCCGGCATTGGACTTGTCGTCCAGCACCACGGGCATGCCCACGTTCGATGCCTTCAGCACAGCCGGGCTTTCCGGGACGATGCCCAGCAGCGGGATGGCCAGGATTTCCAGCACATCCTCCACCTTCAGCATCTCGCCCTTCTCCACCCGCTCCGGATCATAGCGGGTGACCAGCAGATGCTCCTTCACCGGCTCCAGACCCTGTTCGGCGCGGCGTGACTTGGCCTGGATGACGCCCAGGATACGGTCGCTGTCGCGCACCGACGACACTTCGGGGTTGGTCACGATGATGGCGTGATCAGCCCAGTAGAGCGCCATCAGCGCGCCCTTCTCGATGCCGGCCGGGCTGTCGCAGAGGATGTAGTCGAATTCCTTCTTCAACTCGTCCAGGATCTTGCCGACGCCCTCAGGGGTCAGCGCGTCCTTGTCGCGCGTCTGGCTGGTGGGAAGGATGTACAGGTTCTCGACCCGCTTGTCCTTGATCAGGGCTTGGCTGAGGCGGGCCTCGCCATTGATCACATTGATGAAATCGAACACCACGCGGCGTTCGCATCCCATGATCAGGTCAAGATTGCGCAGGCCCACATCGAAATCGATGATGCAGGTCTTGAACCCGCGCAGGGCAAGGCCGGTGCCGAAGGCGGCGCTTGAAGTGGTCTTCCCCACGCCGCCCTTGCCGGAGGTCATCGTAATGATCTTGGCCAAGAGGCGTCTCCCAAGCTCAAAGGTTGATCAAACTGTTCATCAGGCCACACAAGTGGCGGCCTGCGGGTTACTCAGGCCACGTTCGTGGCCAGTGGATCGATATGCAGATAGCCGTTGTTCAGGTAAATTTGAACCTGACGACGGCGGATATCCTTGCCGATATCTTCCGACACGCGGTAGAGGCCGGCGATGGATACCAGTTCGGCATCCAGACTTTGGCAGAAAATCCGAGCCCCCTGGTCACCGCTGACACCGGCCAGGGCCCGACCGCGCAGCGCACCATAGACATGGATGGAACCATCAGCCAGCAGTTCCGCACCAGGGCTGACAGAGCCGATCACCACAAGATCACCGCCGGGCGCATAGATCTGACGGCCCGACCGTACATTCTCGGCAATCACCATCGTGTTGCGCTGCGGTGCCGGCTCCGGCATCGGTGCGGCAGCAGGGGGCGGCGCGGGACTGGGGGCGGCCTGGGCCTGTGGCTGTCCTTGACCCTGCACATTGGCAAGGCCTTGGGCCGGGCTGCGGCCCGTGCCGGCCAGCGGGTCGAACAGTTCCACCTTGCCGCGTGGGGCGGCGATCAGCGCCATGCCACGGGCCAGGGCGGCATCCTGCTGCGGCTTGGTGCCACCCAGAAGACCCACGGCCATCAGGCCCAGATTCTTCAGCAGCTTGCAGAACGCATCCATGTCGAACGGCATGCCGGCGGGCAGATCGTCCAGATCCAGGACGACACCGGCATTACGGAAGAAATTCGGCGCCTGCGCGATCTTGCCCGACAGAACGGGGAAGAAATTCGGATTGTGGGGGTCGCTGACCTTCAGCACCATCATGGTGAAGGTGCTGCCGCGCAACTGGAATGGCGCGTCCCTGAAGGCGACCTGATTGCTCATATCCGTGTCAGACCCCACCTGTCCCCGCATACGGCACAAGGGAACGGCGCGGCCCCGCCGCCCATTCCCGTCCGCATTCACATCATCCCGCCGTTCAACCGCGTTTCGCGTGCCGACGCAAGCTTTTCATGCGGCATATCTTGCGACAATGCGCCAATGTTCCACAATATCTATTCCGGGTGGGGCCGCATGAAGGTGCCGCACCCGGCTTTCGGGGCCCCGTTCCCACCCTTTTCTGCCGTATCGGGGGCATGGGCAGGCCGCTGCTGCACCGGCTGCGGCCCCGATGGCGCCGCCCCATCGCTGCCAACATTCCTACTGCACCCGCGAAGCCCGACTCGGGGTCGGTCTCCGAAAGGTGTATGTCACCAGATAGTGTGTGAATATTCCGTTTCATCCGCAATGGCTGGTGACGGCATAGAATTTATGGGGTAACGTTCCTATCGTTGATCCTAAATGGGGGTGGATCGGATACATGTTGACGGCACATTGCCCAGCAGCATCATCCCGCAGCGCAGCGGCCATAGCAGGCCGCGCGGCACCGCGAAACGCGGCACCCGGCGCACCGCCCGCAGCAGCATCAGCCGTCCGACGGCAGGCATACCAACCGCACCACTCGACCCGAGGGTGCGGTTTTTTATTGCCCCGTCGCCGTCCTGCCGCGTTCCCGCTTCAACCGGACAATGTCCTTTGCCGCAAGTGAGGAGATGCCAGATGGCCAAGCGCCAGTCCAAGCCCGCGTCCAGCAGCAGTGATAACAAGGTCCAGCCGCTTTTCCCCCGCCAGTCCACGGGCTGGGACCCGTTGGGCAATGCCGGGGATGAACGGCGCGAGCAATCCTATGTCCGCACCGTCAAGCCGATGAGTGCGGGTCAGGCCCTGCTGATGCAGGCCATCAAGGATCACAACCTGACCTTGGCGCTGGGTCCCGCTGGCACCGGCAAGACCTATCTGGCCATTTCATCGGCGGTCACGGCCCTGGAAAAGGGGGAGGTGGACCGGATCGTCCTGTCCCGTCCCGCCATCGAGGCCGGCGAAAGCATCGGGTTCCTGCCGGGCGACGTGAATGAGAAGATGGCACCGTTCCTGCGCCCGCTTTACGACGCGCTGTCGGACCGGCTGGGGTCGAAGCGGCTGAAGGCCATGATGGCCGATGGCTCCATCGAAATCGCGCCCGTCGGCTATATGCGCGGACGCACGCTGAACAATGCCTTTGTGGTGATCGACGAGGCGCAGAACTGCACCTATGCCCAGATCAAGATGCTGCTGACGCGTCTGGGCTGGCATTCCACCATGGTGCTGACGGGTGACCCGGATCAGTCGGACCTGCTGCCCGGCGTGTCGGGACTGGCCGATATCGCCCGCCGGCTGGAGGTGGTGGAAGGCATTTCCATCGTGCGTCTGGCCGATGCCGACATTGTGCGCCACCCGCTGGTGGCCAGCATGCTGACGGTGCTGTAAGGGACTATCCGTAGCGCGGATTAGGCGCACGCCGCAATCTGCGGGGAATGCCCTCTGGGTCCCGCGGATTACGCTTCGCAAATCCGCGCTACGGGCTGCCGTCGTCAGTTCGAGACGGCCCCTTCGTGTCCCAGATGCTCCATATAGCGGTCGGCCAACTCCCGGCTGTCGATCTTCTGCAAGCCGCGCAGCAGACTGGCATGGGCCTGGGCCGCGCGCTGGCCCTTGTTGAAACAGGCATGCAATGCCTGCGGCGGGCCCAGCGGCTGTTCGTTCAGCATCAGGGCTGACAATCCCTGGGCAATCTGGCCCTGGGTAATCTGGGTCTGGCTCACCTTGCGCTGCAAAAAGGCGAACTGGCTGATTTCGACCACGGCGGCATCGACGCGCCCGGCCTGAAGCTTGCGCAGGTTGGCGCTGTCGGTGGGCGCACTGTCCAGCCGGATCAGCCCGCGCTTGTTCAGATCGGTGATGATGGGGCCATTATCATAACCATCGACCACCCCGATCATCAGGCCGGACAGGTCATCCGGCTTTGTCCAGCGTACCGGCAGTTCCTGGCGCTGGGCCAGGGCGTAACGGAAATGGCCGATCGGTTGCCCTGACAGGATACCGCCTGCCGCATCGCACTCCGCCTTGGTGGCTGTGAAGAAACCAACATGGGGGCCGTCGGTCTGCATGGCAGCGGCAACCGCCCGCTTCCAGGGAAGGGTTGTGGTGCGCAGATCGTCGCCTTGTGTCGAAAAGGCCGCGCGCAGGACCGTGGTCATGGCCCCGCCCTGCGGCAAGCTGCCGGAGAAGGGGGGCCATTCCAGGGTGGTTAAGGACCATTCCTCCGCCCCTGCCACCGGCAGCGGTGCCAGGAGCAACCCGCACAGGAATGCCAGTGATCGTAGCCGCCGCATGAGCCTTCCCACATCCAAGATACCCGTCTCTGAAACTATGGGTGACCGTGAGGCGCCGCAATATCAGCCGGTATGACCATAAGCATCAGTGCTGGTTTCCGTAACGTTAACCGATCCGTATACGGGCGATGAAATTCTCCACCTGCTGGCGAAGGTCGTCCGCTTCCCGCGTCAGTTCGCTGGCAGACGACAGGAGGTCGGTGGCGCTGCCGCTGGTGCTTTCCACAGCGTGGCTCACGCCGCCGATATTGCCCGCGATCTCCGCCGTGCCGATGGCCGCCTGCTGTACATTGCGGGCGATCTCACGCGTGGCGGCGTCTTGTTCCTCCACAGCGGCGGCAATGCTGGTGGCGATCTCATTGATCTCCGCGATGGTCCGCGTGATCTCGGTCGTGGCCGCCACGGCCCCGCCGCTGGCCTGCTGGATGGCGTTGATGCGGGCGGAGATGTCTTCTGTTGCCTTGGCCGTCTGGCTGGCCAGATTCTTCACCTCTGATGCGACGACGGCAAAGCCCTTGCCGGCCTCTCCGGCGCGTGCCGCCTCGATGGTGGCGTTCAGCGCCAACAGGTTGGTCTGGCTGGCAATCTCCGCGATCAGCTTGACGACGGCGCCGATGGCATCGGCCTCCGTCGCCAGGGCCTGGATCGTACCGTTGGTGGCCTGGGCCCGTTCGGCGGCGGCGCGCGCAATGCTGGCCGACGTGCCGACCTGACGCGTGATCTCCCCGATGGAGGCGGTCATCTGTTCTGCCGATGCTGCCACCGTCTGCACATTGGCGCTGGTCTGGTCGGTGGCGGCGGAAACGACGCCCGTCTGTCCCCGCGCCTGCTCTGCCGACGCTGACAGGGTCACGGCACTATCATTCAGGTGGCTGGCGGCCGACGCGACGCGCGACACGATCCCCATGACCCCGGCCTCGAAACTGTCGGCCAGTGTCAGCATCGCCTGGCGCCGTTCCGCCTCGGCTCGCTGCTCGCTCTGCTTGACCTCTTCCGCCAGTTGCTGCGCCGCTGACGCGTTGGCCTTGAAGGTTTGCAGCGCTGTCGCCAGCCGCCCGATCTCGTCATGGCGGCCAAGGCCCGGTACGGCAACGGACAGGTCGCCCTCTGCCACCCGCGCCATGGCCCCCGTCACCGCCTCCACGGGCCGCGCGATCGTGTAGGTGGAGATATAGAAGGCAAGCCCGCCCAGCAGCAGGATGCCGATACCCATGGTGGCCAGCACCAGCAGCCGGGATTGCTCTGCTTCCGCCGTGGCGGCCACAGACTCGGCATGGACCGCTTCACGCAGTTCGTCCGACAATTTCAGGGCCTTGTCGCGCAATCCATCCATGGCGGGATCGAAACGACCGCTGACCAGTGCCAGGGCATCAGCCGGGTTGCCGGCCCGCACCGCCGGCGCGATCTCTTTGAAAATCTCCTGGCTGGCCAGAAGATCCTTCTGGATCTCCGTGATACGGGGGGCATAGCGCGGTGCGGTCTCGCGTGTCCGGTCCAGATGGCCCGATGCCTGCCCGAAATTGCGGACACCGCGATCATGGGCTTCCTGGATACGTTTCTCGTCGGGCATGGAGAGCAGCTTGTAGCTCTGCCGGCTGACCGCCGTTAGTTCGCGCACAGCCCGCACAACCTCCAGCGCTGCTGTCTGGTCGCCATTCAGCAACCGCGCATATTGGGCATCGGTGCTGACCAGCCGGGTGGAGGCGAACAGACCGACACCGATGGTGAGCAATGAGAGCAGCGCGATGATGCCCAGGATTCGGGCGGAGATCGACAGACGGCTGATATCCATATCGTCTTCTTCTGGCAGGCTTTGGTTTGGCGACCCAGGGGGGGGTAACCCTTAAGAACTACCCCTATGCTTGTCCATTCCCGGCAAGCCCGCCAGAAAATTATCAATGGCCGACAGAACGGCGCTGCGGATCGGGTCCGCCTCGATCAACAATTCATGTTCACCCACGGGGAATGGCACCAGGGTGCAGTTCGGCAGCCGCTTTGCGGCCCGGTCATGGGCCTGCGGGCGCACGATGCGGTCGGCGCGGGCTGACAGGATCAGGGTGGGGACGGTGACATCCTCCAGCCGGTCCTGTTCGAAATAGTGCCGGATGGATGACAGCGCCCCGTGCAGCCAGCCCCAACTGGCCCCGCCCAGTGCCACCGTCGGGTCCTGCGCCATCACCGCCTGCATCAGGGCAAAGCGCTTCGGGTCGCTGGTCAGGCGGTTGCCCTTGAAGGGCATGGGATCGGGTGCCCATTGCGGCCCCTGCAACAGGGCGTATTTCTCCCCACGCCCGGTACGTGTGGCCCAACGGGTCAATTGCCACGCCATCGCTTGCGGCATTGGCACATTGATGCCCAGCATGGGGGCACAGGCAATGATGCCTGCGAACGGGTGGGGCCGTTCCGCGACATGGCGCATCAGGATATGCCCGCCCATGGAATGGCCCAGCCCGATCAGCGGCCCCTTTATCCGGTCCTTCCAATGCGTCAAGGCCGCGTTCAGATCATCCAGGAAGGCCGCGAAATCGACGGCATGGCCCACCATCGGGTCGGGCAGCAGGCGGGAAGAGCCCCCCTGACCCCGCCAATCCATGGACAGGACATGCAGCCCGCGCCCGCTTAAATCCACGGCCAGTTCGGTATAGCGTTCCACCTGTGCCGCCCGGCCCGGCAGGACCAGCATGGTGGCGGCATCATCGGGCGGGGGCGGACCGGACAGGCACCAGCGTGACACGCGCAACCTTGTGCCATCGGGCAGCGACAGCATCTCATGCGCCCAAGCTCCTTCATTCTGCACGCCGCCTCTCATCCTTTCCGCTGGTTTGACCGTCTTGCAGGGCCACGCTTATGGTTGTGACGGCAGCTTAAGGGGCAGGGGCCCCATCCGCCAAGCCTGGGAGCATCGTCACGATGGATAGTATCGCCCGCCGCACCGGACTGGACCCGGCCGATCTGACCGGCTTTTATTTCGAGGACATGTTCGTGGGCATGAAGGGTATCTATGCCCGCACCATCACGGAAACCGACATTGTGATGTTTGCCGGCATTTCCGGCGATACCAACCCCATGCATCTCAACGAGGAATATGCCAAGGCGACGCCGTTCGGCGGGCGTATCGCGCATGGCATGCTGTCGGCCTGTTTCATCACGACGGTCCTGGGCACGCGCCTGCCGGGCCCCGGCTGCATCTACATGTCCCAGAATCTGCGATTCCGCTCGCCCGTGCGTATCGGGGAGACGGTGACGACCACTGTCACGGTGACGGGTCTGGTCCCGGAAAAGCGCCGCGCCATGCTATCGACCATCTGTACTGTCGGGGATCGCGTCGTGATTGATGGCGAGGCCATGGTGATGGTGCCCGCCCGCCCTGCGGCCACTGAAACCACCGCCTGAACCGCGCCTGGGGAGAGACACAAGCTCTCCCCAGAATCTGTGGATAAGTCTGTGGCTAAGGGGGCGGTAACCGTGCCGGAACATTGCGGCCTGCGGGTCTCCGGGATTTGCCTATTTTTTGTGCATAATTAGTGGCTGGATCGGGGCTTAAATTGACCGGTAGGCGAGGTGTGGAATGAAAATCTTTTATTTTCAGTGTGTTGAGTGAAGGTTTGGGAATCACTCGCGGATTTCCGGAACGGAAAGGCGGAAGGGCCACATGCCCGTCGTTATGCGACACATGCATGCATTAACCGATGCTGTATCGCAAAAATGGGGGGTGGCAAGCCTTGAACCGGCGCCAATGCGCGGTGGACAAATATTCGCAGCAAGGATTGCTGCATGTTCGCCGTGGGGACTTTGACCAGCCGCTGTTGATGGGTGCTGCGGCAGTAGTCACGGTTGGGTGAAGTCTTTGCCGGTGGGCCAGAACCCCATATACAGCCCCTGAATGATTGCGGCCCCTGCGTTCCGGGCTGGTGCTGCCACCAGGGATCGCAGGGGCCGGTGATCGTGCGGCAGATCAGGCGGCGCGGATATCTGCCAGGAACTGTTCGACGCGTGCGCGCAGATGTTCGGCCTGCTGCGACAGTTCCTTGGCGGCGCCCAGGACCTGGGTGGCGGATGCTCCGGTCTGTGCGGCGGCTTCGGTCACCTGGGAGACATTGGCCGACACTTCCTGGGTGCCGGTTGCGGCCTGGGTGACATTGCGGCTGATCTCGGAGGTGGAGGCGCCTTGCTGTTCCATGGCGGCGGCGATGGAGGCGCCGATCTCCGACACGGACTGGATGGTGGTGCCGATGGAGCGGATGGCGGAGACGGAGCTGTCGGTTGCCTGCTGTACCGACGATACCTGGGCCGCGATCTCTTCGGTCGCCTTGGCCGTCTGATTGGCCAGGGCCTTCACTTCCGACGCGACCACGGCAAAGCCCTTGCCGGCCTCTCCCGCCCGCGCCGCCTCGATGGTGGCATTCAGCGCCAGCAGGTTGGTCTGGCCGGCAATATCCTGGATCAGCTGCACCACGGCCCCGATCTTGCCCGCCGCCTCGGCCAGACCGGCCACGGTATTGTCGGTCTGGCGGACCTCGGTAAAGGCGCGGTCGGAAATGGTCTTGGAGCGGTTCACCTGGGTGTTGATCTCGGTGATGGAGGCGGCCATCTCCTCCGCGGCGGCGGCGACCGTCTGGACATTGGCGGTGGTCTGTTCGGCTGCTGCTGCTGCGGCGGCGGCCTGACGGTTGGTTTCCTCGGCAATGGCGCTCATGCTTTGCGCGGTCGCGTCCAGTTCGGTGGCGGCGGAGCTGACGGTGCGCAGCACGGCGGAGGATTGCTCATCAAACGCCTTGATCAGGTCGTTGACGCGGACGGCGCGGGCCTCCTTGGCGGCCTGTTCCTGACGCTGCGCCTCGGCCAGACGGTCGGCCTCGATCAGCCCATCCTTGAACACCTGGACGGCGCGGGCCATGTCCCCGATCTCATCCCCCCGCTCGCCGCCCTCCACGGCCACTGTCAATTCATGCCGGGCCAGACGGTTCATGGTGTCGGTCATCCCGCGCACCGGCTTCACCACACCCCTGATCAGCGACCAGCCGGCGGCGATGGCCGTCGCCATGGCCAGGGCCAGCACGATGGCAACACTGAGACGACCGGTGGAAACCGAATGGTCGATGTTGTCCGCTACCTGTGTGGCATTTCGCTCATTCGCGGCGACCAACGCGTCCAACGTTCCCTGCATGTCGCGATAGGCCGGCGCCATCTCCTCCCGAACCATGGCGGCTGCGGCGGCGGTCTGGTTGGCGCGTGACAGGCCAATCAATTTGGACCAGATCGCGTCGCAACGTGCCCATTGATCCTTCAGTTTGGGATAGAGCGTCCGTTCCTCCGGCAACGAGATCATCTTCTCATAAGTTGCCTTTGCCTCGCCTACCTTGGCGATACGTTCCTGTATCTGCCGCTCGACATCCTTCATGTCGTTGTCTTCTGTCGACACGACATGCTGGAGCTGAAGGCTGCGGGTTCGCAGCATTTCAATATTGAGTGCTGCCAGGGCCTTTATGGAGGGCAGAGCGTCTCCACTCATGACCTCTGAGTCACTTGCGACCGCGTTCAGGCGGGCCAGTGAGAACAGGCCGAGGGCTATCGTAAGTAACAGGACACTGGCGAAAGCCGCCAATACGCGTGTCTTCACACTGAGCTTGTTGAGCATGGCATATCCCCTGAGCTGCATAGCGTTTCGCTACTTTTGCTCAGTCATACACCCGTGTGATTTTTGCCTAAAACTGTGCATCAGGATAGTGAATGGGATCAGTTTCCATGAGTCCGTTTTATTAAATTATAAAGAATTTTGTGCCATAATCGAAAATACCTTTGTCCGCCTATTTGGCAGGTGGTCTCTTCTGGCATCCGCTTATGCGGATGCCCATTGCCCTGCCAATTCTGGATCAAATGCCGATTAAGCTTGATGAATTCGCGTGAGCGAACCTGTTAAAATAAAGAAACCTCCCCGGTGCAGGCCCTACGGCATTCACAGATTTGAGTTGCGTTGCTTTGTTTGTAGTGAATCAATGGTC
>NZ_JBMDKE010000013.1:0-133267 GCF_057809555.1 Niveispirillum sp. FG156 | reverse complement strand
GCCCTTCCGTTCAGGAAGAAGGACGGATCAGTAGAATAATGTTCCCTCAGGCGCCGGGCGCCGCCATCCGGCGGCTTGGCTCACGGCGCATAGGCGCCGCGGCGGCAGTCGCCGCTGGCATGATCCCAGCCAAGGCCAGGATCATGCTTTGCTTCAGGATCAATGGAACTGATCGGTCTCGGTGCTGTCCTTCATGGCGGTGGTCGAAGACGTACCGCCCGAGATGGCAACCGCCACCGCGTCGAAGTAACCGGTGCCCACTTCGCGCTGGTGCTTCACGGCGGTGAAGCCCTGCTCGGCAGCGGCGAATTCACGCTGCTGCATCTCGGAATAGGCGGCCATGCCGCGTTCCTTGTAGCCCTTGGCCAGTTCGAAGGTCGCCAGGTTAAGGCTGTGGAAGCCAGCCAGGGTCACGAACTGATACTTGTAGCCCATGGCGCCCAGTTCGGCCTGATACTTGGCGATGGTCGCCTCGTCCAGGTTGGCCTTCCAGTTGAAGGAGGGCGAGCAATTATAGGCCAGCATCTTGCCGGGGAACTTCTTGTGCACGGCCTCGGCGAAGCGGCGGGCCTCGTCCAGGTTCGGCTTGGAGGTTTCCCACCACATCAGGTCGGAATAAGGGGCATATTCCAGGGCACGGGCGATGCAGTAATCGACGCCGACCCCCTTCTTGATGCGGAAGAAGCCTTCCGGCGTGCGGTCATTGCGGTCGATGAAGGGATGGTCGCGCTCATCCACGTCGCTGGTGATCAGCTGGGCCGACTCGGCGTCGGTGCGGGCAACCACCAGGGTGGAGGTGCCGCAGACATCGGCGGCCAGACGACCGGCATTCAGGGTGCGGATGAACTGCTGGATCGGGATCAGCACCTTGCCGCCCAGATGGCCGCACTTCTTCTCCGACGCCAGCTGGTCTTCGAAGTGAACAGCGGCGGCGCCGGCCTCGATCATGCCCTTCATCAGTTCAAACGCGTTCAGCGGGCCACCGAAGCCGGCCTCGGCATCGGCGATGATCGGTGCGAACCAGTAGGTGTCGCCCTTGCCTTCCGCCGTCTGGATCTGGTCGGCGCGCTGGAAGGCATTGTTGATGCGCTTCACAACGGCGGGGACGGAATTGGCGGGGTACAGCGACTGGTCGGGATACATTTGCCCCGCCAGATTGGCGTCAGCCGCGACCTGCCAGCCCGACAGATAGATGGCTTCCAGGCCGGCCTTGACGTGCTGGAGGGCCTGATTGCCCGTAAAGGCGCCCAACGTGTGGACATAGGGCCGGGTGTGCAGCAGTTCCCACAGGCGCCGGGCGCCCATTTCGGCCAGCGTATACTCGATCTTCACCGACCCGGACAGGCGGCGCACATCCTCAGCCGTGAAGTCGCGCTTGATACCGTCATAGCGCTTGGCGTGGATGGCGGCGAGGTCGATGCTCTGGGTCTGGTCCAACGGGGACATCTCTCAACTCCTGGCCTGGTGGGGCTCTCTGGTGTCTCGTGCGGGCCGCTTCTTGTTCTGCACCATTTGGTGTGCAGTGCAGCGCCGTTGAGATGAACATGGACCTCGGACATAAAATGATCAATAGAGTGAATTTCGTAAAATAGTATTGCTGTCACAGCTTGTAATGACGATTGCTGTAATGTTGTAAAGTCTGTAAATTGACAGGATGAGGAAGCGCGGGATCTGGCCATGAAAAGCATTGCCGACAAGCTGGGGTTCAAGCCGGGTAGGCGTGCCTGGATGCTGGATGTCCCCGGAAATCTGCGTGAAATCATCGGTTTGCCGACCGAACGGCCTGATGGCGATATCGACCTGCTGCTGGGTTTCGCGGTGGATGTCGCGGCCCTTGGTACCCTGGCTGACCGCCTGCTGCCGATTTACAAACGCGGCGGTACCTTCTGGGTGGCGCATCCCAAGAAAAGCGGGTCGATCAGAAGCGATCTATCCCGCGATGCGGGATGGGACCGCCTGACCCGTGAAGGCATGATCCCGGTGACCCAGATCGCGCTGGATGGTGACTGGTCGGCCCTGCGGTTTCGCTATCGGGACGAGGTGAAACTGATTACGCGCAAGGAAGGCTAATCCCATGTCCGACAAGAAGGCCATGCTGGGCCATAAGGTCCGCCGCCTGCGCCGCGACCTCAAGATGACCCAGGCGCAGATGGCGGAGGAGATCGGTGTTTCCCCCTCCTATCTGAACCTGATCGAAGCCAACCAGCGCCCGCTGACGGTGCCGCTTCTGCTGAAGATCGCGTCGGTCTATGGCATCGACATGGCCAGCTTTGCCGAGGATGACGAGACGCGGCTGGTGGCGAGCCTGCGGGAGGTGTTTGCTGATCCCCTGTTCGACGCCGGCGACATCAAGGCCCAGGACATGAAGGAGGTGGCCGCCGCCGCGCCCAATCTGGGCCATGCCATCGTGTCCATGTACCGCGCCTATCGCGAGGCGCGGGAGGATTTGGGGGCGCTGGCCGAAAAGGTGGCCGACCGCGACAAGTTGCAGGTCATGGGCGCCCAGGCCTTCCCGCAGGAGGAAGTGTCGGAATTCTTCCAGGCCGAACAGAACCATTTCCCCGATCTGGAGATCGCGGCGGAGAGCCTGTGGATCGATGGCGATCTGGATAGTGGCAATCTCTATGGCACGCTGTCGGCGCATCTGCAGAAGAAGCACGGGGTGCGGGTGCGCCTGATGCCCATTGATGTGATGGGCGGGGCCATCTGCCGCTATGACCGGCATTCCAAGCGTGTGCTGATTTCCGAAATGCTGGACCCGGCGGGTCGCACCTTCCAGCTGGCCAGCCAGGCCGCCCTGCTGGGTCAGGCGGCATTGCTGGATGCCGCCGTCTCACGCGGGTCGTTCAGCCATGAGGAATCCCGCCGGCTGGCGCGGGTGGGGCTGGCCAATTACTTTGCGTCGGCCCTGATGATGCCCTATGGACGGTTCCTGACGGCGGCGAAGGAAGTGCGGTATGACGTTGAAATCCTCTGCCGCCGCTTCGTCGCCAGTTATGAACAGGTCTGCCACCGGCTGACGGCGCTGCAACGGCCAGGGGCTAAGGGCGTGCCCTTGTTCTTTGCCCGTGTCGATCCCGCCGGCAACATGTCGAAACGGTTCAGTGCCGCCCCCGGCTTCCATTTCGCGCGTTTCGGCGGCGCCTGCCCGCGCTGGCATGTTCATGATGCCTTTCGCCGGCCAGGGGAAATCCAGACACAGCTGGCCCGCATGCCCGACGGCACGGCCTTCTTCTCCATCGTCCGCACGGTGGAAAAGCCGGGTGGCGGCTGGAAACAGCCGGCGCGGCAATTCGCCGTGGCCATCGGCTGCGATTTGGCGCATGCAGCACAGCTGACCTATGCCGAGGGTCTGGACCTGTCCAACATGGACGCGGCCACGCCCATCGGGGTCAATTGCCGCGTCTGCCCACGTCTGGATTGCACCCAGCGCGCCTTCCCACCCCTCTCCCACCGTCTGGCGGTGGATGAGCATATCAGGGGCGTGTCGAGCTATGTCAGCGTGGGCGCGGTGTAGGTTGATGTCATGATCGTAGCGCGGATTGGCGCAGCGTAATCTGCGGAAACCCGATCCCCGCCGTCGCGCCGCGGATTACGGCTGACGCCTAATCCGCGCTACGCAGAGGCGACCACTCAGCGTTCGGCATAATCCCTGACGGCATCCCCGAACGCGGTCAGCAGGGCCGCGTAGGGCGGGTTTTCCCAGAAGCGCCATTCCGGGTGCCATTGCACGCCCATGGCAAAGCCCGGACCGCCCGTATAGCGCACGCCCTCGATCTGCCCGTCGGGTGCCACCGCCTCGATGGCCAGATCGTCGGCGATGCGGTCGATGCCCTGCTGATGCAGGGAATTCACCATCATTTCCCCCACGCCCGTGATGCGGGCGAATTCACCGCCTTGGGTCAGGATCACGGGATGGACGGGCGCATATTGCACCTCCACCGGTGCCTCCTTCGGCTCCCGGTGGTCCATGCGGCCCGGCACCTCCTGGATACGTGGGTGAAGCGTGCCGCCCAGGGCCACGTTCAGTTCCTGAAACCCCCGGCAGACCGCGAAGACCGGGATGCCCCGCGCCAGGGCGCCCTTCAGCAGCGGCAGGGTGGTGGCATCGCGGGCGGGGTCCAAAGGCGGGGTCAGCATCGCGTCGGGCAGGCCATAGAGCCCCGTATGCAGGTTGCTGGGGCTGCCCGTCAGGAACAGCCCGTCCAGCCGGTCCAGAAGCCCGTCCACATCCCACCAGTCGCCCAGTGCCGGGATCAGCATCGGCTGGCACCCCGCCCCATGGCTGACGGCGCGGATATATTTGTCGCCCACCACATGGAACGGATGGGGGCCCAGTTCGCGCGCGTCACAGGGCAGACCGACCAGCGGCTTGGCGGCGGTGTTGGCAGGCGAACGGGTCATGGACGACAGCTCCGGAGCTTAGATCGGGTTTACGTTGACAGGAGGCATCCCCTATCGTCATCCCGGCGCTAACCGCGCTTCACGCTGGGTCCCGGCTTTCGCCGGGATGACGAAGGAAACGCGTTTCCAGTCAAAAGAAGTCCGCTCTAATCGCGTTCCCGGCGGCGGCCGACCTCGCGGAAATAGAACTGGTCCTTGTCCAGGCTGACGCCGAATTGCGGGTTCTGCAAGGCCACTTCGGTGGTCCGGCCCTGCGCATCCAGCACCCGCCATTTGCGAAGGCCGAAGGGCTTTTCCTCGAACACCAGGGTCAGGCTGCCCTGGCCGGGTTCCTTGGTCTGGACCAGGGTGACCTCCAGCACGCCGTCATCCTGGCCCATGCGGGTCACGGTGACGTCGCCGGACAGGCGGATATTGTCGCGCAGCAGGAAATCGGCCAGCGTGCTGCCGATGGGGGCGTTCTGCTGCTCCTTGACCTCCGCGTCCCAGAAATAGACGAAGCGGCCATCGGCGACGATGTAATTGCCGTTCTCGTTGTAATCAATGCGCATGCGGCCGGGGCGCAGCAGCTGGAACGTGCCCGTCGCCATGGCGGCGCCATCGTCGCTGTACTGGATGAACTGCGATTTCAGGCTGCGGATATCGTTGAGATAGGCCTCCACCGCCGGCAGACGGGCCTTTTCCTCCGCCGACAGGGCGGGCGGCGGCGGGGCCTTGCCCTTGGTGGGCGCGGCAACGGTGGGAAGCGACAGGGCGGCGGCGGCCAGAAGGGCCAGGATGATCTTGCGCATGGACATGTTCTAGCCGCCGATCATGGCCGGATTATGTATGGGCCACGGTTCCATCTGCCTGGCCTTCGACGGCGGCGGCAGCGGTGGCGGACAGGGCCGAATGGGTGGAGTGGAAGCGCGGGCGCGGCGGGGATACCGGCTGGAACTGCCCGGTGGCATTGTCCAGCACATGCAGTTCGGCATCGGCCACGTCGAACAGCATCCCGCACAACAGCAGCTTGCCTTCCTTTTCGGCTTCCGCGATCCACGGGAAGGTGCGGAGATTCTCCAGCGACAGCCGGACCACGGCACGTTCCAGTTCCGGCAGGTCGGTTTCTGCGCCTGCCGGCTCTCCCTCGCGCAGTTTGGCCAGGGCGGGTTCGGCGATCGACATCCAGTGATCGACGAAGTCCGATTTCTGGTCGCTGCGATCCTTGGGCAAGGCGGCGACACCGCCGCACTGGCTGTGGCCCATGACCACCAGCAGCTGCACGCCCAGTTCGCGCACCGCGAATTCCAGTGCTGCCGAGGTGCCGTGATAATCCTGGTTGGGCTTATAGGGCGGCACCAGATTGGCGACGTTTCGAACAACGAAAAGATCGCCCGGCTGAGCCGCGAAAATCAGGGTCGGATCGACGCGGCTGTCACAGCAGGTGATCAGGGCGGCCTTCGGCTTCTGGCCGGCCCAGGCCAGCGTGCGGAACAGGCCCCGCTGCTGCTTGAAATTCGTGCGCCGGAATTCCCGGAACCCTTCGATCAGGTCCTTCAGCATGGTGCGCCCCGCATTTACGGAAGGTTGGTAGACCGGAATGTGCGCCCGCAACATGACGGTACGGAAGGTCGCTGTCCAGACCAGTATGACGCATCGATGTCATGGGGGGGCTGCGGTGGTGCTTTTCGTTTTCCTCAATCGCCGGCGCTGCATCCGCAGGTTGGGCTTACGCGGCATGGGCCGCGCGGCGGCGGTCGCCGCCGGAGCTGCTTTCGGTTAACCGAAAACAGCTCTAACAGCCTTGGATTCAGCCGGGTTGCGTGCCTGCAGCCACCATCACCTTGTCACGGCCTGCATGCTTGGCGGCGTACAGTGCCTGGTCGGCCCGGTGCAGCAGGGCATCCAGGCTTTCGCCCGCCCCACGCCAGGCGGCCACGCCCAGGCTGGCCGTCACCCGCACATCCTTGCCATCCAGGCTGGTGGTGGTGGCGGCGAAGGCCTGGCGCAGGCGTTCTGCCATGCCTGCCGCCCCTGCCAGATCAGTTTCCGGCAGCAGTAGAACCAGTTCCTCCCCCCCGAAACGGGCGGCAAGGTCGGTGCCACGGATAGCGCCCGATAGGATGGCGGCGGCGGTGCGCAGAACGGCATCGCCCATGCGATGCCCATGCTGATCATTCACCCGCTTGAAATGATCCAGGTCGATCAGCAGCAGCGACAAGGGCCGCTGATGCCGTCCGGCGCGCAGCTGTTCGGCGGCGGCCAGTTCCATGAAACGGCGGCGGTTCAGAAGGCCGGTCAGCGGGTCGGTGCTGGCCAGCATGTCCAGCCGTGCATTGGCGGCCACCAGATCGCGGGTACGGTCCGCGATCTCCGCCTCCAGCCGGCTGCGCTGCCGGTGCAGGGCCCCGGTACGGGCCTGCACGATGCCGAACACCGCCAGGATGGTCAGCACCCCCATCCCCAACCGCGCCCACAGCGTTTCATACCAATGCGGCGCGATGGAAATGGGCAGCGACAGGCTGGCCAGTACGGTATCCTGCCCTGCCTGCGACGCCTCCACCCGCAAGGTATAGTCACCGGCGGGCAGGTTGGTATAGCTGGCGCCCGGCGCGCGGGTGCCGCTGTCCAGCCAGCCCTGGTCGAACCCGTCCAGCCGGTGGCGGTAGCGCAGATCGCCAGGGGCGCGGTAATCCAGCAGGGAGAAGGCCAGGGTCAGGTTGCGCTGGGCGGCATCAAGCGACAGGCGGCGGCCGGTTTCCGGCAACAGGGCCGGCGGCAGTTCGCGGTGATTGATCTCCAAGCCCGTGACGCGCAGGACGGCGGCGGGTGGCGGTGCGGTATCATCATCGGGATCCAGGATGGTCAGCCCGCCCAGCCCGCCCAGCAGCATCTGTCCGCCCGGCCCCTTGGCGACATCGCGGATCACATAGAATTTCAGGGTGGCGCCGTCCCGTTCGCCCAGCAGGGTGAACCGGCCCGATTGCGGGTCCAGCATGCCGACGCGCGACGGGGTGGTGAACCAGACGCGCCCCTTCTCATCAATGCCCAGGCCGCCGATATTATCGTGCGGCAGGCCGTTACGGCGGCGGATGGACCGGAAGCGGGGCTTGGCCCCCAGATCCTCCACATCCGTCACCACCAGTCCGCCGCCTGCCGTGGACAGCCACAGCCGTCCATGCCGGTCCTCCGCGATGCCGGTGACATAGGCATGCGACAGGCTGTTGGGATCACCCGCATCGGGCCGATGGTTGCGGAAGCCGCCCTGCCCTTCGGTGACGGCCAGACCACCGGCTGTACCCACCACCAGCCTTCCGTCACCCAGCATGGTCAGGGAGCGGACATTGTCGTTGGGCAGGCTTTTGGGGTCGGCGGCATCATGGCGGAAGCGCCGGCACTCGCCCGTACCGATGTTGAAACGGCTCAGCCCGTCGAAGCTGCCGGCGATTATCTCCTGCCCCTTCGCGATCATCACATTGATGATCTGTCCTTCCAGACAGGGGATGGCCGACGGGGTGATGGTCATGGTGACCGGATCGATGGCCGCCACACCGCGCGCGGCGGCCAGCAGACGACCGTCGGGCAGCGGCACCAGGGCGCGGACATCGCGGCCATTGTTGGGCGGCGGCAGGCGCAACCGGTCGATACGGCCGGCGGCCAGATCCAGCACATCGACATCGCCATTGGCCAGACCCAGCCAGACCCTGGAGCGCGTGTCGGTATGGGCGGTGTAGACTTCGGGATTGGACAGGGCCATGGGCGAAAGCGGCGTGGCCGGCACGATCCGCAGCCGGTTGGCATGCGGATCATACCGCTCCACCCCCTGGTCCGTGGACAGCCAGACATTGCCCGTCCGGTCCAACATCGCATTGCGCAGCCGGTCGCCATTCAGGCTGCCCGGCAGGACGGGGTCATGGCGCACCTGCCGCAACCGGCCTGTGGTGGGGTCAAGCATGATCAGGCCGGCACCGTCGGTGGCCATCCACAGTCCCTTGCCCGGTACCTCCACCATCGACCGGATGGTCCGCCGCCCGGCCAGCCCGTTCGGCCCCGTCAGGCCGGCCACGGCATGGGCGCTGCCGTCCGGCATCAGATAGGCGACACCGGCATCACCCGACCCCAGCCATAACCGGCCCTCCCGGTCGCGGTGGATGACCCAGATCTCTGCATTCACGGTGTCGGCGGCGGGGCCCTCCGCCCGTATCGCGGTGAAATGCGCCTCGCCCGCGCGACGGCGCATCAGGCCGCCCATGCCCCCCACCCACAGGTCGCCATTGGGTTCTTCCAGCACGGCGAACAGTTTGGGGTTCAATGGCTGCCCCGCCGCATCCCGCAGCGGCACCGGGCGCATCACATTGTCGGCGGCCCGCCACAGGAAAAGTCCGTCATCGGCCACGATCCAGGCGGCATCACCCGCCCCGTCGCGGGCCGGCATCATGGCATAGAGGCGGGCACCGGGCCCGTCCTGTGCGCTGATCCGCTGGAAATGGTCGGTGGTGGCATCATACCGGACCAGACCGGCGGCCCCCGTGCCGATCAGCATGCCCCCATCCGACAGGGGCAGCAGCGACCGCACATAAATCTCCGGCAGACGGTCGGGGTCGTCCGGGTCGCTGTCCCATTGATGCAGGCGATAGCCGTCATAGCGGGCCAGACCCGCAAAGGTGCCGATCCAGATCAGGCCGGCCTTGTCCTGTGCCACCGCACTGATCGTATCGTTGGGAAGCCCGTCGGCCACCGTCAGATCGGTGAACCCCATTGAGGGGAAATCACCCCATGGATCACCTGCCGCCCCGGCGGCGGGCAATATCCCGGCCAGGTACGCGAACAGCAGACCGGCCAGGACCAGCCTGGCACGTGACAAGGGACGGTGACACATCTGTCAATTCGATACCGCAATGACGGCGCCACTATGCCGCGCGGCGTGCCTACTGGAAAGGCTTGGGACCTGACCGAAAGGATTATGCCTGTTTCCGGTGATACAGGGCGCGGTGACGGACCATTGCCGCCCTCCCTTATCCGCGCGTACCCCACAGCATGTAGTTCACGTCCAGATCCTTGGCGGCCAGACTGAACCGGTCGGAGATGGGGTTATAGGCGACGCCCGTGACCTCCCGTACCTCCACGCCCGCCCGGCGCAGGGTGCCGGTCAGTTCCGACGGCTTCAGGAAACGTTTCCAGTCATGGGTACCGCGTGGCAGCCAGCGCAGCACATATTCCGCCGCCACGATGCCGAACAGAAAACTCTTGGTGGTGCGGTTCAAGGTGGCCATGAAGACCAGCCCGCCGGGCCGGGCCAGCCCCGCGACGGTGCGCACGAACAGGTCGACATCGGCCACATGCTCGACAATCTCCATGGCCAGGACCACGTCGAACTGTTCCCCACTTGCTGCCAGATCCTCTGCCGTCGTGGCGCGGTAATCGACGGTCACGCCGGTTTCGGCGGCATGTGCTGCCGCGGTCTTCACATTCTTTTCCGCCGCATCGATGCCCGTGACCGTCGCGCCCAGCCGGGCCAGCGGTTCCGACAGCAGCCCGCCGCCGCAGCCCACATCCAGGATGCGGATACCGTCCAGGGGACGCGGGGCATGGGGGTCGCGGTCATGCGCCTTGCAGATCACATCGCGCAGCCAGGCCAGACGCACGGGATTGAACTTGTGCAGCGGCCGGAACTTGCCCGCCGGGTCCCACCATTCGGCGGCGATGCGGCTGAACCGCTCGATCTCTGCCGGATCGACGGTGGTGCGGGGCTGGGCCTGGGCGTTGGCTGCGGCGTTCATGGTTCATCTCTCCCGGACTTCGGCAAACGGCATAGCAAAGCTGGGACGGCCTGTCGCGGGGTCAATAGGACGCGTGGGCGCGCACACCACGCCGCTTCATGGGTGCAGTGCGATGGGCGCGCCTTGCGGCCCATGGTGCGTCGGGTTATGGATAGCCCGCTCCGGCACCGGAGCCTTTGCGAAAATTACCCTGACCCTTGATGGAATGGCGTTATGGCGCGGCTTGTCCTGAAATTCGGTGGCACCTCGGTCGGCGATATCGAGCGGATCAAGAATGTCGCTAAAAAGGTGAAACAGGAGGTCGATGCCGGGCACGAAGTGGCCGTCGTCGTCTCCGCCATGTCGGGCGTGACCAACCAGCTGGTCGATTACTGCAAGCAGATATCCCGGGTTCATGATCAGGCCGAATATGACGCCGTTGTCGCGTCCGGCGAACAGGTGACGTCGGGCCTGCTGGCCATCGCGCTTCAGGAAATCGGTATCCCCGCCCGTTCCTGGCAGGGCTGGCAGATCCCGCTGATCGCCGATGACACGCATGGCAAGTCCCGCATCGAGCGGATCGACACCACGAACCTGTCGGACAATATGTCCACGGGCGTGGTCGGCGTCGTCGCCGGCTTCCAGGGCGTGACGGAGAAGGGCCGGATCGCCACGCTGGGCCGTGGCGGGTCCGACACCTCGGCGGTGGCGTTGGCTGCGGCCTTGAAAGCCGACCGCTGCGACATTTATACCGATGTCGACGGCGTCTATACGACCGATCCCCGCATCGTGAAGTCGGCGCGCAAGCTGCACCGCGTCACGTATGAGGAAATGCTGGAAATGGCGTCGCTGGGCGCCAAGGTCCTGCAGACGCGGTCGGTCGAGATGGCCATGAAGCACCATGTGCGGGTGCAGGTATTGTCAACTTTTGAACAGGCGGCTGGCTCCGAACTGCCCGGCACCCTGGTCGTGGACGAGGATGAGATCGTGGAACAGGAACTGGTCAGCGGCATCGCCTATAGCCGGGACGAGGCGAAGATCACCCTGATTGGCGTGGAAGACCAGCCGGGCGTGGCCGCCCGCATCTTCGGGCCCCTGACGGATGCCGCCATCAATGTCGACATGATCGTGCAGAACGTGTCCGAAGATGGCCGCACCACCGACATGACCTTCACGGTCGGCAAGGCCGATATCGACCGCGCGGTCCAGGTGTTGGAAAAGTCCAGGGACACGCTGAACTATCGTCGTCTCGTCTCGGACGCGAATGTCGTGAAGGTGTCGGTGATCGGCGTCGGCATGCGCTCCCACGCCGGTGTCGCCCAGCGCATGTTCAAGGCGTTGGCCGACCGTGGCATCAATATCCAGGTCATCAGCACCAGCGAGATCAAGGTCTCCGTCCTGATCGCCGAGGAATATACCGAACTGGCCCTGCGCTCCCTGCACACGGCCTATGGTCTCGATAAGGCATAAGCCCTTATCCGTTCTCGGTTAGGCCCGGCGCTGGAAACGGCGCCGGGCCTTTTCATTTGGCGCGCACCCCTTGACCGGGCACATGCCCGGCGGTAGTGAACGCCGACCATTCGGCAGTCAAATATTGAAGGGCCCGTCGCCATGACCGCTCGCCATCATCTGGATCAGCTCTGGTCGCGGGGCCGTGATTATCTGGGCACCGATCTCGCCATCATGGGCGGGGCCATGACCTGGGTGTCGGACCGTGCGCTGGTGGCGGCCATTTCCAATGCTGGCGGCTTTGGTGTCATCGCGTCAGGGTCGATGTCGCCCGACCTGCTGCGCGATGAAATCCGGGGCACCCAGGCGCTGACGACGAAGCCCTTCGGCGTCAACCTGATCACCCTGCATCCGCAGCTGGATCAACTGGTGCAGGTCTGCCTGGAAGAGAAGGTGGGCCATATCGTGCTGGCCGGCGGCCTTCCCCCCGCTGTCGCCATCAAGGCGGCGCGCGATGGCGGGGCCAAGGTCATGTGCTTCGCCCCCGCCCTGGTCATCGCCAAGAAGCTGATCCGCAGCGGTGCCGACGCCATCGTGATCGAGGGCAGCGAGGCGGGCGGCCATATCGGGCCTGTCTCCACTTCCGTCCTGGCCCAGGAAATCCTGCCGGAAATCCGCGATGTGCCGGTGTTCGTGGCGGGCGGCATCGGGCGGGGGGAGGCCATTGTCTCCTACCTGGAGATGGGGGCCGCCGGCGTGCAACTGGGCACCCGTTTCGTCTGCGCCAGCGAATGCCGTGCGCACCCGAAATTCAAGCAGGCCTTCATCCGGGGCAATGCACGTGACGCGGTGGCCAGCGTGGCGCTGGACAGCCGCTTCCCGGTCATCCCCGTCCGCGCCCTGCAGAACGAGGGCACCAAGCGCTTCATGGACAAGCAGCGCGAAGTGATCGCGCGCTTCGATGCAGGTGAGCTGGACCAGAAGGAAGCCCAGCTGGAGATCGAGCATTACTGGGCCGGCGCCCTGCGCCGCGCCGTCATTGATGGCGATGTGGAGAACGGGTCGCTGATGGCCGGTCAGTCGGTGGGCATGGTCAACAAGGAACAGCCTGTGGCCGACATCCTGGCCGATCTTCTGTCGCAGGCGGAAGCCGCCGTGGCGGCGCGGCAGGGTGCTGCGGCCTGAAGGGTCACGCCCCCTCGGCCAGCTCCTGCAGGGTCTCCACATCGTTCAGGCGGACCTTGCCGCCTTCCAGCAGGGAGATGGCGCGGCTGGTCTTCAGCTGCGTGAAGGTGCGGCTGACCGTCTCCGTGGTCAGGCCCAGATAGTCGGCAATGTCCGACCGGCTCATCGGTACATGCACCGGGTTCTCGGCATAGCCGCGCCGTTTGGCGCGTTCCGACAGCATCAGCAGGAAGGATGCGATACGCTCCTTGGCGTTCTTGCGGCCCAGCAGCAGCATCTGATCCTGCGCCGCCGCCAGCTCACTGGACGCCATGGCAAACAGCCGGCGCTGCATCTTGGGATAATCCTCCAGCAGCCCTTCCAGGCGGCGGCGGGGGAAACGGCACAGGGTAGCCGCCGTCACCGACTCCGCCGAATAGGCATAGGTGTCGTTGATCGACAGGCCCAGGAAATCACCGGGTAGCAGGAACCCCGTGATCTGCCGCCGCCCATCGGGCAGCAGCTTGTACAGCTTCATGGTACCGGCGGTGACATTGAACAGGGTGTCGGCCCCGTCCCCCTCGGCAAACAGGGTGTGGCCGGCATCGACCTTCACCGACACCAGGATATCGGCCAGCCGCTTCAGCTCGTCCGCTTCCAGGGCGGAGCAGACAGACATGCTGCGCACCGGGCAGGCATTGCACGGCGCAACGTCGATACGGGCCGCCACGGCGCCTTCCCGTGTGCATGCATGTTCAGCCAACGCCATGTGAGGCCCCCCGATATAAGCATCGCCCCCGGTTTTCCACCGGAAGGAAGAATGCGCCTTTTGGAAACGATCCACAACGCGCAACAAGGCCGGTGGAGCACTTCCAGTCATGTCCGCCAGCCAATTGAAGGATTTCATAATGGTTGGCCGATGAACACATATCCAGAGGTCTAGGCCCAACCGCTTGAACGCGCCTTGATCCAGATCAAAGCGCGACCATCGGCATATCGGTTAACGATGGGGGACCGTCCGTGCAAACGCACGGCAGCCTTGTTCAGACAGACAGAGACTTCGCCGTGCTTATCTCGCCGGAACGGGTGACCATGTCCGACCGTTTTTCCGTCAAGCCGCTGGACCGCCGCCGCATCGATCAGGCCTGGCCCCTGGTGCAGACGGGCCGCGCCGCCGATGACCGCGAGGCCTGGCGCCATTATGCCGGCCTGCTGCTGGGCACCGCAGAGGGCGGCATCCGGACCGTGGAGGGCGACCATGGCTATATCCATGGCATCTACGCCTATCAGATCCTGCCCAGCCCCCGGCATGGCAAGGTGTTCCAGGTCGACATGTTCCTGGCTCTGGACCTGATCGAGCCGGAAGCCGCCATTGATGTCTTACTGGACGATATGGACCGGATGGCAAAGGATCTCGGCTGCAATGCCGTGCATCTGCACCTGCCGCAGCGGGAAGGCATCGGGACCAGCGTGTCGGTGGCCCTGGCCCGTGCCCTGGAACATGGCCATTACCGCGAGGATCTGCGCCTGTGCCGACCGCTGGGGTGATATTGTTTGTTCCCTCAAATGCCGGGCGCCGCCATCCGGCGGCTTGGGCATCACGGCGCACGGGCGCTGGGCCGGTGGTCACCGGCCTGTGTCTCGGCATCTTAAGGCTTTTGAATGGCAGGGTGGCCGCCTTGTGGCTTGAGCCGAAGGGGATTGCGGCGGTATTTTCCGCGCCATGACCGACATCCCCGCCGCGACGGCCCCCGCCATGACCACCGATACACCGACCCCGTCCGCCAAGCCTGCCTCCTTGCCGGTGATCCGCATCCAGGCGGGCCGACACAAGCGGGCGCAGCAAGGCCATCCCTGGGTCTATTCGAACGAGGTGGACATGGACAAGGCGGCCAAGGCGCTGCCGGCAGGGTCCATTGTCCGCGTCACCGATGCCGGCGGTGCCACCCTGGGTGTGGCCGCCTTCAACCCGCACAGCCTGATCTGCGCACGCTTCCTGACCCGCGATCCGGCGGAAGCCATCGACACGGCCTTCTTCGTGCGCCGCATCCGCCGCGCCCTGGAAATCCGCGAACGGCTTTATGACCGGCCCTTCTACCGTCTGATCCATGCCGAAAGCGACGGCCTCCCGGCCCTGATCATTGACCGCTATGGCGATATCATGGTGGTGCAGGCCAACAATGTCGCCATGGATCGCCGCCTGCCCATGATCCTGGCCGCCTTGGACGAGGTGCTGAACCCGTCTTCCATCGTGCTGCGCAATGACAGCACGGCCCGGTCCTTTGAGGGGCTGGACGAGGAGGTGAAGGTGGTGAAGGGCTCCGTCCAGGGCCTGATCCCGCTGGAGGAGAACGGCGCCACCTTCTTCGCCGACCTGTCGGAAGGACAGAAGACCGGCTGGTTCTTCGATCAGCGCGACAACCGTTCCTTCATCGCCAATCTAGCCCAAGGCCGCAGCGTGGTGGATTTCTACACCTATGCCGGCGGTTTCGGCGTGCTGGCCGCCAAGCGTGGCGCATCGCATGTTACGCTGGTCGATCGGTCCGCCCTGTCGCTTTCCATCGCCATGAAGGCGGCAGAGGCCAATGGCGTGGCCGACCGCGTGACGGCGGAAAAGGGCGATACATTCACGTTGATGGACCAATGGGTGGCCGAAGGCAGGACCTTCGATGTGGTGATCGCCGATCCGCCGGCCTTCGTGAAATCCAAGAAGGACCTGGCGGTAGGCAGCCGCGCCTATCGCCGCATGACCAAGGCCGCCGCCCGTCTGGTAGCCCCCGGCGGCATGCTGCTGGTGGCCAGCTGCTCCCACAATATGGAGCCGCCCTTGTTCCATACGGAGGTCGCGCGCGGTCTGGGCGATGCCGGCCGCCAAGGCCGCATCCTGCGCTTTGCCGGCGCCGGCAGCGATCACCCTGTCCACCCGCTGCTGCCGGAAACGCAGTATCTGAAGGCGATGGTGTTCGCGCTGGATTGAGGAAGGACCCCTCACCCTCCCAAACGCGCAAGCGTTTAGGAGGGTGAGGGCAGCAACCTCGCCTCACGCCCTAAACCGCACCCCCTCGCCTGCCCCATCCACCGCCGCGACCAGTTCCACGCCCTGTTCCGCCAGCGTCTGCAACAACAGGACTAGGCTGCCCCGGTGCGGTTCATGCCGGCCGCTTTCGAAGTCGCGGACGGTGCTGCGCGACAGGCCCGATGCCTGGGCCAGCTGTTCCTGGCTCCAGTCCAGCAGGCCGCGCGCGGCGCGGCATTGCGCGGGCGAAAGCGTCAGTGAAGAAAGTTCATGTGGCACGGGTTGCAATCCGCAGTGTCTCAACCATATTGGGTGATATTGGATCAAATGGTTGAGAGGTCAAGACCCTGCCCGGTCATTGGCCCGGATGAAAGGCAGGCTTCTCATGCATGATGTGCCCCTGATTACAATGATTGTCGCGGCCCTGGCGCTGGCGTTCATTTTCGGGGCCATCGCGCAGAAGCTTAAAATCTCTCCCCTGGTCGGCTATCTGCTGGCCGGTGTGATCATCGGGCCGGGGACGCCGGGCTATGTCGCCGACATGAATCTGGCGCCGCAGCTGGCGGAAATCGGCGTCATCCTGCTGATGTTCGGGGTGGGCCTGCATTTCTCCGTCAAGGACCTGATGTCGGTGAAGGCCATCGCCATTCCCGGCGCCATCGGCCAGATCGGCCTTGCTACCCTGATGGGCATGGGCCTGTCCTGGGCGCTGGGGTGGAGCATCGGGGCCGGTCTGGTCTTCGGTCTGGCCCTGTCGGTTGCCTCCACCGTGGTTCTGCTGCGCGCCCTGCAGGAGCGGCGGCTGGTGGAAAGCAAGCGGGGCCGCATCGCCATCGGCTGGCTGATCGTTGAGGATCTGGCCATGGTCCTGGCCCTGGTGCTGCTGCCGGCCCTGGCCGGGCTGCTGGGCGACAAGGCCGGGGCCGAGGGGGCAACCGCCGCCGCCCCCGCGCTCAGCGGGGCCGATCTGATCACCGTCATCGCCATCACCTTGGGCAAGGTGGCGGCCTTCGTTGCCCTGATGCTGGTGGTGGGCAAGCGCGTCATTCCCTGGGTTCTGCACGAGGTCGCGCATAGCGGTTCACGCGAGCTGTTCCGGCTGGCGGTTCTGGCCATCGCCCTGGGCGTAGCCTATGGGGCTGCCACCCTGTTCGGTGTGTCCTTTGCGCTGGGTGCCTTCTTCGCGGGCATGGTCCTGTCGGGATCGCCCCTGTCGCATCGCGCGGCGGAGGAATCGCTGCCGCTGCGTGACGCGTTCGCGGTGCTGTTCTTCGTGTCGGTCGGCATGATGTTCGATCCGGCCATCCTGATCGAACGACCGCTGCCCGTGCTGGCCACCGTCCTGATCATCGTGTTCGGTAAGTCGATTGCCGCCTACCTGATTGTGCTGGCCTTCGGCCATCCGCGCAGTACCGCGCTGACCATCTCCGCCTCGCTGGCGCAGATCGGTGAATTCTCCTTCATCCTGGCGGCGCTGGGCGTCAATCTGGGCCTGCTGCCGCAGGAAGGTCAGGATCTGGTGCTGGTCGGGGCCATCCTGTCGATCCTGATGAACCCCGTGATGTTCACCCTGATCGACAAGTTCGGCCACCGGCTGGAACCCGGCGGCGGCGACGCTGTCGTCCCCGCCGCCGTGGTGGAGCCGACGCGCGAGCCGATCCCGCCCACCAGCCTGACCGGCCATGCCATCATCATCGGCCATGGACGGGTCGGCAGCCTGATTTCCGCCCGGCTGAAGGAGGAGGGCGTGCCCTTCCTGGTGGTGGAGGATAGTCAGAAGCGCATCGACAGCCTGCGGGAGCAGGGGGTGGAGGTGGTTGTGGGCAATGCCGTGGTGCCGGAGGTGTTGTCGGCCCTGAACCTGTCCGCCGCCCGCCTGATGTTCATTGCCATCCCCGGCTCGTTCGAAGCGGGACAGATCATCCGCCAGACGCGGGTGGCCAATCCCGGCCTGTCCATCATCGCCCGCGCCCATGCCGACGAGGAAGTGGTCTATCTGACCCAGAACGGCGCCAGCACCGTGGTCATGGGGGAACGGGAAACGGCGCGCGGCATGATCGCGGAGGGTCTGGTGGCCCTGACGCCTAAGGCCCCCATCGCCCCGCCGGAACCCCCGCCCGCCGACCTGGGCGCCGACCTGGACGCCGAACCGAAGCCAGCGTAAGGGCTGTTTTCGGTTGACCGGAAACAGCTCCGGCGGCGACGGCCGCCGCGCCGCTCATGCGGCGTAGCCAAGCTGCGGATGCAGCGCCGGCGATTGAGGAACACGAAAAGCTACAGGTTCAACACTCGCGCGGGCCGAAGCTCGCCACCCTCCAGCCGGACCAGGGCCACGGGGCGGCCTTCGGTGAGGGCCAGCGCCGTGCCCTCCTCCCCACCGGCGCCGCGCAGCGCCTCCAGCCGGTCCAGGTCGGCCCGGCGCAGCAGCGACACACCCTGGCCATGGCGCAGGCGGTCGGCCTCCACCGGGGTCAGGTCGATGGCGGGCAGCCGGTCCAGCGGGGCCGCGACGGGCATCAGCAGCCGATCCGGCTCCCCTTCCGCCACGATCTGTTCCAACTGTTCCAGCGTGACGGCATTGGCCAGGCTGAACGGCCCCACCGACAGGCGGCGCAGCACCGTGATATGGCCGACGGTACCCACCGCCAGGGCCAGATCGCGGGCCAGCGAGCGCATATAGGTGCCCTTGCCGCATTCCACCTCGAACTCGGCATGGTCATCGTCGGGCCGGCCCGTGAGGTGGAAACCGTCGATACGGACGGTACGGGCGGCCAGTTCCACCGCCTCCCCCTCACGGGCCAGATCATAGGCGCGCTCGCCATCCACCTTGATGGCGGAATATTGCGGCGGCACTTGGCTGATCAGGCCCTGGAAGGCCTCCAGCGCTTTTTCGATCTGTTCATCCGTGGGGCGCACATCGCTGGTGGCGATGACCTGGCCGGCGCGGTCGTCAGTGTCCGTCGCCTCCCCGAATTTCATCACGAAACGGTAGGTCTTGTGCCCATCCATGGCGTATTGGACGGTCTTGGTCGCCTCCCCGAAGGCGATGGGCAGGATGCCGGTGGCGATGGGGTCCAGCGTGCCGCCATGGCCCGCCTTTTCCGCATTCATCATCCAGCGCACCTTTGCCATCGCCTGCGTGCTGGTCATGGTGCCGGGCTTGTCCAGCACCAGCCAGCCGTGACGGGGAACGCCCTTGCGCTTACGCGCCATGGTTCTGGTCCCCGCCCTCTTCCTTGTCCTCTTCGGCATTGTTGCCGGTGTCGACGATGCCCGTCATGTCGCGCGCGACATGCGGGTCGTGCAGGATACGGTCGATCTTTTCCGCGTAGTCGAAGCTGGTATCCAGCTGGAAGGACAGGCGCGGGGCATAGGGCAGGCGCATTTCATGCGCCATCTGGGTGCGCAGGAAGGCCGAGGCGCGGTTGAGTGCCGCCACCAGTTCCGGCTTGGACCCGCCCAGCGGCATGACGAAGGCGGTGGCGTTCTTCAGGTCGGGGCTGATGCGCACTTCCGACACGGTGACGTTCAGGTCCATCAGTTCGGGATCGCGGAATTCCCCGCGGCGGAAAATATCGGCCAGGATGTGGCGGATTTCCTCGCCCACGCGCAACTGGCGCTGGCTGGGTCCCTTGGCGGCATGGCCGCCGTCGCGTCGCTTGCTCATCACTTCAATCCTCTGCCCTGGCGGGGGGTGGGACCCCGGACCGGGCGTTGCTGCGTCAGGTCAAGGGACCGTGCGTAGCATAGCGCCATGGCAGTGAGGCAAGGAAGTTACGCATGGAAGGGGTTGAAGAAGAAAAAGTCAGGGCTCGGCATCCGCCTCGACCTGACCTACAGGTGAAAGCGCCGTAGGTCAGGTCGAGCCGAAGGGGAGCCCTGACAATCAAGGTCTCTGATCAATCACCGCGCGACGGGCAGCATCTCCCGCATGCCGCCCGGCAGGTGCGGGACCAGCAGGCGGCGGGCGGCTTCCCATTGCGTGGACAACAGCAGCAGGCCCGACCCGATGACCAGGGCCGCCAGGGCCATGTTCATCTCCTTGGCCGTGCCCGCCATGGCGAACAGCTGCCCCATCGCATACAGCACATAGGCCAGGGCCGAGACCAGCATGGCCCGGCGGTCGATGGCCAGCGACACCAGGGCGATCACCAGATAGGTGCCGATGCAGGTGGCCAGCGCCAGGCCGGGGCTGACCATCTGCACCGCCCCATTGGCACCCACCCAGGAGAAGACCGGATGGATGATCATGGGCGAGGCCGACAGGTGCAGCCAGAAGGCCACGTCGGAACGGCGGGTATTGCGCGTCCGGTCCTGGCTGTCCCAGCGCATGGCGATGGCGAACATCACCAGCCCGCCGATCAGCACCAGCACCCGCATACTGTCACGTAAGGACGGCACCGCCAGCACGGCCAGGGCCGCAACAGCGGCCAGGGCGATGGCCGACCCGGCTGCCACCGTGATCGGCACCATGAAGCGGCGCCAATGGGCATAGGCACCGACCCCGGCCAGAACCGTCGCCCCGGCAATGGCACCGGCGGCATCGGCCATATTCTGGATGCGTGCCTGTTCCAGGCCCAGCAGGTCGAACAGACCCGTCAGGCCGGCCACCAGGGTGCCGCCGGCAAAGCCGATCAGCAGCACGATGCTGGACAGCGACAGGCGCAGACGGCGGGTGAAATATTCGGCCAGACCCCAACTGATGGCTGCCACGGCCAGCCCGCCCAGTGCCGGATGCACCCGTCCCCCCAGATAGGCGGCGGCAGCCAGGATCAGGCCGCAGCAGACCGAAACGAACACATCGTTGAACCCGGTCAGCAGCCGGAAACGCTCATGTTCCGGGGCGTCGACATGGCCCCTTCTTGTCGCCACGAAGTCACGGAAGCCCGCGACATTCTGATCGTTCAAGATACCAGCCGATACGGCGGCGTCGAGTTCTTCATCACTATACATGGTTCCCCCCTCCCTATTGGGCAGAACCAAGTATGCAGCCTGACACCGGTTGCCGCAATCACTGGTACCAATTGTTTAGATGCAGAAAAGAAACAGTGACCAAGGATACGATTCCGTTGCAATCATGGGACTTCCGCAGATGGTTGATAATCTGTTAACGCTGTGCGGCGCGGGCATGAAACCGCGTTTAAAAACAAACCTTTCTCGGACAGGGGAACCTAATGCAATCCAAGAACAGCCTGTTTTTCAGGACGGCGACGCTTGCCCTTTTGGCAGCCGGCGCCGCCAGTGCGATGCCTGCCGCCGCCCAGGATACGCTGGATGAAATTGTCGTCACCGGTTCGCGTATCCGGCAAAGCCCGCTGAACCAGACGCAGCCGATCGTACAGCTCGACAGCGAGGCCATGGCCCGTACCGGCCTGTCCAGCACCGCCGAAATTCTTCAGCGCCTGCCCATCTCCGGCGGCGGCCTGAACAGCAAGTTCAACAATAGCGGCAATTTCGGCAACCCGCCCGATGGCGGCGGCGTGGGTGCCGGTTCGGCGGAAGTGGACCTGCGCTATCTGGGCTCGCGCCGCACCCTGGTGCTGGTCGATGGCCTGCGCTGGGTCAATGGCGCATCCGCGTCGGGCATCCCCTCCTCCACCGACCTGAACTCGATCCCCAAGGGCATCATCGACCGGATCGAGGTGTTGCAGGAAGGCGCCTCGCCCATTTACGGCTCCGATGCCATTTCCGGCGTGGTGAACATCATCACCAAGCGCAAGCAGGATGGCTTCTCCGGTTCCGCCCAGGTCGGCGCCTTTGATGAAGGCGATGGCGTCACGCAGGAATATGACCTGTCCTGGGGTGCCACCTCCGGCGGCACCAGCATCGTGGCCGACCTGACCTATGTGAAGCAGGAAAGCGTGATGTCGGGCGACCGCTCCATCTCGCAGTTCCCGACGCCGGGCGTCACCGCCTGCGACAGCTCCTGTTCGTCGGGCACGCCGTTGGGCCGCTTCATCGTCAACAATCCCGTCACGGGCGAGGGCATGAACCTCACCTTGAAGAACGCGGTGCTGACGGGCCGTCCGACCTTCGACCCGCTGAACCCCACGGCGGGCAGCTTCAAGAACTTCACCACCGCCGACCGCTTCAATTTCCAGCCCTATAACTATATCCAGGCCCCGTCGGAACGTCTGGGCACCTATTTCCAGGTCACCCAGGAGATCACGCCCGACATCAATTTCCGCCTGAAGGCTGTCTATAACAACCGCCAGTCCGCCAACCAGGCTGCCCCGATCCCGTTGTTCGTGGGTCCCGATGCCGGCAATGGCAATCTGCTGGACCAGATCAGCATCGACCGTACCAACCCCTACAACCCGTTCGGCGTGACCCTGTCGTCGGGCGGGGCCAATGGTCCGGCTAATTACGCCTTCATCGGTCGCCGCTTTGTCGAGGCGGGCCCCCGCCATTATGAGCAGGAGGTGAACACCTGGTACGTGTCCGGCACGCTGGACGGCTCGCTGATGCTGGGCGAGAACAAGTGGTACTGGGATGTCAACACCATCTTCTCCCGCAACAGCGCCACGCAGAAATTCACGGGCAATGTGAACGCGCAGCGTCTGGCCCAGGCCTTGGGTCCCGTCGCCAACTGCACCGGTTCCTGCGTGCCCTTCAACATTTTCGGTGGCCAGGGTTCCATCACCCAGCCGATGATCGATTATGTGCTGTTCACGCAGCAGGACAGCAGCAAGCAGCGTCTGGCCGACACCTCCTTCAACCTGTCGGGTGACCTGTTCCAGATGCCGGCGGGTGCCGTCGGTCTGGCCGTGGGATACGAGTACCGTGACCAGCGTGGTGAGTTCCAGCCGGATGCCGTGGTCGCCGCCGGCCTGGGTTCCGACATCCCGGCCCAGCCGTCCAAGGGCAGCTTCGACGTGAATGAGGCCTATGGTGAGCTGCGCGTGCCGCTGATCGCCGACATGCCCATCGCCAAGCTGCTGGAAGTGTCGGGTGCCCTGCGCTATTCCGATTATTCCACCTTCGGCAGCGAGACGACCTATAGCGGTCGCGTCAACTGGCGCCTGAATGATGACGTGCTGCTGCGGGGTTCCTATGGCCAGGGCTTCCGGGCGCCGGGCATCGGCGAACTGTTCGGCACCCCATCGCGCTTTGACCAGGAACTGGTCGATCCCTGCTCCGACATGCTGGGCCGGTTCGGTGGCACCGCGGCGGCAGCGGGTGTTCGCGCCAACTGTATCGCCCATGGCGTGCCGGCCAGCGGTTCCTATGTGCAGGCCAACCCGCAGCTGTCGGTCATCACCGGCGGCAACAAGAAGCTGAAGCCCGAAACCTCGGAAAGCTGGGTGTTTGGTGGCGTGTTCAGCCCGTCCTGGGAAATGGGCTGGGCCGACCGTCTGGATTTCGAGGTGAATTATTATGACATCTCGCTGAAGGACGCGATCCAGCCGATCGGGGCGGAGACCATCCTGGGCCGTTGCGAACAGAATAACGACGCCTTCTCCTGCGGCTCTGTCACCCGTACCGCCTCTGGCGCCATCAACCAGATCAGCGGTCTGTTGCAGAATATCGGCGCCATCGACACCAACGGCATCGATTTCACCATCAACTGGCAGGGTCCCGAAAGCGACCTGGGCACCTTCCGCTTCAGCCTGAACCAGACCTTCCTGCTGAACTATACGGAGACGGTCCCGGCCACCAGCGGCACCTCCAAGATCGACCGTGAAGGCACCGAAAAGGGCAGCCCTGACCAAGCCTTCCCCAAGTACAAGGCCACGGCGATCCTGGATTGGGCGAAGAATGATTTCTCCGCCTCGCTCACCAACCGCTTCGTGAAGAGCGTGGATGAAACCCAGGCCGTCAACAAGCTGAACGACCGTCTCTATACCGACGTACAGGTCAGCTGGTACCCGGCGATGTTCGACAGCAAGATCGGCATGACCCTTGGCGTCAACAACCTGTTCGACAAGGACCCGCCGGCCTGCTTCAGCTGCGGCCTGAACAATTACGACCCCACCACCTATGACGCGCCGGGCCAGTTCGGCTATGCGCGCCTGACCTTCAAGATGTAAGGGCGCCGGCTCCCTCACCCTCCCAAACGCTGGCGCGTTCGGGCCCCTCCCTCTCCCGTAAACGGGCGAGGGGCTAAAATTTCTTCCCTCGCCCACGAAGGTGGGAGAGGGAGGGGCCCGTTGGCGCCAGCCAATGGGAGGGTGAGGGAACCACAGCCACGATTACAGAACAGCCACGGATTACGGCTCCGCCTAATCCGCTCTACACGGGACCGGGGTTCACATGATAGTGAACCCCGGTCTTGTCTTTTCTGCATGCAAGGTTGCCCCCCATGACCGCCCCGCTGTTCAACAAGGTTGCCATCGTCGGCTTCGGCCTGATCGGTTCGTCGATCGCGCGGTGCGTGGCGGAATATCCGGGTTTGGCCAACGGCGTGGTCTGCGTGGACCGGTCGCAGGACGTGTGTGACCGCGTGCTGGAACTGGGGCTGGCACAGCAGGCCGGGACCGATCCCGCCCTGGTGTCGCAATGCGATCTGGTGGTGCTGGCCACGCCCATCGGCGCTTTTGCCGATCTGGGCGCCGTCATCGGCCCGCACCTGACGGCGGGCAGCATCCTGACCGATGTCGGGTCGGTGAAACAGTCGGTGATCCGCGATATCGCCCCGCATGTGCCCGACGGGGTGCATTTCATTCCCGGCCATCCCCTGGCCGGCACTGAACATTCCGGCCCGGAAAGTGGTTTCGCCCTGCTGTTCAAGGGCCGCTGGTGCATCCTGACCCCCACGCCGGGCACCAATCAGACCGCATTGGACAAGCTGTCGGCCTTCTGGACCGGCTGCGGGTCGATGATCGAGGTGATGGAACCCGGCCATCATGACCGGGTGCTGGCCATCACCAGCCACCTGCCCCACCTGATCGCCTATACCATCGTGGGCACGGCCACCGATCTGGAAGACCATCTCCAGTCCGAGGTGATCCGGTTCAGCGCGTCCGGCTTCCGCGACTTCACCCGCATCGCGGCCAGCGACCCGACCATGTGGCGCGACATCTTCCTGAACAACCGGGAGGCGGTGCTGGAGGTGATCCAGCGCTTCACCGAGGATCTGACCGCCTTGCAGCGCGCCATCCGCTGGGGCGAGGGGGAAAAGCTGCATGAGCTGTTCACCCGCACCCGCGCCGTCCGCCGCTCCATCATCGACGCCAAGCAGGCGTAATCATCATGGCCGATGATACGCGCCGGCCCTCCCCCGACGCCCTGCTGCAGGCGGCCACGGCTGAACGGCGCGGCAAGCTGAAAATCTTTCTGGGTGCCGCCCCCGGCGTGGGCAAGACGTATGAGATGCTGCGCACGGCCCACGCCCTGAAAAAGGACGGGGTCGATATCGTGGTCGGTGTGGTCGAAACCCATGGACGGGCCGAAACCGACGCCATGCTGGCCGGGCTGGAGGTTTTCCCGCGCAAAAGCCTGTCCTATCGCGGGCAGGAATTGTCGGAGATGGACCTGGACGGATTGATCGCGCGCCGTCCCGCCATGGTCCTGGTCGATGAACTGGCCCATACCAACGCGCCCGGCAGCCGACACGCCAAGCGCCATTCCGATGTGGAGGAATTGCGCGACGCCGGCATCGATGTGCTGACCACACTGAACGTCCAGCATGTGGAAAGCCTGAATGATGTGGTCGCCCGCATCACCCGCATTCGGGTGCGCGAGACGGTGCCCGATCAGGTGATCGACAGCGCCGACGAGGTGGAGGTGATCGACCTCACCCCCGCCGACCTGATCAAGCGGTTAGGCGAGGGCAAGGTCTATGTCCGTGATCAGGCCCAACGTGCCCTGAAACATTACTTCTCCCCCGGCAACCTGACGGCGCTGCGCGAACTGGCGCTGCGGCGCACGGCGCAGCGGGTGGATGACCAGATGGTCACCTATATGCGCAGCCACGCCATTGCCGGGCCGTGGGCGGCGGGTGACCGGCTGCTGGTCTGTATCTCCGACGATCCGGGGGCGGGCGGGCTGGTCCGCCATGCCAAGCGTCTGGCCGACCGGCTGAAGGCCCCCTTCACCGCCATCTATGTGGAAACCGCCCGCCATCAGCGCCTGGACGAGGCGGCGCGCGACCGCGTGGCCGATACGCTGCGTCTGGCCGAACAGCTGGGCGGGGAGGCGCTGACCCTGCCGGGCCGGACGGTGACGGAGGCGCTGGTCGGCTTTGCGCACGCCCATAACATCACCCAGATCATCATCGGCAAGTCGCAGCGGTCGCGCTGGTTTGAGATGGTGAACGGGTCGGTGGTGCATGATCTGCTGCGCCGGGCCACGGGCATTTCCGTGCATGTCATCGCCAGCGAACAGCCCGACCCCGACAGCAACGCCGCCCGCCGCGTGACCACCCGGCCCCCCGCAAGACCCGCCGATTACAAGGCCTATCTGGCCGGCATCGCCTTCACCGCCATGGCGCTGGGGGCAGGGGTCCTGGTCGATGAATGGCTGGGCGTGCAGAATATCAGCCTTGTGTTCCTGATGGCGGTGCTGGGCAGTGCGGTTCTGCACGGCTTCCTGCCGTCGCTGTTCACGGCGGTGCTGGCCGTTGCCGCCTATAATTTCTTCTTCCTGCCGCCGCTTTACACCTTCTCCGTCGGGGACCCGTCCAACATCTGGTCGCTGGTCTTCTTCACCGCCGTGGCCATGCTGACCAGCCGGTTGACGGCGCGGGTACGCGAACAGGCGGAAATCGCCCGCGTCCGGGCCCGCACCACGGCACAGTTGTCGGCCTTTGCCAGCAAGCTGGCTGGGATCGGCGATATGGATGATCTACTGTGGGCGGCCAGCCACCAGATCGCCTTGATGCTGAAACTGCGCGTCGTTCTGATGCTGCCGGCGGATGATGACAATGCCGCCAGCCTGTATCCGGCATCCGCCTACCCGCCCGATGACCAGATTTCCAATGCCGACCATGCCGCCGCCGTCTGGGCGTTTGAGAATGGCAAGCCGGCGGGGCGGGGGGCTGCCACCCTGCCGGGCACGCAGCGCCTGTACCTGCCGCTGCGCACCGAACGCGCGACCGTCGCGGTGGCGGGCATCGGCAGCGATGATGCCGGCACCGGCCCCCTGCTGACGCCCGATGACCGCCGCCTGCTGGATGCGCTGCTGGATCAGGCGGCGGTGGCGATTGAGCGGGTGAAGCTGGTCCGCGCCATCGATCAGGCCAAGCTGGAGGGGGAGACGGAACGGCTGCGCTCCGCCATGCTGACCTCCCTGTCCCATGACCTGCGCACGCCCTTGGCCGCCATCATTGGCACCGTCACGGGCCTGAAGGCGGGGCAGGGGCGGTTGGACCCGGCGGAGACCGCATCCATGCTGGACACGCTGCATGGGGAGGCCGAACGCATGGCCCGCTTCGTGCGCAACCTGCTGGACATGACGCGGCTGGAGGCCGGCGCCCTGGACCTGAAACGCGAACCCATCGATCTGGCCGATGTCGTGTCAGGCGCGGTGCGCCGGGCGGGGCCGGTCCTGACGGGCCATATGATCGATATCCGCATGCCGGGCGACCTGCCGCTGGTGCAGGGCGATCATCTGCTGCTGGAACAGGCCCTGTTCAACCTTCTGGACAATGCCGGCAAATACGCGCCCCACGGCACCGCCATCCGCATCCAGGCCCTGCGCGACGCGGCGCATGTGAAGCTGCGAGTGGAGGATGAGGGGCCGGGCATTCCGGAGGAGGCGCGGGCCCGCATCTTCGACAAGTTCTTCCGCGTGGAGGCGAAGGACCACCGCACCGCCGGCACGGGCTTGGGCCTTGCCATTGCGCGCGGCTTTGTCGAGGCGATGGGCGGCACCCTGACGGCGCGCGACCGGGCCGATGGCAGCCCTGGCGCCTGTCTTGAGATGACCCTGGCCGTGGACCCGCGCGGCGATGTGGTGATGGCGGAGGCGACGGCATGACGCGGCCCCACCGCATCCTGGTGGTCGAGGATGAGGTGGCGATCCGCCGCCTGCTGAAAACCATCATCACCCCGGAAGGGTGGGAGATGGTGGAGGCAACATCCGCGTCCCAAGCCCTGATGCTGGCCCGTCAGTCCCTGCCCGAACTGATCCTGCTGGATCTGGGCCTGCCCGATATGGACGGTCTGGACCTGATCCCCACCTTGAAGCGTGAACGGCCGGTACCGCTGATCGTGCTGTCATCACGCGACCGGGAGCAGGATAAGATTTTGGCCCTGGACTTAGGGGCCGATGACTATGTGACCAAGCCGTTCGGGGCCGGCGAATTGATGGCCCGCATCCGGACGGCCCAGCGCCATGCCATACAGCAGGTGGGGGGGCGCCCCCTGCTGCGCGTGCGCGATCTGGAGATCGACATGGTCAACCGGCATGTGCAGAAGGCGGGCAAGCGCCTGCACCTGTCACCCACGGAGTTTGACCTGCTGCGCCTGCTGGCCCAGCATGCGGGCCGCATCCTGACCCACGCCCAGATCCTGAAAGAGGTCTGGGGGCCGGCCAAGGCGGACGAGGTGCAGTATCTGCGCGTCTATGTCCGCCAGTTGCGCCAGAAGATCGAGGATGACCCCAACGCACCCGTTTTCGTACAGACGGAACCGGGCATCGGCTATCGGTTTGCCGATGCGGAGGAGGGGGGCTGAAGGTGAGCGTCGTTCCCTCACCCTCCCTCTCCCTGCCAAGCTGGCGAGGGCTGAAAACTTCTTCCCTCGCCCACGAAGGTGGGAGAGGGAGGGGCCCATCGGTGTCAACCGATGGGAGGGTGAGGGAACCACGACCAGCCGGAGGAGTACCCCATGATCCTGCACACGATCGGATATGAAGGCGCCAGCCAAGGGGCGGTGATCGCGGCGTTGAAGGCGGCGGGGGTACGGCTGCTGCTGGATGTGCGCGAACTGCCATCCTCCCGCCGCGCCGGTTTCTCCAAATCGCCGCTTCGCGCCAGTCTGGAGGCGGAAGGGATCGAGTATCTGCACCTGAAAAAGCTGGGCACGCCCAAGGAGGGGCGTCTGGCCAACCGGGCCGGTCGCATGGACGAATTCTGGTCCATCGTGGAGGAAGGGCTGGCACGACCCGAGGCGCAGTATGAACTGGCGCTGGCGGGTTCACTGTCGCTGAACAAACCCGCCTGCCTTCTGTGCTTTGAGGTCGACCACAGCCAGTGCCACCGCCTGACGGTCGCTAACCGTCTGACGGCGGCCCATGGCTTTGACGTCGTTCACCTGCGCCCAGATCCGGGGTTTTGAGGGGGCAGCGGATTACGGCTTGCGCCTAATCCGCGCTACGATTCAGGGCCTCGGTAAATGTGTAGCGCGGATTAGCGAAGCGTAATCCGCGGAGCAACCTCACCCCACCCGCAGATCCCCCAGCGCCACCACCTGACGCAGCTGTTCGGCCCCTGACACATCGCGGATGGTCACCGCCACCTGCTTGGTCGCCCAGTCGATCTCGATCAGGCCGAAATTCTGGGCACGGTACGCCTCGCCCACCCGCCGCGCGTTGGGTGGCAGCACGGGCCAGACCTCCGTCAGGCCAGACGAGGTGAAATCCCACAGCGGGTAGGGTACGTTCCAATCCAGCTTTGAGATTTCGGCGTAATGCGTGTCGCCGGAAATACAGAACAGGCCATTGGCCCGTTTCTCCCGGATCGCCTCGATCAGGCGCTGATGATCGTGAGTGAAGTTGATCCAGGCCTCCCAGCCCGGAAAATCCGACACGACCTGCAGGGACGAGGCCAGGATGCGCAGGTCGGCAGGTCGGGCCAACTGCCCCTCCAGCCATTGCCACTGCGCCTGCCCCAGCTGCGTCGCCGCCCCTTCGGGCAGGCGGGCATAGGGGCCGGGAACGCTCTGCCCCGCCTCATGCCGGGCCGTGGCCCATTCCTTATACTCCTTGCCGCCCATGTCGATGGTGGCCAGCGGCGTGCGGTTCCAGCGCAGGTCGGGCAGGATGATCTGCAACCGCCGGCCCTTCGGCCCGAATTCATAGGCGGTGTAGATGCCGTCAGGCCGGGTGCGCCGGATGCTGTCGGGTGCCTCGCCGAAGAAATCACAGAACAGCTTCCGGCTTTCGGTCTTCATGGGATAGTCGGCACCGGCGTCATTCTCGCCGAAATCATGATCGTCCCAGGTGGCGACGATAGGCACGGCGTCGCGCAGCTTCTGAAATCCCGGCTTGGCGGCCAGCATGGCGTATTTGGCCTTCATATCGTCGACATTGCGGGTGTCGAGATAGACGTTGTCGCCCAGCAGGATCATCAGGTCGGGTTTGGCGGCCAGGATGGCGTCCCAGATCGGCTGATCCTTGGTCTGGTGTGCGCAGGACCCGAAGGCGATACGGGTGGGCATGGCGGCTTCCGGCAGGCGGCGCACGGCCTGAGCCTGAACGGTCTGCGCCACCAGTGGCGCTGCGGCCAGCCCGGTCAGCAGCAGGCGGCGGTCGAGAAGGGGGCGGGACATAGGGGCCTCCAGACAGAAAGAAGGGGCGGACCCACGGTCCGCCCCAGTTTCAACAAGGGAAGAGAGACAGACGAACTTCAGACCACCATTTCCCCGCCCCCCTGTCGTCACCCCCGCGAAAGCGGGGGCCCAGCGCAGAGCGGCGTCTGCCGCGATATGGGTCATATCGGCGCTAACCGCGCCTCACGCTGGGTCCCCGCTTTCGCGGGGATGACGGTTAAGCAAGTAATTGACGGTCGAGAGAGAGGAAAGGCGACGACTTAGAACTGCTTCTTCAGCGATACGAAGAACTGACGCGGGGCACCGGCCAGCAGGGTCTGGGACGTGCCGGTCGGGTCGCTGTTGGTGAAGCCGTTGGAACCGATGGTCGACACATACTTCTTGTCGAACAGGTTGGTGACATTGGCCTGCAGCTCGGTTCCTTCCAGCCAGGCATTGCCCTCGAACCGGTAACCGACGCTGATTTCCGCCAGCGTGTAGCCTTCGACCGAGGCGTCGTTCAGGTAGGTATAATAGCGCTTGCCGGTATAGGCGGCGCTGGCCGAGGCGTAGAGATTGCCATCGTCATATTTCAGCTCGCCACGCAGCAGGTTCTTCGGTGCGTTGACGACCGTCTTGCCATCGGTCGCCGCCGTCACGGCCCCATTGGCCCCCAGGACGTTGTCGTCATAGGAGCTGTCATTATAGGTGTAGGAGGCGACGATGGAGACGGCGTCCGTCACCTCCACCGTGGCGCCCGCTTCGATACCGCGCGTGGACACACCGCCGACATTCTGGAGCGCCGACGGGTTGCCGACGATGCCCGGCCCCAGGGTCAGGGCCAGCAGGCGGTCATCGAACTGCACGTCATAGGCGGCGACCACGCCCTGGACCATGCCGACATTGAAGCGCCAGCCCAGCTCGATGGTGCGGCTGCTTTCCGGCTCCAGGCTGTTGCGGATGGCGTTGAAGCCGTCCTGGCTGGTGGAGAAGGGGCCGCCGGTGTTGGAGCTTTCAAACGTGCGGATATTCTCGGCATAGGAGCCGAAGACCTGATGTTCGTCCGACAGTTCATAGACGAAACCCGCCTGCGGCAGGAAATTGTCCTTGGCCTTGATGGTGCCGTTCTTCACGGGACCGACCAGGGTCTTGGCGGTGTTCTCCACCTTCACGGCCTTGAACCCGGCGGTCACGGTCAGGGCGTCCATGACCTTCCAGCTGTCCGACAGGTTGAACTGCCGGGTTTCGGTGTCGAAATCATATTCCCACTGCGTGGCCATGGCCCCGCGCTGGAACTGCGTGGAGGACCGGCCCGGGCTGGCGCGGTTCAGGCCATAGAAGCGGCGGGCATGGGCGAAATCATTCTGTTCGAACCAGAAGCCACCGCTGACCGTATGATCGCCGATTTCCGCCGTCAGCTGGCTGACCGCACCGTAACGCTCAATGCCATATTCGGTGGTGCGGATGGACATGGGCGCCCCGCCCGGCGTGACCACATAGGGCGTGAACCACAGGCCCTGGCCGTCATTCTTGTGGGCATAGCCCGTGACATCCAGCTTCACCGCGTCGGTCAGCGGATAGGTCAGGTTCACCGCGCCGATCGTATCCTCGCGCAGGCCTGCCGCATCATAATAGGCATCGTCCACGGACGTGATCTTGCCCGGATAGGGACCGGTGGCCAGCCCGTTATAGATATCGGCGACGCGCAGGGCCGTGGCCCAATCCTTGGCGAAATTGTCCCAGTTATAGCCCAGGCGGCCGATCATTTCCTTGGACAGATCCTGATAGTCATTCTCGGCCCGGTCGGACCAGTTGACCCAGGCGCTGATCTCGCCCTCGCCCACGCTCTGCACGACCTTGAAATTCAACTGATCCTGGCGCTGGACGCCATTGCCTTTCCACTTGTCGGCATTCTGGCGGGTATAGCTGACATAGGCGCTGGTGCCGGTGGACAGCTCACCTGTTTCCAGGCGCACGAAGCCGCGGCCCGTCTTCTCGCTACCCAGGGTGCCGGCGATATAGGCGCCCGCTTCCTTGGCCGGACGACGCGACGTGAACTGCACCGTACCGCCCAGGTTGCTGGTTGATGCGGTGGCCAGCGATCCGGCCCCCTGCGCCACCGTCACCTGATCGATATTCTCGCTGCTGATGGCGCGGGAAATATGCAGGCCATTATGGTTGCCATAGGACATGTCGCCCAGCGGCACGCCATCCAGCGTGAAGCCAAGCTGGTTCTGGTTGAAGCCACGGATGGTGATGCGGGTCGACCATTCATAGGCGCCGAACGGATCGGCGGACTGGAAACTGACGCCGGGCAGGTTCTCAATGGCCTTCAGGGGGCTGGTGCCCGGCGCTTCCAGGGCGATGGCAGCCTGTGTCACGCCCTGCACCTGCCGGGCCTCGCCACGGCCATAAACGATGATCTCTTCCAGCATCGGGGCGGCTTCGGCCACCTGCGCGGTCTGCGCAAAGGCGGGAGAGACGGCGAACAGGGTGGCAAGTGCCGTGCCTGTGATCAGCTGACGATGGTTCATTATGGGCATCCCTTCGGTCGCCGACATGATTGCTGCGGCGCACAATGGGCGGATAGCATTGTTATATTTCAATGATTTGACGTGTTACGGTCGAAACCATGATGGTTCTGTTGCGTGGTTGCAGGACGGAATGCCGCCACATGCCCCTTCCCTTACGGAAGGTCGGGCCCCTCGAATCCCCGCTGCCGCCGCAGATGTCCCCGCCGCAAACCGCCATTGCCGGCCTGCGGGCTTTGCGACTAGAAAGGCCATCATCCTTGGGTTTGTCAGGTTTACGGGCGGAGAGTTCCATGCAGCCGATGTGGCGTGTCGCGTTCGAGGTGCCGGAGGCGCTGGTCCCTGTTTTCGCCGACATGGTGGAACCGCATGTGGACGCCGTCTCCACCTTTGAGTTGCAGGAGGGCGGCCAGTGGCTGATCGAGTGCACCTCTTATAATGAGCCCGACACCAGCCGCATCGGCCTGAAGCTGGCGGTGCTGGCCGCCGCCCATGGCATCAATGAGCCGGAACTGACCAAGGAGCCGCTGGCCCCCATCGATTGGGTGACCCAGACCTATCTGTCCTTCCCGCCCATCGAGGCCGGGCGCTTCTTCATCCATGGCAGCCATCACAAGAAGCCGGTGCCTAAGGGCAAGATGGGCCTGCAGATCGAAGCCGCCATGGCCTTCGGTTCGGGGGAGCATGCGACGACGCAGGGCTGCCTGCGCGCCATTTCCGAACTGGCCTCGCGCGGACGCGGCAGTTTCCGCAGCGCGCTGGACATGGGCTGCGGTTCCGGCATCCTGGCCTTCGCCATCGCCAAGCTGGCGCACAAACCCGTGATCGGTGTGGATATCGATGAACTGTCGATTGAGATCGCGACGGAGAATGCGAAGCTGAACCGCGTGCATAAGCTGGTGAAGCTGTACGCCGCCAATGGCTATGCCGCCGAGGCGGTGCGCCGTCATGGCAAGTTCGATTTGATCGTCGCCAATATCCTGGCCCGCCCGCTGGCCCGGATGTCACCGGACCTGGACCGGTTCCTGGCACCGGGCGGTACGGCCATCCTGTCGGGCCTGCTGCACCGTCAGGAACCGCTGGTGATCAATGCCCACCGGGCGCAGGGCCTGCGTCTGGTCAAGCGCTTCCGTCTGGGCGACTGGTCCACCCTGGTCCTGAAGAAGGGCTAAAGCGCCGGTGGCCGGCGGCACAATCCTGCTCTATGCCGTCGCCGCCATTGCGGAAATCGCCGGCTGTTTTGCCTTCTGGGCCTGGGCGCGCGATGGGCGCACGGCCCTGTGGCTGGTGCCCGGCATGGCCAGCCTGGCCCTGTTCGCCTGGGTCCTGACGCGGGTGCCCGCCGATACGGCGGGCCGGGCCTTCGCCGCCTATGGCGGGGTCTATATCGCGGCCTCGCTGGCCTGGATGTGGCTGGTGGAGGGGCAGCGGCCCGACCGCTGGGACATGACCGGTGCCGCCCTCTGCCTGATCGGGGCCGCCACCATCCTTTGGGCACCCCGGGGGGCGTAGCCAAGGGCGCGGATGCGCCCGCCCGCCCGGCGACGGGGGAGCAATAACCCTCCTTACCGCCGCCGGCGCGGCGGCTTGGGCGTATCCATGCCTGACGGTTCGGCCTCTGCCCTCTCACGCCGCCGTTCGGGACGGCCCCGGCGCGATGCCCCCGTTCCCGACCCGCGCCCGCCCGGCATCTCCGTCCCGTCCTGGTTCAGCAGGCGGAAGACCATGGAGCCGGTGATGGCGTCGGCCTCGATCAGCCGGATTTTCACCCGCTCACCCAGCTTGAACACGCGGCGGTGTCGGCGGCCCAGCAGGCAGTGATGCACCTCGTCATGATCATAGAAATCGTCGGGCAGGGTGGAAACGGGCACGATCCCGTCCGCCCCCGTCTCATCCAGTCTGACGAACAGACCGAAATTGGAGACGCCGCTGATCTTGCCGCTGAAGGTCGCCCCCAACCGGTCGGACAGGTAGGCGGCGACATAGCGGTCCAGCGCGTCGCGCTCCGCATCCGCCGCGCGGCGTTCGGTGCCGGAAATCTGCTCCCCGATCGTGTCCAGCTTGCCCATCTCCTCATCACTGAGGCCGCCATCACCCAGGTGGTAGGCCCTTACCAGCGCACGATGCACGATCAGGTCGGCATAGCGGCGGATGGGGCTGGTGAAATGGGCGTAACGCTCCAGCGCCAGACCGAAATGGCCGATATTATCGGGCTGGTACACGGCCTGCGCCTGGGAGCGCAGGATGACCGTGCTGATCATCTCCGACTCCGGCGTGTCCTTGGCCTTGTCCAGGAGGTTGGTGAAGGCCGCGGGCCGCATCACCGTCCCCTTGGCGAGGTTGTAGCCCATCGTTTTCAGGAATTCGCGCAGCGGCTCCAGCTTGTCCAGGGCCGGTTCGGCATGGACACGGTAGAGCAGGGGGGTGTCGCGCGCCTCCAGCGCCTCTGCCGCCGCGACATTGGCGGCGATCATGAATTCCTCGATCAGGCGGTGGCTGTCGAACCGGGCGCGCACGCCGATTTCGGCGACCTTGCCATCCTCCCCGATCCGAACCTTGCGTTCCGGCAGGTCCAGTTCCAGCGTGCCGCGCCGTGACCGGGCATGGGCCAGCACCGTATAGGCGCCATAGAGCGGGCGGATGACGGGGTCCAGCAGCGGGCCCGTCAGGTCATCAGGCGCACCGTCGAAGGCTTCCTGCACCTGTTCATAGGTCAGGCGCGCGGCAGAGCGCATCAGGCCGCGCACGAACCGGTGCCGCTTGATCCGGCCCGACGCGTCGATCCAGATATGGACCGCCAGACAGGCGCGGTTGACGCCGGGTTTCAGGCTGCACAGCTCATTCGACAGCGCTTCGGGCAGCATGGGCACGACGCGGTCGGGGAAATAGCAGCTGTTGCCGCGTTCCAGCGCCGACTTGTCCAGCGGGCTGCCCGGCGTGACATAGGCCGACACGTCGGCAATGGCGACCAGCAGGTGCCAGCCACCCTCATTATTGGGGTCCGTATCCTTTTCCGCGAAGACGGCATCGTCGAAATCCCGCGCATCGGCCCCGTCGATGGTGACCAGCGGGATATCGCGCAGGTCGGTGCGGCCCGACAGGGTCGGTTCCTGTGCCGCTTCCGCCTGCTCAATCGCGGCGGGCGGGAAATGTACGGGAATGCCATGCTGGTGGATGGCGATCAGGCTGATGGCCTTGGGCTGGTCGATACCGCCCAGCACCTCCACCACGCGCGCCTGTTTCAGGCCGTGGCGGGAGGCGGGCAGAACCTCTGCCACCACCAGATCACCCGGTGCGGCATCCATGGCGTTCTGGGCCAAGATGACGAATTCCGCCTTGGCCCTTCGGTCGGCGGGGCGCAGGCGACCGCCATCGGGACCCAGCTCATAGACGCCCACGATCTGCGCGGTCTGATCGCCGCCCAGCTTCTTGATGGTGCGGCCCTCATACAGGTCGTCACGGACGCGGGCCAGCCGCGCCAGGGCCCGGTCGCCCTCGCCCAGGGCCGGGCTGCCTTTGCGTTCCGGCTTCATGATGATGCGCGGCGGTTCCCGGTCCGGGTCGGACCAGTTCAGCGGTCGGGCGATCAGTTCGCCGTCGCCATCCACGCCCGTAACAATCACCACGCCCACGGGCGGCAGGCTGGCCGGCGGGGCCAGACGGCGCCGCCCGCCCTTTTCGATGGTCCCATCCCCTTCCAGATCGCGCAGCAACTCCTTCAAGGCGATGCGGTCATCGCCATTGATGTGAAAGGCGCGCGCGATCTCCCGCTTGCCCACCGGATACGGGCTTTCCCGGATGAATTCCAGGACCTGCTCCTTGGTGGGAAAGGGGGCTTCTTTCTTCGGGTTCTTCAAGGGGATGATTTCCACGTGCACAAGATGATCTGAAGGCAAAAAAAATAGGCGAAACGCCGACATGTTCCTTCAAGAGGAAACAGCGTTTCGCCTACTCTATTCATCGTGGTGTAACAGGGGACGGATCGGCCACCCCCGCCACGAGAGGAGCGAGAAGGATGCTTACTGAACCTAAGCAACCCCGTTCCATAGAATTGGTTTTCAAAGGCTTCGGCATCAGCCTGCGCCTTGTGATCCGGTTCTAAGGGGAAGCCGGGGTGTTACGAGCACCCCGGCAACCTTCTTGAATATAATCCCGCTGCCGCCTTCTGACAACGGACCGAATCGTTTACCCCCAGGGTCATGGACCATGACCCTGGGTCTTTGCATATTCCCTCAAGCGCCGGGCGGCGGCATCCGCCGCCTTGGCTTACGCGACCATGGGGTCGCGGGCCGGCAGTCGCCGGCCTTGATACCCTGGCTCAGCTGTAGCGCTGTTCGGTCCAGGGATCGCCTTCATTGTGATAGCCGCGTTCTTCCCAGAAGCCGGGGCGGTCATCGGCCACGAATTCGATGCGGTTCACCCACTTGGCAGACTTCCAGAAATAGAATTTCGGGATGATCACCCGCACCGGCCCACCATGTTCGGTCGTGATCGGCTTGCCTTCCCAGCTATGGGCCAGCAGGACATCGGTATCGTCAAACACCGACAGCGCCACATTGGTCGTGTAGCCATCATAGGAATGGAAAACCACATGCCGGGCTTCCGGAAGCGGCTTCACGGTCTCCAGGATATGTTTGGCTGACACGCCTTCCCAGTGATTGTCATAGCGCGACCAGGCCGTGACGCAGTGGATATCGGACACGTCGGTGAAGGGCGGCTGGCTCTTGAACTGCGCCCAGCCCCAGGTCGTGGGATAGGCCACCAGCCCGTCGATGGTCAGTTCCCACTGATCAAGATCGATCTCCGGCTGGATACCCAGATCCAGCACGGGCCAGTTCTTCACCTCCCGCTGACCGGGCGGCAGACGGTCGGCACGCGGGGCGGCCGCACCCGTCATCAGGCGGCCTTCCTCGGCCCATTTCTGCTTGCTCTCCACCAGCTTGGCGTTGGGCGGGTTCTCGGGCGTATCGGCGGGGGGCATGGTCTGTCCATTATGCGTTGGATTGCTTTGCCCCTTACATAGCGCGCCAACCGGCCCAGGGCGAGGGGGTTTGCCCTGGGTCGGGTGACGTGACGGCTGATCCAGGTCAGTTGAGGCTGTCGATGAACAGCTTCTTGCCGGTCGCCCCGAAATCAAACGTGAAAAACACATCCGGTCGCGCCGGCGCGCCATAATGCAGGGCAAAATCCTGGAAGATGTTGATCAGGGCCACTGGCAGTGATTTTTGTTTCTTGCCCACAGGTTGACCAACCTCCGTCCAGGGTGCCAAAGCCGACAGCGCTGCACTCTGGTACATATCGAGATCATCGCGAAGCTTCAGGAGCGTGGCACCGCTGATATCGGGATTGGCTTTGAATTGCTGCGCGGTGTCCAATGCCCTGTTGGCCGCTTGAAAGAACTTGTGAAGGTTTCTCAGGCCTCGGAACGCGTTCCAGACCGTCAGTTGAAACTCACGCAATGGCTTGTAGTCAGTATCCATTCTGTGATCTTCATATATATCGTGCAGTGTGTTGGCCCATGCGCCATCGTCGGGCTGGAACAGCCGATCCCAGTTGATAATGCTTTTTTGATCTTTCCTTTCAATCGCAGGCGAGTATTTTTCAATATCATAGACAAATTGGCGAAGACCTTGACCTAAGTTGCCGCCCTGCGCGTTAAGCCAATATTCGATTTCCTTACGAAGTTGCTGACTTTGCACCAATGTCAGGGCTGCGCGTGAATGCAACTCATGCGGGCTTGCCTGCGCCGCAGCCTTGATCAAACGGATGGCAATATCCGAATCCAGGGTCAGCACTGCACTGATTGATCCCGGCAACCCAGCTTTCTTGCCGACCTTGGCCAATGACTGATTGTAGAACTCCTTCATCTCTGTCCTGGTCACCGCATCAATGGTCACGCCATTCCCGTCGAAGCCATCGATCACACCGCCCAACTCGCCGGCGTCCCAATTCTTTTCAGTCTGCTGAAAAGCGATTTCCAGGCGTGCGGCCTCGTTGGTGCCGACCGTCAACAGGTCACTGATCGTCAGTCTGCGCTTGTCGCCATTGAAGAACGTGCGTGTCTTCGCATACCGGCCTTTAGACTCGATGTTGACGACCCCTGCCGCGACATTCACCTCCAAATCCGTCACAAGCTCCGTACTGGCGCTGAGGCCGAAGGATAGGATGTTCAGGCTGAAAACATCCTTGGTCAGGTCCTGGAAAACGCCAGTGAACTCATCCTTCAAGACAAGGACGCCTTTCGGCTTGGCTGATACCAGCTTCGGTAATGTCCTTTCCGGGAACAGGATGAGGTCGCGGTAATGGTCAGAGGCCGCCGCATCGAAGAGCAACTTCGCCTTGAAACTCATCCTGCCGGTCCGCTTGCGGGTTCGGGCCCAGCTGATGCCGATCAGATTTTCGTTGGCCTCCTGAACAGCCTCGGAGATTTTGCCAAGCCAGGAACGCAGCAGCGACAGCAACTCGTTCAGCGCCTTGGTAATATCGGTAACTTTCTGGCCCAGCACCTGCGACAGGGCATTCTTGTCGATCTTGGTGGCGAGCGCGTCGATGGATGCCTGCACCTTGCTGGCCACAACACCGAATGTGCCGTCGATCAGCGTGCCCACACCCTTGGCAAGTTCCGCATCAAGCCCGGCCAGGGCGTCTTCCTTGAACTTCTTGAGCTGTGCCGGCACCGGCAGTTGTTCAACATCGTCAAAGGCCCGCCGCAGCCATTCCTGTGCCTGCTGTTTCAGCGTCGCCGTGCCATCTTCCTTGAAGACGGTCGCGACAACCTGTTTCAGAACCTTGTCATTGCCCGATTTTGCCAGGAACTTGTCGATCTCTGCGGTGAACTTGCTTTCCAGCCAAGTGCCGGGCTTGACAAGGTTCAACAGGTCCTGGCGGGCACCCGCCACCTTGTCTTCCAGATCTTTCAGAAACCCGTTGACCCGATCGATCTTTGACAGCAACCGCCCCGCAAGGTCGGGGCTGATCGCCGCCAGGCCCAGCTTGTAGCCGATGGAAAGGTCATAGCCCCGCTCTTCGCTGTTGTTCAGCGCCACGTCCACGGCCAGCCCCTTGCCATCATCGCTTGGGACCACCACCAGCTTGAAATCGTGCGAGAGGTTCGCGAAGGTGCTGAAGCCAATGCTGACAGCACCTGCGGCGCCGGCAAATCCGACCTTGGCATCGCTTTTGCCGATAAATGTCAGAGAGCCGCCATAGGTGATGCTTTTAAGACTGGCCGGCGTATCGATGCTATTCTTGTCGGCGCCAGCGGCCCACAATGGCGGGCCATTGCTGGCGGCCAGAACCTCTGAGAACTCGAAGAACGGGTGCGCGACCCGCGTGAGGGAGTTGGCTAATGCCTCGAACAGGTAATTGTCCTGGTCGAACCCGAAAAGCCAGGATAGGCTGCGCTGCACATCCACGGACAGGCTGGTTCCCAGGCCTCCGCCCGCCAGGGCCATCGACCCCTGCAGGTGCCCCGACGCGTCAAATCGGATCAGGGTTTCATCCAGGGCGCCGGGCGTGGTTTCACCCTCTTCACCCAGAATTTCAAAGCCGATCTCGGCACCGGCGTTCAGGTTGAGGGCAAGGGCAGGCTTGGCCTCGACCTTGCCGGAATAGGTCAGGCCATCCCAGCTGAATTTTCGCTCTCCAACAGGGCGTTGTTCCAGCTTCTCAAGGCGGCTTATGAATCGGATGTAGCGGTCAGCGTCTTTTTTGTCGCCCAGAAGATATTCCGCCAACGCAACAGCATCCGGCGACTTGGACTTGGCGATGAAATCAATCAGTCCGCTGACAGCCTTCGGTGCCGGGCCGACCGCGTTCGTGATCTCTTTCAACAGGGAGCCGACCGTTTGCCCGGTCATCAAGCCCCTGGCGTTCTGAAGAATCCAACTCATCGCGCTACCTCTCGTTTGACCGCTGTTGCAGGGCGCATCGTCGGCCCGTCAAGCACGCACGGGTAGACGACAGACTACAAAATTAACCATAAATGGCTATGGGTGATAGTCTAATTGGTAGAGTTAGATATATGCATTATCCATGATAACCGCGCATCCTGCTCCCCGTTGATCGGGAGGGCGTTGGGCCTTACGGTGCGCGCAGTGATGGCGATGCCCGGGTGAGGAAAATGGCTTCGATTTTGGCAAGGCAGCTTGGCCGCTGCCTGCTGTTGTTTATGCTTACGCTTCCCGTCGCCAGCGTTGCCACCGCACAGGGCGCCGCCTCCACCACGGACAAACCCAGTGCTGCCGAGGTTGATCGGCTGATCACAACCCTGGAGGACCCGGCCCAGCGCGACGCGCTGCTGGCGCAGTTGAAGGCGTTGAAGGCGGTGGAGAAGCCGGTTGCGGAGCCGGAAACGATTGGAAGCCGGGCGCTGGATACTTTGTCGGACCGGATCGACCTGTTCAGCCAGCAGGTGGCCGCGGCCAGCCGCGCCGTCATCGACGCGCCCCATGCGCTGCGCTGGCTGAACCAGCAGGTGGCCGATCCGGCCAGACGCGATGCCTGGGGCCTGCTGGCCCTGCATCTGGCGGGCATCATCGGCGGTGGCTATGCCGCGCGCTTTGCCATGATCTGGCTGCTGGTCCGGCCCCGTAAGGCGCTGGGGGCCCGATCACCGGGCGGCCTGCCGGCCAAACTGCTGCTGCTGCTGGCCCGGCTGGTGATCGACCTGCTGCCCATGGCGTCCTTCGCGCTGGCCGGGTTCGGCCTGTTGTCGGCGACAGACGCGCCGCGCGCGGTGCGGCTGGCGTCGCTCACCATCCTGAATGCCAGCCTGATCGTGCAAGGCGTGCTGGTGGTCAGCCGCGTGCTGCTGTCCCCCAGCACCGCCAATCTGCGGCTGGCGCGCGTGACGGATGAAACCGCGCAATATCTGCTGATCTGGATACGCCGCGTCACCATCATCGGCGTCTACGGCTATTTCGCAGGCGAGGCGATGCGCGTGCTGGGCCTGCCCGCCACGCCTTATGCCGCCTGGCTGAAGCTGGTGGGCCTGCTGGTCACCGCCATGCTGATCGTTTTGATCCTGCAGAATCGGGAAGCGGTGGCGCTGACATTGCGGGGCCGGACGGCCCCGGTCCCCACCGGGGATGACGAGGCCTTGCGCGCCGTCCTGGCGGGGGAGGCGGCGGGGGATGAACCCCTGCCGCCGCCCAGCACGGCACAGGCCCGCCGCCATGCAGCCCTGTCGATGGTGCGGCAAAGGCTGGCGGATGTCTGGCATATACTGGCCATCCTCTATCTGGGTGCCGTCTATCTGATCTGGGCGTTGGAGATCGCGGGCGGGTTTGATTTCGTGCTGCGTGCCACCCTGGTCACGGGCGCCATCCTGATCGTCTCCCGCCTGCTGTCCGAAGGACTGGACCGGCTTGTGGATCAGGGGCTGAGGGTTCCCGCCGATGTGCGCACGGCCTATCCGGGGCTGGAGGAACGGGCCAACCGGTACCTGCCCTTCCTTCGCCGGGTGGCGCAGGCGGTGCTGGCCCTGTTCACCGTGCTGCTGCTGTTGCAGGCCTGGGGTGCCGATGCCCTGTCCTGGCTGGGTTCCGATCTGGGGCAGCGGGTGGCGTCCAGTGCCGTGACCATCCTGGTGGTGCTGACCCTGGCCCTGGTCGTCTGGGAAATGGTCAATGGCGCCATCCTGCGTTACCTGAACGCCACCGACGATCAAGGGACGCGTCTGGTGCGCAGTGCGCGGATGCGCACCTTGCTGCCGCTGCTGCGCAATGCCCTGACCATCTTCCTGGTCACCATGGCCGGGCTGATCGTGCTGTCGGAAATGGGGGTGAATATCGCACCGCTGCTGGCCGGTGCCGGCGTCATCGGTCTGGCTGTCGGTTTCGGGGCGCAGACCCTGGTCAAGGATGTGATTACCGGCCTGTTCATCCTGATCGAAGATACGATTGCGGTGGGCGACAGCGTCACCGTCGGTGGCCTGTCGGGCGGGGTGGAGGCCATGTCCATCCGGTCCATCCGCCTGCGCGGTTATGACGGTGCCGTTCACACCATCCCGTTCAGTTCCGTCACCACCGTCACCAACTCCACCAAGGATTTCAGCTTCTATGTCTTGAATGTCACCGTCGATTACGCCGTGGACACGGACAAGGTGGTGGCCGTGCTGCGGGATATCGGGGCACAGATGCAGGCGGAGCCGGAATATGCGGCCAATATCCTGGGGCCGGTGGAAATCGCCGGTGTCGACGCGTTTCAGGACAGCGCCGTCCTGGTCAAGGGCCGCATCAAGACGCGGGCCGGGCAACAATGGGGGATTGGTCGCGAATTCAACCGCCGCATGAAGAAGCGGTTCGATGCTGATGGCATCACCATTCCCTTCCCGCAGCAGGTGTTGCATATCAGTTCCGGTTCAAGCGCCGCCGCCAATCCGTTCACGGCTGGCATGGATGGCGCCTCGCGTACGGATGCATGATGATCTCCACCCAGACCCTGGTCATTTTCCTGACCACCTGCTTCTTCCTGTCGGCCACGCCCGGTCCCAATATGTTGTCGGCTTTGTCCATGGGCATGCGCCATGGGCTGGCCGGGGCGGCCTGGGGGGGGATCGGCATGTGCCTGTCGCTGGGCCTGCTGGCCGGCCTGTCGGCGCTGGGGGTGGGTGTGTTGCTAAAGACCTCACCGCTGGCTTTCACCCTCTTCAAATGGGTGGGCGTTGCCTATCTCACCTGGCTGGGCATCCAGGCCTGGCGGGCACCCATCCGGGACGAGGCGGCGGATATGGATGCCGCCATGAAGGCAGGCCCCGACCGGCGGGGGCAATTGGGGCTGCTGGGTCAGGGTCTGCTGATCACCCTGTCCAACCCCAAGGCGCTGGTGTTCATGGCCGCCTTCTTCCCGCAATTCATTGATCCGGAACGGCCTATGGCGCCGCAGCTGACCATCCTGGTGGTCACGATGCTGATCATCGAATTCGGCTGGATCATGGCCTATGCCGTGGGTGGCAAGGGCTTGGCCCTGCGTCTGACGGGACCGGTGGCGCAACGCTGGCTGAACCGGATGACGGGTGCCCTGCTGATCGGCGCCGGCCTGCTGCTGGCCATGGCGTCGCTGTAGAGGCTGTTGAGATTCAAGGAGTTTTCTGGATAACCTATTGAAATTTATAGAATGCCTCCCCGGCGAAGGCCGGGGCCCAGGGGCCACAGGCATTAACTTTTCCATCTGCCTCGCGGTCGGTAGCACCAGCGTCGGGCGCGTGGTCCCTGGGCCCCGGCCTTCGCCGGGGAGGCGGGTATTCTCGATTTCAGATGAATCTCAGCGGCCCATAGAGCGTGACATCGCGCGCTGTCAGCCCGCGATCACCATCATGACCAGCCATTCGGCGGCCAGGGCCGGCCTGTCCGCGCCTTCCACCTCTACCGTGACGGCATAGCGCATCAGATGCTGGCCGGGACCCTTCGCCTCCACGCCTAGCAGGGTCAGCGCGCCACGGATGCGGCCGCCGCTGCGCACCGGCGTGATGAAGCGCAGCTTGTCGAAGCCGTAATTGATGATCATGGCGGCACCGGTCAGCGGCGGCACCATCTCCATCCCCATGGCGCCCAGCAGCGACAGGGTCAGGAAGCCATGTGCCACCGTGCCGCCCAGCGGCGTGGCGGCGGCACGCACCGGATCGATATGGATGAACTGGTGATCGCCCGTCAGGTCGGCGAACCGGTCGATCATGCCCTGGTCCACGGTCAGCCAGTCTGACCGGCCCATTTCCGTGCCCACCCGCGCCTGATACTCGGCCAGCGCCAGGGACGGCTGCTTCGGACCCTGCATCGCGTGTTCTCCCTCAGAATTCAAACGCTTGTTTCAGCGCATAGTGTGGGAGGAGAGGTGCGATTGGCAAGCGTTACGGCAGGTCGGCGGGCTTCACCGCGCGCGCCGCGTCCAATTCCTTCTGCAACCGGTCGGCGCGGGCCTGATGCTGGCGGGCGGCGCGGCGGTTGGCATGTTGGCCCAGCCAGACGGTAAGCCCACCGGCAAAGAACCCCACGACCAAGGTCACCAGCACCAGGGTGAAGGCCGGTGCCTCCAGCGTGCCGACCAGGGGCCAGAGCGCCAACTGCACCGGCGTCAGGTTCGACACGGCGAACGAAATGGCCAGCGCCGTCAGCGGCAGGGTGAGGATCCAGGAGAGATAGCGCACGGGGTCATCCCTTCGGGGCTGCTTCAGACAGAAAAACGGCCCCAGGCAGAGCCGGGGGCCGTACAGGTTAGCAGAAATCCTACGGAACAGGGCAACTCAACAGGGCATGGCGGCACGGAGAGAACCGCCCCACCCCTCACATCATCGCCGCACCCAAAAGCAGGGCCAGCGACAATCCCATCAGGGCCGTCGATACATATTCCAGCCGTTCCAGACGCTGGCGCGCGCGGCGCAGGTTGCCGGCCATGTCGGCATAGGCGCGTTGGGGTCGGAGCATGTTTACAGGCCTCCCATCCTTGGGGCTGGCACACCCCGCAAAGGGGGCCAGGATCGAAAAGGGGCGGCGCGGCGACAAGCGGGCGGGGAATGCGCTGGGGGGCTGTACTGTCACCCACTTGCCGCCGAACCGTCACAAAAGACTGCACCCAAAGGCGGTAGGGGGCAAGGGGAAAAGTACGTTTATAACCTTCTGTATCGGTTTAACGTAATTTCCTTAGCTGCGTTGCAGCAAGAAGACCGCCTGCACGCCAAGCCAGTTGGCGCGGACACTGTCGGCGGGGGCGGGAACGGCCCGGTCATCGGCACCCAGGATCAGGCTGCGTTCGATGGTAATTCCCATATCCTGGCACAAAGCGACCATGTCCGCGATGGTGCAAAAGTGGATATTGGGCGTCTCGTACCATTCATGGCCCAGACGGTCGGTCACCGGCATCCGCCCGCGCAGCAGCAGATCGGCCCGCACCCGCCAATAGCCGAAATTCGGCACCGACACGATGGCATGCCGTCCGATCCGCACCAGATGATCCAGCACGATGCGCGGGTGGCGCGTTGCCTGCAGCGTCTGCGACAGGATCACATAGTCGAACCCACCGCTGGGATAATCCTTCAGGTCGGTATCGGCGTCGCCCTGGATCACGGCCAAACCGCGGGCGACCGACGCCCGCACCCCGTCCATCGACAGCTCGATGCCGCGTCCGTCCACCTGCTTGCGGTGAACCAGGGCATGCAGCAGCTCGCCATCGCCGCAGCCGACATCCAGCACGCGGCTGCCGGCCTCGACCCAGTCGACAATGCTTTCCAGATCGCTGCGGATGGCGGCGGGCGGCAGAAGGGAGGTCACGGCCATTGGTCTGTTACCCCACCTTGGCGGCGATGCCGCGCCGCGCCGCGTGGCCTTCGATGAAGCCCCGCGCCACCTGATAGAATTCCGGCACATCCAGCAGGAAGGCGTCGTGGCCCTTGTCCGTCTCCATCTCGACGAAGCTGACATTGGCGGCAACGGCGTTCAGGGCATGAACCAGGGCTCGGCTCTCGCTGGTCGGGAACAGCCAGTCGCTGGAAAAGCTGATGACGCAGAACTTGACCGGCGTGCCCGTCAGGCGCCCGTCGGGTCCGGTGACGCGGAAGGCATTGGCCAGCACCCCGCCATGGTCGGCGGCCAGATCGAAATAATCCATGGCGCGGGTGATATAGAGATAGGAATTGGCATCGAACCGTTCGACGAAGCTGATGCCCTGATAGCGCAGATAGCTTTCCACCTGAAAATCGGCATCAAAGCCGAAGGTGATCGACTTGCGGTCCTGAAGGTTGCGCCCGAACTTGCGGTGCAATGCTGGTTCGGACAGGTAGGTGATGTGGGCGGCCATGCGCGCCACTGACAGGCCCTTGGTCGGCCTTGTCCCCTGGTTCAGATAATCACCCAGGCGCCAGTCGGGATCGGCCATGATCGCCTGACGCCCGACCTCGTGGAAGGCGATGTTCTGCGCGCTGTGGCGGGCCGCCGTGGCGATGGGCAGGCAGCAATAGACCTTGTCCGGATAGCTGACGGCCCATTGCAGCACCTGCATCCCGCCCATCGACCCGCCGATGACACAGAACAATTGGTCGATCCCCAGATGGTCGATCAGCATCTTCTGGGCCCGCACCATGTCGGCAATGGTGATAACGGGGAAATTCAGGGCCCAGGGCTTGCCCGTGGCAGCATCCGTCTCTTTCGGCCCCTCGCTGCCCAGGCAGCCGCCGATGACATTGGAACAGATGACGAAGAAACGGTCGGTATCCACGGGCCGGCCCGGACCCACCATCAGGTCCCACCAGCCGGGCTTGCCCGTCACCGGATGCTGTTCGGCCACATACTGGTCGCCGGTCAGCGCATGGCAGACCAGCACGGCGTTGGAACGGTCTGCATTCAGCCTGCCATAGGTACGGTAGGCCAGCCGAAAGCCCGAAAGCGTGCCGCCGCCATCCAGTTCCAGCGGCTGATCCAGGCCCAGGCGGATACAGCCTGCGGGGCCGGAGTTGGCGGCTTCGCTGGGGTCCTGGCTCGTCGCGTCGATGGCCACATTCATGGTTGCTGGCTGTCCCGTCCGGTCATGCGACCCGGTGTGGCGGGCCCTGTGGGGCCGTGCCGGGCTGGGTGACAACAGCTATGAAGGGGGGCGGCGGGTGTCAATGTTTTCTTTGATTTCGGGGGGGCATCCCGCCTAATACTATCCGCCTCCCGAAGGACCTACAACCGGCCCTCCATGCCCACCAAACCGACCTTGGACGACTTGCGCCGCCAGATCGATACGATCGATGCGGAAATCCATACGCTGCTCATGCGCCGTGCGCAGGTGGTGGAGGAGGTGGCGAAGGTGAAACCGCCCGGCCGTCCCCACATCCGCCCCGGCCGTGAGGCGGAGATCGTGCGCAATCTGGTGGGCCGGCACAGCGGTGCCTTCCCCGTGGAAGCCGTTGTCCGCATGTGGCGTGAGATGATCGCCGCCCTGACCCGCATCCAGGGTCCGCTGGCTGTGGCCGTTGTGTGTGCGAACGAGGCCCAGAGCCCGCTCTGGGACAATGCGCGCGACCATTTCGGGTCCACCACGCCGACCTTCGCCGTCAATACGCCGATGGCGGCACTGCGCGCCGTCTCCGAAGGCACCGCGACCCTGGCCGTCGTCCCCTGGCCGGAGGAAGATGATAACGACCCCTGGTGGCGTTACATCCTGTCGCCTGATCCCAAGACCCCGCGCATCATCGCCCGCCTGCCCTTCCTGCGGGTTGAGGGGCAAAGCGTGGGGCGCGAGGGCGGCGACGCCCTGGTCCTGGCCGCCGTGCCGATGGAGGCTACCGGCGATGACCGCGCCCTTCTGGCGGTGGAAGTGACCCAGGATGTCAGCCGGGGTCGGTTGAAGGATGTGTTGGAAGGGGCCGGTTTCGCCACCTTGCAGCTGCGCACCCACCATCTGCCCGGCGGTGGCGGCGCGGTGCATCTGGTGGAGGTCGAAGGCTTCGTCCCCCTGGACGACCCCCGCTTGGCTGCCGTTCTGCAGCGCCTGGGCGACAGCGCCTCCAGCGTCCTGCCCATCGGCGCCTATGCCACGCCGGTGATGCTGGCGCGGGGGTAAGGGCGGTCTTCGCTATCCAGCTGCGCCGCCTGCGTGATTTCATTTCCAACCCGCGCTATGCTGCCCGCCGGTTTCCATCGGTGGTGAAGGTCCTTTCATGACGCAGCAATTGCTCCTTTCCGGCGGTCTGGTGTTTGACGGGCTTTCGGCCCCGCAGCCGGGGCTGGGCGTGCTGGTCAGTGACGGGCGCGTCGCATCGGTGGCGCCAGTGGCGGATTTCGCGGGCTATGCGGGGCCGCGTCACGATACGTCGGGCGCCACCCTGATGCCCGGTCTGGTCGATGCGCATGTGCATCTGGCGCTGGAGGCGACGGGTGACGTCGTCACGACCCTGCGCCAGCGGCCCATGGGCGACCTGACCCTGCGCCTGCTGGAGAATGCCCAGGCCACGCTGGCCGGCGGCATCACGTCCATGCGCGATCTGGGCGGGGTGGAATGGCTGGAAATCGCCGTCCGCGACGCCATCCGCGCGGGCCGGCATACCGGTCCCTCCATGCGCTGTGCCGGCAAGGCACTGACCATTACCGGTGGGCATGGGGCCTGGATCGGGATTGAATGTGACGGGCCCAATGACTGGCTGCGCGGGGTGCGCACCAATGTCAAACATGGGGCCGACTGTATCAAGTTGATCGCCACCGGCGGTGTTCTGACCGGTGGAGTGGACCCGCTGGCCCCGCACCCGGCAGAGGGCGAACTGGCCGCTGCCGTCAGCATGGCCCATGATTTCGGGTTGAGGATCACGGCTCATGCCCAGGGTGCGCGCGGCATTGCCCGTGCCGTCGCGGCGGGGGTGGACAGTATCGAACATGGGTTCGAACTGACCGATGCGCAGATCGCCATCATGATCGACAAGGGTGTGCGGCTGGTGCCCACCCTGTCCGCCATGATGGCCCTGCTGGAGATGAAGGACCGGCTGCCGGCCTTTGTCCGGGCCAAGGCGGAACGGTTCGGCAGCATGCATTTCGACAGTTTTCGCCGCTTCGTCGCGGCGGGCGGGGTGGTCGCATTGGGTACCGATGCCGGCACGCCCGGTAACCGCCATGGGGAGAATGCGCAGGAGCTGCGGCACATGGTGGCGCTGGGCATGGACCCGCTGGCCGCATTGAAGGCCGGGACCTCGGTTGCCGCAGACCTTCTGGATTTCCCCGACCGGGGCCGCATCGTGAAGGGGGCGGCGGCGGACCTGCTGCTGGTGCCCGGCAATGTTGTGGCGGATATCGACGCGGCGGCGGATTCGTCACGGCATCTGGCGCTGTGGAAGGATGGGGTGCGTGTCACCCTGTCCCGCGCCGCGCCTGCGCAGGGCTTTACACCCGCGTCTGCCGCTGGGTTTTGAGATTTACGGCTTGATGAGCTGAGACTATCCGCCTCCCCGGCGAAGGCCGGGGCCCAGGGGCCAGCGCCCGACGGCAGCGCTAAGGATGGTGATGCAGGGGGAGAAGTTGAGCTTGGGGCCCCTGGGCTCCGGCCTTCGCCGGGGAGGCGATATGGCAATCCCAACGGGATGGCGCGAACCGCCTTCTATATCTTAACAGCCCCTACCTTTTGGCCAGCAGATCCTGGTGGCCGACCATCAGCCGTGCGCCCTGTTCGCTGGCCAGGGTACGGCGGCGGGTGGCCCAGGCGGCGATGCGGGCGCTGCTGTCGGGGTCCTGCTCGCTGGCCGCCTTTTCATAGCCGGCGATCATGGCCAGATGGGCGGCAATCTGCTTGGGTCCGATCTTCCAGTCGGCCTGGGCTGTTTCCACCTTGTACCCCGCCCCCGTCAGGGCGTTGGCCAGGGCCGGCGGGGCCGCCGGTCCCAGGGCGGGTCCGCCCAGCCCCTTGGCCCGGCCCATATGGGTGTGGAACAGGTCCAGCACGAACCCGTCATCCTCGTCCGCAATGGAAAATTCCACGCGCCCGTCAACGGTCAGCGTCACCAGCAGGGGGGGAAAGCCGCAACTGGCCAGTTCCTTCACGAACCGGTCCAGCCAGGGCAGCGATACCAGATCGAACAGGGCCTTGGCGGTGATCCCGTCATACTGGTTCAGGCCCAGTTCCGCCGGGTCCTGCGCCAGATCGAAGCTGCGCATCTCAACCCGCACGGCCATATCGTCGCAGGTGATCATATAGGCGCGGCGTTGTTCCTTATGTTCCCAGCCATTGCGGTCGGCCCAGCGCCCGATCTCCCCTGGTGCCTTGGCTAGAAGCTTGCGGTCCTTCTCGATCAGGGTCCAATCCTGTTCGCCCCGTCCCAGCTTCATGGCCAGCTGCCGGACATTGCTGCCGGTGCCGGCGCCCAGATCGATGATCATGGGATGGGCCGGCAGGACGCGCCCGAAGGCCCAGGCCAGCCCCACGGCGCGCGCCGCCTCGTCCAGCGGTTCGCGCAGGCGCAGCCAGTCGGGTTCGAAATCAAGGTTCATGCCGGTGTCCGATCACTTTCCCTAGGAAACCAGGATGCCGGATAGGACGCCCCTGATCAATGACACAGAATGTTGCCAGGTCGGCAACCCTTCGCCCGCCCGCCCTGCCGCCGCGCGGGCCGCGTCCAGTGCGGCAGAATCGGACAGCAGCCGTTCAAAGGCCGCAGCCAAGGCGACTACGTCGCCCGGCGGGACAACGGCACCGGCGGCGGGGGGCACCACCTCTGCCAGACCGCCGGCATCGGTGACGATACAGGGCAGGCCGCGTTTTAGGGCGTCGGCGGCCACCATGCCATAGCCTTCATGAAAACTGACCAGGGTGAACAGGTCCGCCGCGCGCCATTCAGCGTCCAGTGCCGGGCCCGACAATTCACCCGCCAGACGCACCCGGTCGGCCAGACCATGCCCGGCGATGGACAGGGCGATGGAGGCGGCCTGTCCGGGATGGCGGGCGTCGCTGCCCACCAGGACCAGCCGCCAGGGCAGGTGCTTGACGCGGGCCAGCGCCTCGATCAGCACCAGATGCCCCTTGCGCGGGGTCAGGGTGGCGACACATAGGATGGTGGGGCCATCACCGCCGCCGCTGCCCGTGGCGGGTTCGGCAGGATCGGTGCCGGGATTGGCGATGCTGATCCGGGCCGGCGGCACCGACAGGCCGATCACCCCCTGCATCGTGGTGCGCGACGGCACGATGACATGGCGCATATGGGCCAGGGCATCGCGTTCAATCCGGAACAGGATATCGGCCTGTTCCGGCGTCAATCCATTTTCCAGATAAAGCGGATGATGCACCAAGGCGGCAAAGCGCAGGCGGTAGCGGTCCACCCAGATCGCATGTGCGGCCACCGGCAGGGCCAGACCATCGATCAGGACGGGCGCGCCATCGGGGATGGCCGCCATGATGGCATCGGCGGCATTGCGCGACGGATCATCGACAAAGGGATGTGGTCCCGGCAGTTCATGCACGATGACCGTTTCCCCCAGATCACGCAGACCCGCCACCAGCCGGCGCAGATAGCCGTAACCGCCCGTCAGCTGGTTTATGTCACCGGGGCAAAGGATATGCAGGGGCTGGCCGATCATTGTGCCACATTCCCGTTCAGCGGTGCTTCATAGGAACCCCAGGCGGTATGGCTTTCCGACAGGGTGACCCGCAGGCCATCCAGCGCCGGCCCATCGGCGCCCAGCGCACCTGCGCGGATGCCGGCTGCGATCTTGCGGTGGATGTCGCCCGCCAGATATTCGGTGGTGGTGTTGCGCCCGCGATATTCCGGCATCTCGTCCAGGTTCTGATAGTTCAGCGGCGCCAGCACCTGTTTCAGCAGGGCGGATGCGGCCCCGATATCCACCACCAACCCCTCCGGCGACAATTGCCGGCGGCGGAATTCGGCATCCACGACAAAGGTGGCGCCGTGCAGGGCCTGCGCCGGGCCGAAAATCGCCCCCACAAAGGAATGGGCGATCATGATGTGGTCACGCACCGACACGGAATACATGCCTGTCCTTTCAGGGAACGGAGTGCTGGTAACGGACGACGGGACATCCGAATGGCAGGCCAGCTAGGTCTGCCATGGCCATGGGCAAGTCCGTAAAATCAACAGCAGGGCCGACCAGAAGGTCCAGGACCGGATCGGCCAGCAGTGACAAGGCCTTGTCCAGGCGCCGCGACAGGGTCCAGCGTGGGCGGAAGGAGGGGGATACCCTGCCCACCTGCGAGGAGATGATGCGGTGCCGCCCGGCATGGAACCCGCCGCCCAGCGGCACCGTCACGGGCCGGTCGCCATACCAGGATGCCTCCACGATGGTGGCCTCCATCCCCGCCAGGCGCAGGGCGGTGGCAAGGCCGCTTTCGCTGGCGCTGGTATGGATGACCAGATCGCAATCCAAGCCATCGGCCTTGTCCGGTGTCATGAACACGGCGCCAAAGGCATGGGCCAGATCGGCGCGGGCCGGGTCGATATCGATCAGCGTGACATCCGCCCCCGGCATGCGCGCCGCCAGATAGGTGACAAGCCCGCCGACGATGCCGCCGCCCACCACGGCGATACGCTGTGCGGGGGCGGCCCCGCCATCCCACAAGATGTTCAGTGCCGTTTCCATGTTGGCGGCCAGGATGGCGCGTTCGGTGGGGACGGCATCGGGTACGGGGCGGCACCCCTCCACCGGGATCACGGCCACATCCTGATGCGGGTGCAGGGAGAAGACGCGCCGTCCCTTCAGATTGGCAGGGCCGTAATCGGCAATGCCGACAAGGGCATAGCCATATTTCACCGGCCCTGGAAAATCCCCCTCCTGAAACGGGCAGCGCATCATTGGGTGCAGTTCGGCAGGCACGCCGCCCCGGAAGACCAGCCCTTCCGTCCCGCGGCTGATCCCGCTGGCCAGCGCGCGGACCAGCACGTCACCCGCCATGGGTTCGGGCAATTCCTGCTGGCACAGCGCCCCTTTGCCAGGGGCCAGCGTCCAGAAGGCGGTGGCACGGTCGGGCAGGGGCATCATGTGCTCTCACGCTCCATGAACAGGGGCGGGCAGCATACGGGAGAAGGCAGGGGCGAATAAAGCCATCGGTCATAAACTATGACCGATGGTACGGCGGCGACTGCCGCAGCAAAGCCGATGTTGCGTAGCCAAGGGCGCAGATGCGCCCGCCGGCGATTGAGGGGCACGAAATCTTGACCATCGGTCATGATTTCGTGCCGTTGGTATAGAACCAGGCCGTCATTCCTATCCGTCATATTCGGCTTTCAACACGGGCGGGGTACCCAGGGCGCATTCATAATCGCGCGCCCTCACGCCGATCCGGCCATCGGCGGCGGTCAGGATCTGTTCACTGCGTATTGAAGCACCCTTGTCCCCGCAAGCCGTCCTTGTCTGGGCGACAGGTCCCCCACGGTCGCGCAGCGCCACCCAGATGTCGCGCGGCAGGACCAGCGCCCGGTCGGGCCGACCCGTGGAGCGCAGAAAGCCCAGCTTGCCACCGATCACACCAACGGCGGCATAAAGCCCCCGGCCCGACGGTCCTGTTTCGGTGCGGATCAGGAATTCCAGGGCCTTGCCGTCCCGATCATAATCATACAGCTCAAGGACGGTGGCGACCGGGCGCTCCTGGACCGCGCGCAGGAATGCCCCTTCATCCTCCAGCCAGCGCTCATAATCATCTTCGCGCACTACATGGCGGGGCAGCAGCGACCAACCATCGGTCCAGCCATCCCCCATGCCCTTGAAGGCCGGGGCGGGATCGAACTGATCCACCACGGCCCCGCCCCGCAGCCGGCGCAGCAGCAGGCGGCCCGCCTGTCCACGGGTGAACATGGCACAGGCGGGGGTCATGGCCACTTCCGGGCTTACCGCCTCGCAATAATCGCGCACGGGGCCGACCCAGGCCACCTGCCACATCTCCGGCGTGTCATCCACCGTGACCGCCCGTTCCTCCCGGATGGTCAGGTCGGCCTGAGCAATGGCTGGTCCGGTCATGGCCAGAAGGACGGCCAGGGCGAGCGCTTTACAGGTCCATGGCGTCATCGGCGGCCCTCGCGTCGGTACGGGCAGATAGGGATGATGATCCCTTTTACCCCAACGCTTCGTTGAAATCATCCAGCAGCGCCGCAATGCGCCCGCCATCCGTCTGTCCCATGATCATGCCGGCCCGCCGCGTCGCCTCGATCAGGTCCATACCGCGCACCCGCCGCTTCACCAGGGGCAGATTGCCCGGCGCCATGGACAGTTCGCGCACGCCCAGTCCCATCAGCAAGGCGGCATAGCGCGGGTCGCCCGCCATTTCGCCACAGACGGAAACCGGAATGCCGGCCCGCCCCGCCGCCTCCACCGTGAACTGCACCAGACGCAGCACGGCGGGATGCAGCGGGTCATAGAGATAGGCCACCTGCTCATCGCCACGGTCGATGGCCAGCGTGTACTGGATCAGGTCATTGGTCCCGATGGCGAAGAAGTCCGACACGCTGGCCAGACTGTCGGCGGCCAGGGCGGCTCCCGGTATCTCGATCATGGCACCCAGCGGCGGCAGCGGGTCGGCGATGGCATGACCCCGACGCAGCAGACGGCGGGCCACGGCCCGCATCAATTCGCGTACCTTGCGCATTTCCGACGGGTTGCTGATCATCGGCACCAGGATGCGGATGGGCCCATGGGCCCCTGCCCGCAGCATGGCGGCCAGCTGCGTTTCCAGCAGCTTCGGTTCCTTCAACCCCAGGCGGATGGCGCGCAGGCCCAGGGCCGGGTTGGCCGGTGTGGCGAACCGGTCGGCCAGCGCGCCTGCCAGCTTTTCCCCGCCCACATCCAGGGTTCGGGCCGTGACGGGCCTTCCCTCCATGGCGATGATCAGGTCGCGCAGCTCCTGATACTGTTCCTCCTCGCCCGGCAGGTCCTCGCGGTTCATATACATGAACTCGGTCCGCAGCAGGCCCACGCCAGCGGCCCCGGCATCGCGGGCACTTTCCATCTCGCGCGGCAGTTCCAGATTGGCGTTCAGGGTCAGGGCTGTGCCGTCGCGGGTGATGGCGGGCAGGCCGGCCAGGGCTTTTAGCTGCTCCCGCTCGGCTTTCCACAGGGCCTGACGCTGCCGGTAATCGGCCAGCACATCCTCGGACGGGTTGATCAGGACGCGGCCCGCGCGCCCATCCACCACCACCAGATCGCCCGTCTCCACCCCCTGCAACAGGCCGGCGGCACCCAGGACGGCGGGCAGCGACAGGGAACGGGCCATGATGGCCGTGTGCCCCTCCGCCCCGCCCAGCACGGTGGCAAAGCCGCCGATGCGGCGCGGGTCCAGCAGGGCCGTGTCGGCAGGCGACAGTTCCTCGGCCAGGATGATGGCGCCGTTGGGCAGGCGGGAGAAAGCCTGATAGGGCGTTTCCATCAGATTGCGGATCAGGCGGCGCCCCACCTCCCGCACATCGGCGACGCGGGCGGCCAGATAGGCATCGTCCATGGCGGCAAAGTTTTGCGCCAGGACCGCGATCTCCTGCTGCACCGCCGATTCGGCGTTCAACCGGTCGGCACGGATGCGCCGTTCCACGCCCCGGATCAGGCGTGATCCGGTCAGCATGGCCTGATGCGCATCCAGCAGGATGGCCATGTCGGCGGCGGCATCGGCGGGCAGGGTGCCGGCCTTGGCCTTCAACTTGCCCAGCTGCCGCCGCGCCTTTTCGGCGGCGGTATGGAACCGGGCAACCTCTTCCGTCACCGCCGTTTCGGCGACAGTATATTCGGGCACCTGGATGGCGCCCGCCTCCATGACATGGGCGGGGCCGATGGCGATGCCGGGCGATACGCCCAGGCCGCGCAGGGTCCGTTCAGCCGTGGGGCCGGACTCCGTGCCTGTCAGGCCCGGCTGCTGTCGCGTGGTCATGGGCGGCTACTCCCCGAACTTTGTTCTTCTTCACTCTTCGCCGAACTTATCGTCAACCAGCTTGGTCAGCGCGTCCAGCACCTCGCGCGCCTGCGGGCCGGCAGTGCGGATATCGATGGTGGTGTCGATGCTGGCGGCCAGCATCATCAAGCCCATGATCGATACGCCCGACACGATATTGTCGGCGCGCTCTACCTCCACCATCGCATCGAAATCGCCGGCCAGCTTCACGAACTTGGCGGCTGCGCGGGCATGCAGACCACGGCGGTTGCGGATGGTGACGGTGCGGGACAGCGCGTCGGGCGGCAGGATGCTTTCGCTCATCAGGGGCTTGGGTCCAGGTTGATGGTTAGAGCTGTTTTCGGTTTACCGGAAGCAGCTCCGGCGGCGGCTGCCGCCGCGCCGCCCATGCGGCGTAAGCCAAGCTGCGGAAGCAGCGCCGGCGATTGAGGAAAACGCCTCAGCCATCCGACAGCAGGGCGGAGGCGACGTTGATATATTTGCGGCCCGCTTCCTGGGCGGCGGCGACGGCCCCCTTAAGGTCAGCGCCTGTCTTGCGGATGGAAGCCAGCTTGATCAGCATGGGCAGGTTCATGCCGGCGATCACCTCCACCTTGGCGCGGTCCATGATGGAGATGGCCAGATTGGAGGGCGTGCCGCCGAACATGTCGGTCAGGACAACGACGCCATCGCCCGCATCGCATTTGGCAACATCGGCCAGGATGTCGTTGCGCCGCTGCTCCATGTCGTCTTCCGGTCCGATACAGACGGCACAGACCTGTTTTTGTGGGCCCACCACATGCTCCATGGCGGCGATGAACTCCACAGCCAGGTTGCCATGGGTGACAAGGACCAAGCCAATCATGCGCTTTCCCTCAGGTTCGTGCCGGTGGCCGCCCGATCTTCGGGCACGGGCGGCACCTGCGCCTTGCGGTCGAGATCGCGATGCGCCTCGCCCACCTTGTATCCCCGCTCCTTCAGCCAGTTGGCCAGGAGATGGGTGGTGAAGACCGACCGGTGACGACCGCCCGTGCAGCCGACCGCGATGGTCAGGTAATGCTTGCCCTCCCGCACATAGCGGGGCAGCAAGGGTTCCAGAAGCCGCGTCAGATTGCCGAAAAATTCCGGCCAGTCGGGATCGCGGGTGATGTAATCGGCCACCGGCTGATCCAGCCCCGTCAGGGGGCGGGTGACCGGGTCCCAATGCGGATTGTCCAGGAACCGTACGTCGAAGACCAGATCGGCCTCACGCGGGACGCCATGGCGATAGGCGAAGCTGGTGACGAAGATCGACAGGCCCGGCCCGCCATCCAGCCGGAACAGCCCCGTCAGGTGCCGGCGCGTGTCATGGACGGAGAAGTTGGTGGTGTCCACCACCTCGTCCGCCGCATCGCGCAGCGGCTGCATCAGCAATCGTTCGGTGGCGATGCCGTCCAGAACGGGCCGGTCGGCGGCCAGCGGGTGGGGGCGCCGCGTCTCGGTATAGCGCCGCTGCAACGCATCGGCATGGGCATCCATGAACAGGACCCGCATGCGCAGGTCGGGCCGGGCGCGCAGTTCCGATATCTGGGCCAGCAGGGCCTGGGCGTTGAAATCGCGGGTGCGGCTGTCGATGCCGATCACCAGGGGCCGGTCATGCGGCTGGCTGACCAGCGGCTGCAGCAACGACAGGCGCAGATTGTCGACCGCCTCATAGCCCATATCCTCCAGGCATTTCATGGCCGTGGACAGGCCACCGCCCGACATGCCGGTGGCAACCACGATGGGCAGGCGGCCATCGGGGCCCAGGGCGCTGGCCTCGCTCATGCCCGGCCCCCTTGCGTGCCCTGCGTGGCGGCGGCAGCCACCAGCCCGCGCCAGGCACTCTCCCCCGGCACCAGCGGCCAGCCGCGCGCCAGGGCGGCCATGGCCAGACGCAGCTTGGCGGGGGTGGAGACGTGGAACGGGTTCAGGCGGATGCGGGGCAGGGCGATACCGGCCACCACCTCAAACCCCGGATCGGGCAATCGTTCCTCGTCCGTGCCCAGATCGACAATCAGGACCACGGGGGCGACATCAATGGCAGGCACCGGCAGCACACCCAGGCCCCGCACCTCCATCAATCCCGCGATGGGCTGTGGACAGCGGGCGATCAGACCGCCCTTGCCGTCGGATATCAGGTCGACGCGGTCATCGGCCACCAGCCGCGCCCCTTCATCGACCAGCCGTAGGGCCAGATCGGACTTGCCCGACCCCGACGGCCCCCGCAGCAGCAGGGCCATTCCGTCAATGGCGACACAGCTTGCATGTATCTGGACCATGATCACCAACACATGGGATCAGCGGTCCCGGCGGGCAACATCCCGCCACCCATCCGCACCCTGCTTCGCCATCCCGGCCATCCCGCCCGATTTCGACTGGTCCAACCTTCTTAGCAAACGCAGGAGCGGGGGGCGAGGGTAATCGGTGGTCAGACGGTCAGCACCGCCACCTTCGCAAGCAGCACGCTCGCCGAGTGTAACGTGTGCTCTCTTGGGCCCCCTCCTTGTCATCCCCGCGGAAGCGGGGACCCAGCGTAGAGCGGCGTCTGCCGCGAGATAAGTCATATCGGCGCTAACCGCGCCTCACGCTGGGTCCCCGCTTTCGCGGGGATGACTGTTAAGGCAAGGTGAAGCTGGCTGCATTTAAGTTTAAGCCAAACAGATGCTAGCCACTCGCCGCTATCGCGCACTCTTGAGAGGTTTGCCATGACCAGTCAGGCATTCGCCAGCGTCTGGGACGCGATTGAGGGGGACGCAGGGCAGCGTGCGGGGCTGAAGCTGCGCAGCGAATTGATGGATATGATTGAAGCGCATCTGGCACAGCAGGGCTGGGAGCAAGCCGTAGCCGCACGGCGGATGGGGATCGACCAGGAGCAGTTGATCGCCTTCCAGCGTGGGCAGATCGACCGTTTCTCGATTGAGGATCTGCTGGGCATGACAGCCGCCCTTGGCCTGGAGCTGCATATCCAGGCTGGTGTGGCTGCCTGACAGTCCCAGCCCCTTCGCCCTTCCCCCCGCCGTTCACACCCCGTATCAGTATCGGCGCATCTTCCCTACGCTTGCGGGTCTGATCTTGACCGAACTGTTCACCACCGACCTTCTGGTCTTCCTGGCCTGTGCCGCACTGCTGGCGGGGTTTGTCGATGCCATTGCCGGTGGGGGCGGGTTGATCACCATTCCGGCCCTGCTGTCCACGGGCATCCCGCCGGCGGCGGCACTGGCCACCAATAAGCTGCAGGGCAGTTTCGGCACCGCCATGGCCACGATCACCTTCTGGCGGGCCGGGCAGATTGAGCTGAAAACCATGGGCTTTGCCGTTGCCTGCGTCTTTGCGGGGTCGGCCACGGGCACCATGGTGGTGCGGATGACGGGGACCGGCTTCATGACGGCGGTGATCCCGATCCTGCTGGTCGCCATCGCCGTCTATTTCCTGCTCAGCCCGCGGGTGGGCGATATGGAGGCTAAGGCGCGGATGACCCTGCCGGCCTTCAGCCTGACAATCGGCTTTGCGGTCGGTTTCTATGACGGGTTTTTCGGGCCGGGTACGGGCAGTTTCTTTGCGCTGGGCTGTGTGGCGCTGCTGGGCATGAACATGCGCCGCGCCACGGCCAATACCAAGCTGCTGAACTTCACCTCCAATGTCGTCAGCCTGGGCGTGTTCGCGCTGGGCGGGCAGATCGTCTGGAAGGCCGGCCTGATCATGGCGGTGGCACAGGTGATCGGCGCCTGGGCCGGCAGCCACGCCGCCCTGCGCTTCGGCACCAAACTGGTGCGTCCATTGCTGGTCATTGTCTGTCTGGGTATGACCATCCGATTGGTGGCGCAGCCCGATCACCCTCTGTATCTTCTGCTGCGCGACCTGTTCGCCGCCTGAGGAACTCTGATGCTCGACCTCACCGACAGCCAGATCGACCGTTACGCCCGCCATATCATGCTGCGCGAGGTGGGCGGGGAGGGGCAGTCGAAGCTGCTGTCATCGTCCGCTCTGATCGTGGGGGCCGGCGGCCTGGGTGCCCCCATGCTGCTCTATCTGGCGGCCGCCGGGGTGGGGCGCATCGGCATTGTCGATGATGATGTCGTGGACCTGTCGAACCTGCAGCGTCAGGTAATCCATGATACCGCCGGCATCGGTGTGCCCAAGGTGGACAGTGCGGCGGCACGCATTGCCGCCATCAACCCGGATGTGAAGGTGGAGGTCCATAAGACCCGCCTGAACCGCTCCAACGTCATGGACATCATCGGCGGGTACGATGTCGTGGCCGACGGCACCGACAATTTCGCCACGCGCTTCCTGTTGAATGATGCCTGCTATCTGGCGGGCAGGACGCTGGTCAGTGCGGCCATGCTGCGCTTTGACGGGCAGCTTTCCACCTTCAAGGCGCATTGCGGCGATCCACACCCGTGCTACCGCTGCATTTTCCGCGAGCCGCCGCCGCCCGGCATGATCCCGTCCTGTTCGGAAGGCGGGGTTCTGGGTGCGCTGGCGGGAACAATGGGGAGCCTTCAGGCCGTTGAGGTGTTGAAGGAACTGCTGGGGATCGGTGACAGCCTGTCGGGCCGGCTTCTGATGTATTCAGCATTGGAGACAGGGTTCCGGACGGTGAAAATCCGCCGCGACCCGGATTGCCCTGTTTGCGGTACCCACCCGACCTACATCGATCTTTCCCACCATAAGTGAAACCACGCTGGGGAGCCTTTGCATGTCCGACGGTAAATGGGGTCTGGTGCTGGTGATCCAGTCCGGCGGCTATGACCGTGTGCATTATGCCCTGGTCACCGCCGCCGCCGCCGTGGCCACGGGAAGGCCTGTCACCCTGTTCTTCACCGGGCGCGCTCTGCCGGCCCTGCTGGCCCGCGAAGGCTGGAAACGGCTGGATTTCTCCGACGACGGCACCAGCCCGGAGGCGCGCGACCACACGCTGGCCCATCGCGGCGTGGGTACCTTCGATGAGTTGCTCACCGCCTGCGCCGAACTGGGCGTGACCTTCCTGGCCTGTGAGATGGGCTGGCGCGCGCTGGGCATCCGCGAGCCGGTGCTGCGCCCTGACCTGAATGTGGAGACGACGGGGATGGTCACCCTGCTGGGGCAGGTCCGACCCGGTGACCAGATGCTGTTTGTGTGAGAAAGGGGGGCGGGTGGTGATACCCGCCCCCAAACACCTTACGGCTTGGTCGGACCCTGGTTGGTGGCCAGACGCAGGATTTCCTGTGGGATGTCATCGGCGGGCAGGTTGACCTGCACCAGCCAGACCGACTCCGTATCCGCCTTCACCGTCGACAGCGCGTTTTCCAGCTCCGTCAGGGTCGTCACGGCCACGCCCTTGGCACCCAGCGCCACGGCCAGGGCCGCGTAATCCCAGGACGGGATGACGTTGAACGGGTTGAAGGGCTGGCCCTCGGTATAGGCCTTGTCATTGGTCAGGGCCTGTTCGATGCCATAGATGGTGTTGGCCATCACGAAGATGATGGGATTGCGCTTATAGACGGCCATGGTGCTGACCGTTTGCGCCACCATCTGGAACCCGCCATCGCCGGCAAAGACCACGGGCCGCGCGTCGGGCGCCGCCACCGACAGGCCCAGCGCCGCCGCCGACGCATAGCCGATGCTGCCCCAGGCCGCTTCCGACACAAAGCCATTGGCCCGGTTCACCGGGATATTGCAGCTGACATACATGCTGCTGCTTTCATCGGGCACCAGGGTCATGTCGGCATCGACCCAGGTCAGCATGCGCTGGAAGAAGCGGGCATAGGTGATGATGTCTGGCGGGAAGGGCTTGAAATCCGGGTCGATTACCGCCGGACCCTTGACCGCCCAGGGTTCACGCTTGGGCGTGTCCTTCAGCGCCTCGGACAGTTTCTCGATGAAGCTCTTGATCGGCACGCCGAAATAATAGGCCTCGCCCACCCGCACCTGATTGTCATAGACGACAATCATGCTGCTGAAATCCTTACCCACGAACCCTTCATAATCATCGGTCAGCAGGTCACCCGTCACCACCACCAGATCGGCCTGTTCGACGGTCGTATAGGTCCAATAGTCGGAGGATGGACCGGTATAGGTGCCGATAAAGCCCGGATGGGTTTCGGCCAGCAGGCTTTTGGCCAGCAGGCTGGTGACATAGGGGACGCCCGTCTGATCCACCAGGCCTGCGAAACCGTTTTGCAGGCCAAAACGCTGCACCTCGATCCCGCCCCAGAACAGGGGCTTGGCGGCAGCCTTGATCAGGCCGGCCACATGCTTGACGGCGGCGGCCACGGAATCGGCATCTTCGGGCAGGGGCGGGATGACCAGGGCGTCCTTCGGTTCGGCGCAGGGCGCATCCCATAATTGCCGCCAGATCTCGATATAGACGGGGCGTTTTTCCGACAGGGCGGCCCCCAGGGCGCCGTCGATCATCGCCGGGGCCTCTGCGGCGTCGCTGATGATGATGGCTTCCGCCGTGATGTCCGTATAGGCATCGCGGTCGGCTTCGTAATTGCCCGTCGCATGATGCAGCAGGATCTTGTAGGTGCGGGCAAAGGGCCGGTCGGCGGCACCGGTACCGGGGCTACCGGAAATGGCGACCGTCGGCACGCGTTCCACATAGGACCCGGCCACCGGATTGATCAGGGAGAAGGCGCCCACGCCATAGGTGACGGCGGCGCAGGAAATGCCGTTGATGCGGCCATAGGCGTCGGCGGCATAGCCGGCCTCCAGCTCCGACCGGCAACCCAGCCGGTTCAACTGCGCGCCCTCGTTGCGGGCCTTGTCGTCGATATAGTCGAACCAGCGGGCGACATAATCGCCGGGCACCGTGAAGACATCGCGCAGGCCCGCCTCGTGCAGGCGCTGGATCAGATAGTCGGAAACGGTGAAATCTGTGGGCAGCGGATTCATGGGCGCCATCTCCCGTGGGCTAGGAATGCGGATATGCCGGATGGGGAAGAAGGGGCGCCCGGCCTGTCGGGCGCCCCTTCCGTAAGTGTTGACTTACGGTCCAAGAACCTCTGCTTGGCTGTCCTTCAGATGTGCCAGATAGGCGGGCCAGGGCAGGTCGAACTTCTCCAGCAGCACATGCTCGGCGGTTTGCAGGCAGCCCTCGACCCAGCCCTGATTGTTGGAATAGGCTTCGCCGCAGATGAAGACGCGATCCTTCAACACGGGCTGGCGGATGGCGGGCATCAGCTTGTCGTAGCGGAAACCCGCTTTCCATTCGTGCCAGCCGCCGCCATACGGATCGCCCGACCAGTCATGATAGATGGCGGAATAGGGTTGATCGACATCGACCAGACCATGGACGGCCAGGATCTGTGAATGCGCGCTGGAGACCATGGCGTCGGTGGCGATGCATTCGGCCAGCGGGATGGGCGTACCTTCCTCACCCGATCCTGACTTCTCCTTGGCGACACCCTTCACGCCGTCCGGCAGGCGACCCAGGAAGGGGGCGCCCTTTTCCAGGCCCTTCCAGAAGGGGACGGTGGTGATGTCATTGTAGGATGCCATCAGCAGGGAACGGGTATTGCCCTTCTCCCCGTGCGGCTGATCCTCTTCCGTCCCGAAATAATAGATCTGGCGGACGGGCAGGTCGGTGATGGAACGTCCGGCCACCAGGCCCTGCGCCTCCCACCAGGGATAATCATAGGCCAACAGCAGCTTGAACGCGTCCTGGATCAGCACGGAACTGACCATGGCCTTCACGTCGGGCTGCTTCCATTCCACCCATTCGATCAGTTCCAGCGACCGGCGCGGCAGAGCCAGGATGATATCCTTGGCCTTCACGATGCTGGGTTCCACCCCTTCCTTGTCCTTCGTGACCTCGCGTAGCCCGCCCAGGTCGGCATAGACCAGCTTCGTTTCCGTCTCCACGACGGTCAGCAGATAAAGACCGTCCTGATCGCGTTCGATGCGGGAAATGCGGCGGTTCATGCGGATATCGGTGCCCTGTGCCGCGGCCTTTTCCGCCAGGGTCAGGGGCAGGCGCTGATAGCCGCCGGTGATGGCCTTGAAACCGCTGGTATTGGCATATTCGGTGGCCGGCAGCTGGGCCACGGCATTGGCATTGGCGACATTCGCGTCATAGCCGCCGGCATCCTTCATGAACTGATAGGCCTCTGACGACAGGGTCTGGCTCATCAGGTTCCAGAAACCGTAGGTGTAGAGCGGGTGGCCGAACACGGTGGTTTCCATCAGCGCGTCCAGCGAATTGCGCTTGTTCTTGGGCACCAGCAGATCGAAAGCGAAGACCTGCAGGTCGTTCACGCTCTTGCCGCGTTCGTTCCAGGACAGGTTGTAGGGCACCTTGTCCGGGTCGGATTGTTCCTTCATCTTCAGGTGCTTGCCGCGCAGGAAGAAGATGTTGTCCTTCTCGCCGATGGGTTGCCCATCGGGGCCGGGCTTGGGATTGCCCATCAGGAAGACATGCGACGGCAGGCCCAGCGCATCAATCAGGTTGCTGACCATCGGCTGGTTGGAGGCGTCGTCATCCTCGCTGGGCGGGATATAGCGCATGCCGCCCAGTTCGGCGGCGATGTTGGGCATGCCGGGGATGGTCTTGGTATAAAGGCGACCGCCGATACGGTCGCTATATTCGAACATCGCCACCTTGGCGCCCGTGATCCCCTGATCGCCGGTCAGGCGCCAGGCGCAATAGGTGCCGGTCACGCCGCCACCGACAATCGCTATATCCAGGATATCGCTCATTCCCATCCCCTCCACTTTGGCTGGTGGGCACGCGGCGGGCCGGGATGGGCGCCGCGTGCCGATCAGGATGCGAAGAGATTAATGGTTGGTCGTATGACCATCAAATGATTTACTCGTTAACATTGTATCAGACATAGGTTGATTATGCGCTTATGGCCGACCCTGCCAGTCATAATCATCACCTATGGTTTTGGCCTGGGATTTCGATCGCCCGATCGGTGTTTACCGCGCGGCGGAAATCCCTGTCATGGCTGACCAGGATCAGGGCGCCATCATAGGCGTTCAGGGCCTCCAGCAAGGTTGCGCGCCCTTCCAGGTCCAGATGGTTGGCCGGCTCATCCAGCAGCAGAAGCTGCGGTGCCGCCGGACCACCCAGCGCGGCGCAGAGATGGGCGCGCACCCGCATGCCGCCCGACAGCAGGCGTAGCGGCACTAGCGCCGCCCCTGCTCGGAAGCCGAATCGGGCCAGGCTGGCGCGGATCGCCCCCTCCGCTTGTTCCGGCTGTGCCGCGCGGGACAGCGACAGGGGCGTGTTATCCGATGCCGCGGCCAGACGTTGATCCAGCCGTGCCAGACGCAGGCCGGGTGCACGGGTGATGAGGCCGGCATCGGCGGTCAGGCAACCGGTCAGACAGTCCAGCAGACTGCTTTTCCCCGCCCCGTTCGGCCCCGTCAGGGCGATGCGCGCGGGACCGGTGATGGTGAAGCACAGGTTCCGCCACAGTTCCCGCCCGCCGCGCGACAGGCACAGCCCTTCTGCCCGCAGCAGCATCCTGCCCGCCGGGACCGCAGACGGGCTGATGGCCATGTTCAGGGGTGGCAGGGGCGGGGGCAGACGGCCTTGCGCCTGATCCAGCGCCATGTTGGCGGCCTGCATCTGCCGTTCCCCCTTGATGCGCCGGGCCGATGCCGCGCGTTCGGCATTGTCGCGGCGCATGCCCATCAGGATGGGGGCGTTCGATCCCCGCGCCCTTTCCTGTTTGCCGGTGCGCGCCCGCCGCGCGGCCCTGGCCGCCTCCTCCCGTGCCGTTTCCCGCACCAGACGGGCCTGTTTGCCGGCATCGGCCAGGGCGCGTTCCGCCGCCTGCCGCTCCGCCTCCCTGGCCGCCAGCCAACCTTGATAGCCCCCGCCATGGCTGCGCAGGCCCAGGGGCGACAGATCCAGGATACGGTCGGTCAGCGACAGCAGCCCGACCTCATGACTGACCAGCAGTAACCCGCCGCGCCAGCCCCGGATCAGGTCCGACAGCAGCGTCCGCCCCGCGTCGTCCAGATCATTGCCCGGCTCGTCCAGGATCAGAATATCGGGCCGCGTCAACCGGATGGCGGCCAGCCGCAGCCGCGCCACCTGTCCGCCCGACAGGCGGTCCAGCGGCAGCGCGTCCGGCAGGTCGGATGGCAGGTGCAGGCGCGCCAATGCCGCCGCGCGTCCCGGATCATCGGGCAGCAGGTCGCCCACCACCTGCCCCGGTTCGGGCAGTTGCGGCCAATGGAAATGCCGGCCCCGCCGGGCGACATGGCCGCGCGCGGGCTGCAAGGCCCCCGTCAGCAGGCGCAGCAGGGTCGTCTTGCCAACCCCGTTGCCACCCAGCAGGGCGACCCGTTCATCGGCGATGGAAAGGGAAAGAGCGTCGATCAATGGCTGGTCAGGACCATGCGTGAAGCACAGCCCCTCGGCCACAAGCCAATGCGGCATGGATGGAACCCAGGTCGGACATGAGACGGCCCCCGGTGGGGGCGGCGGTCAGATGTGCGGGTTCAAATCCATGGGCGTCAGGCTCCGGCTTGTTTCGGCGCGAAGACTAATTCATCCGTAGTCGGATGTAAATGGTCATGGTTAAGGTCCTGAAGGCTTGGTTCCTGGCATCCCTATGCCGGCCTATGCCGGAATGACGGAGCGCAGGAAGGCCAGGGGCATGGCCTGCACCCGCGTGGGCGGCAGAGTAACGGTGACGGTGGTGCCGATATCGATGGTGCTTTCCAGCGTGGCGTCGCCGCCATGCAGACGGGCCAACGCCAGGACCAAAGGCAGACCCAGCCCCACGCCGCCGGCGGAGCGGGAATGGCTGCCCTCGATCTGGCGGAACGGCTCCATGGCGGTCGCGATATCTTCCTCGCGCATGCCGATGCCATTGTCGCGGACATAGAGCGACATGCCGCCATCCGCCTCCACCCGGGCGCCACAGACCACCTTGCCGCCCTGGGGCGTGAATTTCACGGCGTTGGACAGAAGGTTGGACAGGATCTGCTTCAACGCCACCTCATCGGCGCGCACGGGCGGCAGTTCCGCCTCCATCTCCGTCTCCAGCAGCACCCCGCCCTTGTCGGCGCGTTCGGCGACAAGGCGCATGCTGGACCGGATCAGGCGGGGGATATCCACCAGCTTTTCCGACAGTTCCTTCTTGCCGGCCTGGATCTTGGACAGGTCCAGGATGTCGTTGATCAGCGACAGCAGCATCTGGCCGCTATCATGGACATCATGGGCATATTCGCGATAGGCGGGCTGGCCCATCGGCCCCATGGCCTCCGTCGCGATGATCTCTGAAAAGCCGATGATGGCGTTCAGCGGTGTCCGCAACTCATGCGTCATGTTGGCCAGGAATTCCGACTTGGCGCGGTTGGCCATTTCGGCGGCGCTCAAGGCGGCCTCCATGGCCTGCCGGTCGCGGCGCCATTGCGTGATGTCGCGCACGCTGCCCTGGAAGGCCACGGCCTTGCCATCGGCATTGCGGATGATGCGGGCCGAAATCGCGACCCAGAAGCCTTCGCCATCGCGGCGGCGCAGTTCGACGGGCACGCTGCCCACCTCTTCCTGCGCCAGCAGGGCCTGGGTGATGGCCTCCCGGTTGTCCTGATCCATGTAGAAACTGACGGTTGCGTCCTGCACCTCCGCCTGCAATTGTTCCAGGCTGTCATAGCGCAGCATGGCCAGCAGGGCGGGGTTGGCGGACAGGAAACGACCAGGAATGTCGATGGTGAACATCCCCTCCATCGCCGTCTCATAAATCTCCCGGTATTTGCGTTCCGACTGCGCCAACCGGTCCATCACCGCCTGCTGACGCGCCATCTGCGCCACCAGGGCGGCATTGGCATCGCGCAGTTCCTGGCGTTCGCGGATGGATTGGGATCGCTGCTGCATGGCGGCATGGATGGTGACGGACAGCAGCAGCAACACCGCCAGACCGGCACAGGCCAGGGCCACCGGCTGCCAGGGATTGACCCCGGCGGGCAGGGCCGCTTCGGGTCGCAGCAAGGTCACGACAAGTGCCGCCATCCCGGCCAGTGCCAGCGGCAAAGCCAGCCAGGGGGACAGTACCGGATAGCGCGCCCGAAGGCGGTCCGGGGAGGTGGGGGGCCGTTCTGCGCCGGTCGTGCCGTCCATCGCCTGCTCGCGGCCTCAATGAATGGACTATTGTTACCATTCCATGGCCCCTGGTGCCATGACGCACAAGCATAGTATGGGCAGTAGCCGAACAGATTCTCGCCTTTACACCCTGGACAGGTGGCGGCGGCACCCCATCTGGCACCGCACCTTATCTCCGCAGACCGGAACCATCATGCAGAAGCCTGTCTCCGCCCACCCCATCGCCATTATCGGCGCCGGCCTTGCCGGTCTGTCGGCGGCTTTGTCGCTGACGCAGCGGGGGATGGCCGTCGCTCTGTTCGACAAGGGGCGGGGACCGGGCGGGCGTCTGTCCACGCGGCGGGCCGATGGCTGGCGCTTTGACCATGGCGGACAATATCTGACGGTGCGCGATGCCGGCCTGGCCCGTGTCATGGACGGGCTGGTGGCTGATGGCCATGCCGCGCCCTGGACCGGGCATATCGTTCGCCTGACTGCCGAAGGCGGGGTGGAGCCGCATCCCGTGGAACGGTTCGTGGGCGTGCCCGGCATGAATGGCATCCTTCAGGGCATGATCACCCGTCTGCCTGATGCGGCCCGCCCCCGTTTCAACCGCCGCGCCATCACCATCACGGGCGCGCCCGGTGACTGGCATCTGCGGATGGAGGATGGGGCGGTTGAAGGACCGTTTGCTGGCGTCATCATCGCGGTCCCGTCGCCCCAGGCCGTGGATCTGCTGTCGCCCGTCGCTCCCGCCCTGGCTGCACGCGCAGGCGAGGCGGTGATGGCCCCGTGCTGGGCCCTGATGTTGGGCTTCGATCAGGCAGTACTGCCCGCCTGGGATGCCGCCTTCGTCGCAGGCGCGGGGGCGGAGGATCGGCCCCTGTCCTGGATCGCCCATGACGGGGCCAAGCCGGGCCGCGCCGGGGGTGCCAGTTTCGTGGCCCATGCCGCCCCCGACTGGTCCATCCGGCATCTGGAGGATGCGGCGGATGCGGTGGCGGCGGCCCTGCTGCCGGCATTCCGCGCCGCGACGGGCATCGGGGGCGATCCGGCCTTGATCAGCGCCCATCGCTGGCGTTATGCCCTGCCCACAAGGCCGTTGACGGACGGGTTCCTGTGGGATGACTCACTGGGCATCGGGGCCTGTGGCGACTGGTGCCTGGAGGCGCGGGCAGAGGCCGCCTTTGTGAGCGGTGCGCGGTTGGCCGCCGCCCTTATCGGGAAATTGGGGGGATAATAAGGATGGTTATCCAGGTGCAGGTGCCCGATCCCGACGATTACGTGCCCAGTCCCTGCATCCGGCGCTGCGACCTGGACCGCAAGCGCCAGACCTGTCTGGGCTGCAAGCGGCTGCTGGAAGAGATCATGCGCTGGGGCGTGATGACGCCGGGCGAACGTCGCGCCGTCTGGACCCGCCTGGGCCGCCCCATCCCCCCGCCAGAGGAGCGTCGGGAACCGGTTTAGATCGGGTTTGCGTTGACTGGACGCACCCCCTATCGTCATCCCGGCGGAAGCCGGGACCCAGCGCAGAGCGGCGTCTGCCGCGACATGGGTCACATCGGTGCTGACCGCGCCTCACGCTGGGTCCCGGCTTCCGCCGGGATGACGAAGAAAACGCGTTTCCAGTCAAAAGAAGTCCGCTCTACCCGACCAGCATCCCCCGCACCTGATGCAGGCTTTCCACCACATGCAGGGCCAGTGACCGCATCTCGTCCGTGGCGGGCAGCAGGTCGGGCACCATCACGGCCATCATGCCGGCGCCATGGGCGGAACGGATGCCGTTATGGCTGTCCTCCAGCGCCAGGCAATGGGCGGGATCGACACCCAGCAGCCGGGCTGCCGTCAGGTACGGTTCGGGATGCGGCTTGCCGCGCGTGACATCATCGCGGGTGACGATGGCGTGGAACCGGTGATAGATGCCGACATGGCGCAGATGTTCATCGGCCTTTTCCCGGCCCGTGGAGGTCGCCACCGCCTTGGGTAGGCCCACCGCGTCCAGGTGGTCCAGCAGTTCCACCACGCCCGCCATCATCTCCACCCCCTGGCGCAACGCCTCCATCCGGGGCACGAAATGGGCGCGAAACCGGTCGAACGCGTCCTGCCCGCCGAAATAATCCTTCAGCATGGCCAGGGTTTCGGGCCAGGGCGTACCGATGATGCCGGCATAGAAATCATCTTCCATGGGTCGCCCGATATCCAGTGCCGCGCCCAGCGTCGCCTCCCGCACATGGCGTTCCGTATCGATCAGCAGCCCGTCCATATCGAAGACAACAGCGTGCAGGGGCCTGGGGAAGGCCGGTGCGGTCAGGGGCATGATCGATGAACGCCTTCAGGAAACGGTAATGCGGGACGCTTCCACGCGGTTGCGGCCCTGCAGCTTCGCCTGATACAGCGCCTGATCGGCGCGGTCCAGCAATTGGGCCAGCGTTTCCGTATCCCCACGCCAGGAGGCGACGCCGATGCTGGTGGTCAGCGGGATGGCCTTGTCCTCATGCAGGACGGGATGGGTGCCGATGGCGCTGCGGATACGTTCTGCCGCCAGCAGGGCCGCCGGCAGGTCGGTTTCCGGCAGCATGACCACCAGTTCCTCCCCCCCGAAACGGGCCAGACAATCAGTGGTGCGCAGGCTGCTGCCCGCCCGTTCGGCGGCGACGCGGATCGCGGTGTCGCCGGCGGCGTGGCCATGGCTGTCATTGATGCGCTTGAACTGATCCAGGTCCAGCAGCAACAGAGAGAAGGCACGGCCATAGCGGGTGCAGCGATCCCATTCCGCCTCCGCCAGTTCCATGAAGCGGCGGCGGTTCAGGATGCCGGTCAGGCTGTCGATACTGGCCAGCGTCTCCAGCTTGGCATTGGCTTCCGACAGTTCCCGCGTGCGTTCGGCGACACGATGTTCCAGCGTCTGGGTCAGGGCGCGCAGGTCGGTATTGGCCTGACTCAGCTGTTCGTACAGGACCAGATTGACCAGCCCGCCCGCGAACTTGGCCGTCAGAACGCCCAGCATCTCCGCATCCGCCGGCATCAGCACGCGGTCGCAATCCAGAATGGCCAGGAAGGCCCCACCATCGGGGCCGGGCATGTAGAGCGTAGCTGTCTGTCCGGCCACGCCCGTACGCCGGTCGGCCAGGGCGGCCAGCAGACGTTCATGCAGGGGGCTGCCTTCCGGGACCGCTGTCATATCGGTAAAACGGCCCGTGGCGGCCAGGGGCCGGAAACGGGTGCCGCCGATGGACCAGCCCTCCACCCCCTCCACGACACAGGCAAGACCGCAGGCATTGGCGCCCAGGATGGGGCCGGCCTGTTCCAGGACCGTCTGGGCATAGGCCTCCATCCCCATATCGGGGCGCAGCCGGTCATCCAGCGCGATCATGCGGCGCAGGCCGCGGCGGTTGGCCTCGATGGTCGTGATGCTGTCATAGGCGCGCAGCGCCGCGATCACCGTCGTGAACAGCTTCTGCGAGGTGAGTTCCGTCTTGGCCTTGTAGTCATTGACGTCGTAATCGACGATCACCCGTTCCTCGGGCGCCTGCCCCGGCTGTCCGGTGCGCAGGATGATGCGGATGGCGGTATCGGCCAGATCCTCGCGGATGGCGCGGACCAGACGCAGGCCGGCATCATCCGTCTCCATCACCACGTCCAGCAGGACCAGGGCCACGTCAGCCTCTGCCGCCAACATGGTCAGCGCCTGTGCCGCCGAATAGGCCGACAGCAACTCCAGCGGGCGGTCGCGGAACCGCACCTTGCGCAGGGCGTAGCGGGTGACGGAATGCACCTCCTCATCGTCATCGACGATCAGGATGCGCCAGGGCGGGCCGTCCGGCTGGCGGCTTTCCGGCAGCGCAGCAGGCGCACCTTTCAGGGTGCCATCCTCCGCGAACAGGAAATCGTCATCAACCAAGGTTTGACCCCGTTCCGTCCGCCGCCATGCGGCTGGCCCGCCCCCCATTGGACGGACTTCCTGCTGAATGTCTGGTGAAACACCAGATTGAAACAAATGTATGCCGCTCCAGCCAGTTCCACCGTTTGGCGGCGGGAACCGGATCGGGCGGCGATCTATATTGAGTACCACTATAAATCGTTTCGGGTGCCGATGCCTGCCCTAAATGATGGGGCCGCCTGGATTTCAGCATTGGCGCTTCCAATCGGCGGCCCTATCCTGCGGCCAACCGTCAACCATTATCGGGGTGTCGCCTATGTCATCAGGTCATCATTCCGGGGGCGGGCCGCGCCGGCCCGGCATCCTGATCCTGTTTGCCGCCCTGGTCGGGGCCACCACGCTGGCCTATGTGACCTTGCCAAGGAAAAACGCCGAGATGCCCGTCCAGCAGACCGCCACCGACCTGCCCCCGCTGCGCCAGAGCCTGTTCCCCGCACCGCCGGTGGCCAAACAGGTGCCCGTGGAGCATGTGCGCCATGGCGAGACCTGGGTCGATCCCTATGACTGGCTGCGCGACAAGGATTATCCCAAGGTCGATGATGCCGAGGTGCTGGATTACCTGAAGGCGGAAAACGCCTATACCGACACGGTCCTGGGCAAGGAGGAGGATGGCCTGCGCGCCAGCCTGTTCGCCGAATTGAAGGGCCGCGTGAAGGAGGATGATACCGGCGTCCCCTATCCGCGCGGCGCCTATATCTACCAGTCCCGCTTTGCCGCCGGACAGGACCATCCCACCTTCGTGCGCCGCGCCAAGGGCGAGGCCGAGGGTGCCGAGAAGACCATCCTGGACGTCAACGAACTGGCCAAGGGCAAGGATTTCTACGATGTCGAGGCGCTGGAACCCAGCCCCGATGGCCGCTATCTCGCCTACAGCTTCGATGACAATGGCTCGGAAAATTTCACCATCGTCGTGAAAGACCTGACCAGCGGGGAGTTCGTGGGCGAGCCGATCCCCGGCACGTCCGGCTCCGTGGTCTGGGCTGCCGACAACAAAACCCTGTTCTATGTGCTCAAAGATGAAAGCCAGCGGCCCAAGCAGGTGATGCGCACCATCCTGGGGGCCAAGGCCGATGCCGGTACCCTGGTCTATGAGGAACAGGACCCGTCCTGGTGGGTTGGCATCGGCGAAAGCCAATCCGGCCGCTTCATTGAGATCGGGTCAGGCACGCTGGTTGCGTCCGAAACCCTGCTGATCCCGTCCGACAACCCGACGGCCAAGCCCAAACCGGTGATCCCGCGTCGGGAAAACCACCTCTATTCCGTGGCCGACCAGGGCGACAGCCTGTGGATCCTGTCCAATGACAAGCATCTGAATTTCCGTCTGGTGAAGACCCCGATCAATGACTGGTCGGAGAAGGCCTGGACAGAGGTGATGGCCGGCAGCGACCGGCAATATCTGACGGGTCTGCTGGCGCTCAAGGACTGGCTGGTGGTGTTTGGCCGGCAGGACGGCACGCAGCAGGTCTGGGTGCTGGACAATAAGGGCGGGTCGCACACCATCGCCTTCCCCGATGCCGCCTTTGCCGTGTCGGGCATGAATAACGAGGAATATGAGACGGGTACCCTGCGCGTCCGTTACCACTCGCTGGTCACACCGCCGACCGTGTTCGACTATGATCTGGCCGCCCGCACCCTGACGACGCGCAAGGTGCAGGAGATCCCTAGCGGTTATGATCCCTCGCTCTACACCTCCGAACGGTTGATGGCCCCGGCGCGCGACGGCACGCCCATCCCCGTCTCCATCGTCTATCGCAAGGATTTGAAGAAGGACGGCAAGGCGCCGATGCATCTCTATGGCTATGGCTCCTACTCCATCGCCATGGAACCCGGCTTCTCCACCAACCGCATCGGCCTTCTGGATCGCGGCTTCGTCTATGCCATCGCCCATATCAGAGGCGGCGAGGAGATGGGGCGTCCCTGGCATGATGCCGGTCGCCTGACCAACAAGCCCAACACCTTCAACGATTTCCTGGATGTGGCGCAGTTCCTGGTGGCGCAAGGCTACACCAGCCCAGGTCAGATCAGCATTGAGGGCGGGTCCGCCGGCGGCACCCTGATGGGGGCCGTGCTGAACATGGCGTCCGATGGCATGTTTGCCGGGGCCGTGGCGCATGTGCCCTTCGTCGATGTGCTGAACACCCTGTTCGACGATACGCTGCCCCTGACCACGGGCGATTATCCGGAATGGGGCAATCCCAACATCAAGGAAATCTATGATGTCATGAAGACCTACAGCCCCTATGACAATGTGACCAAGCGGCCCTATCCGCCGATCCTGATCACGGCGGGGCTGAATGATTACCGCGTCACCTATTGGGAACCGGCCAAGTGGGCGGCCAAGCTGCGCGTCTACAAGACCGACGACAATGTCCTGATGCTGAAGACGGAAATGAGTGCCGGCCATGGCGGCTCCACGGGCCGCTTTGACAAGCTGAAGGAAGTGGCCCTGTCCCAGGCCTTCATCCTGCGCGCCCACGGGATGTCCAAGTGACGGAACCGGGGTTCGGTCGCTACCCGACCGATGCGTTGAAGGCCGATGGGTTGCGGGCGGCGGGGGGCCTGGCGGTAACGCTGGGCCCCCTTGCCCTAGTCGGGTTCGATGCCCACCCGCTGGTGGCGATCCCGCTGCTGGCGGGGGCCGTGCTGTTCGGCTGGCTGGGCATCCGGACGCTGGCCCGGCGGGGTGCCGCCTGCCGGGTGACAGAAGAGGGTATGATCCTGCCCAGCGGCTTCTTCATGGTCATGGTCCGGTGGGATCAGATCACGGGTGTGAAGCTGCGCTATTATTCCACAAAGAAGGACAAGTCTGGCGGCTGGATGCAGTTGACCATCCGGGGGCGTCGGGGAAGCTACAGTATCGAAAGCCAGCTCATGGGCTTCGAGGCCATTGTCGCGCGCGTGGCGGAGCTGGTGCTGGAACGGGAACTGCCCGTGGATGCCACGACGAAGGAAAACTTCCTGTCGCTGGGGCATTACATGGCGTAGCGAAGAGCTGCGAAGTCGCTCCGCGGATTACGGCTTGCGCCTAATCCGCGCTACGGGTTCCCCTGGCAACGAGGTCCAAGCTCAGATGGCAAGTCGTAGCGCGGATTAGCGAAGCGTAATCCGCGGAAACCCCGGCATCGCCCTCCCTCACGCCAGCAGCGCCTCCTGCTCGATCGACAGGCGCATGTCATCGGCATCCCAATGCCGGGGCAGGCGGCGGTCGAAACGGATGGCGCCCAGGACGCGGGCATCGCCATCGGCACAGGCAAAGGGCAGCAGCAGCCGGTCATAGCGCACTGTATCTCCACCCGGCAGATCGACGCGGACCCGGCTCCAATGCGCGCGCCCGGTCTGCCGCGCCGTCACATAGCTGTCGGCGGTCAGCTTGAAACCCGGTGATTTGCTGGCATCGCGCAGGCCCCGTCCCGTCAGGTCGCGACCCGTGAATTCCACCAGCGCCGAACCATACAGCGTGTAATGCGCGCCCGACCCGTCACGCGGGAACCGCGCCATCAGCAGGTGGCCAAGCCAGGGTTTCAGGTCGAAGACCAGTTCCCCGGTCCAGAGCGGCAAGGACCCTTCCGCGCGGGGCAGCGCCCGCCACCAGGGCAGCAGGGGTTGCAACAGGGCGGGAGCGGTTTCCGCGGGCGGGGGCATGGGATCGTCGGACCGTTTTGCCGTGCCTGAAATCATGGGGCTGGGACCGCCATGGTGGAAGGTGGCAGGCATGGTGCGCCCGTCATTGTGGACTGTCTATATTCACCGCACTGCAACAATAGGGTGCCCCGACCGCAGCCGCTGCGCGCCCGGCGCCTGAGGGACCAAATCACGCCACCCGCGCGCCGCCCCGGTCGGTCTGGGCATTCTTGTGGACGACCAGGGTGACCTTGTCGTTCATCATATGCAGCTGCTTGGCCGATTTGGTGGGCAGCGGGATGCGCTGATTGATGCAGTAGAAGATCAGACAGGCGGCCAGCGTCGGGTTATCGATCCACTGCACCTGCCGCGCCCCGTCATCCAGCCCGATATGCAGAGCGCAACGCACCTGCGGCTCCGTCTGTACTTCCAGGCGGATGATGCTGCCCGACGGCAGAGGGCTTCCCGAACGGCGGTGATAATCCACGACCGCGCGGATCACCTCTTCATTAGTGAAGATGATGTGCCGGATTTCAGTGGGCATGCTGTTGTCTTCCCGCCAAAGGGCGTGGATACCAGCATATCAGGTCGGCCATGCCGGAACAGCGCTGCATCTGCCGAACCCGAAAATCACGTCTGATCGGAAACCCGGAGGAATGGTGGAGCCGAGGAGGATCGAACTCCCGACCTACGCATTGCGAACGCGTCGCTCTCCCAGCTGAGCTACGGCCCCGCACCATGAACCCACCAGAACGGCAGGCCCCCGAAGTGGCGCGGATAATGCGTATCCGGCCCCGCCCTGTCAAGCATGCCATCACGGGCCAGTCCCACTTTCGGCGCATGGCCCCATGGTCCCGATCCGGGGCGGACCCGCGCGGGGGTGGACAGGGCGGGGTCGCGACATTACGTTCCACATCAGATGCGGGGCGGTATCCGCCGCCCGCCCACCGGACATGGGATGAACATGGACCCGCTGCTGCACACCATCGCCGAAATCCTTTATGTGGCGCTGGATCTTTATGTCTGGGTGCTGATCATTTCGGCCATCCTGTCCTGGTTGATCGCCTTCAATGTGGTGAACACCCGCAACCGCGCCGTCTACATGATCTCTGACGTGCTGTACCGGTTGACGGAACCGGCGCTGCGGCCCATCCGCAATGTCCTGCCCAATCTGGGGGGCGTCGATCTGTCGCCGGTGGTGCTGATCCTGATCGTGATGTTCATCCAGCGCCTGATCCTGAATTACGGGATGATCGGATGAGCGTTAAGCCGCCGCTGGAACCGGCCCAGGGCGGTGTGCGTCTGTTTGTCCGCGCCACCCCGCGGGCCAGCCGCAATGCGGTGCAGGGTGTGGCGGAAGGGGCGGATGGGCGCGCCCAAGTGAAGATCGCGGTCACCGCCGTGCCGGAAGATGGCAAGGCCAATGCCGCCATCATCGAATTGCTGGCCAAAGCGTGGCGAATTCCGAAAAGCAGCATCGGCGTCGTCGCGGGTGGCACGGACCGGTCAAAGATATTATTCGTTGCCGGCGAGACAGAGGCCCTGATGCCCTGGCTGAGTGACTGGCTGGGCGGGCTGTAGCCACCTTATTGTTGAGAGAACGGGGAGACCGGATATGGCCGAGGCACGCATCATCGATGGCAAGGGCTTCGCCGCCGGCTTGCGGGCGCGCATTGGCGCCGCCGTGGAGCAGCTGCGCACCACCCATGCCCTGGTCCCCGGTCTGGCCGTCGTGCTGGTGGGCGAGGACCCGGCCAGCGCCATCTATGTCCGCAACAAGGGCGAGCAGACCCGCGAGGCCGGCATGCATTCCGTCACCCACCGGTTGGACGCCTCCACCAGCCAGGATGAGCTGCTGCGTCTGGTCAACCAGCTGAACAATGATCCCTCGATCCACGGCATCCTGGTGCAGCTGCCGCTGCCCGCCCATATCGATGCCCAGGCGGTGCTGTCAGCCATCGACCCGGCCAAGGATGTGGACGGGTTCCATGTCGTCAATGCCGGTCGCCTGTCGGTGGGCCTGCCGGCCCTGGTGCCCTGCACGCCGCTGGGCTGCATGATGCTGCTGAAGGATATTGTGAAGGACCTGCGCGGCATGCATGCCGTCGTCGTGGGAAGGTCCAACATCGTGGGCAAGCCGATGGCGCAGCTGCTGTTGCAGGCCGACTGTACCGTCACGGTCGCCCATTCCCGCACCCGCGATCTGGCCGCCGTCTGCCGCGAGGCCGATATCCTGGTCGCCGCCGTGGGCCGTCCGGAAATGGTCAAGGGTGACTGGATCAAGGAAGGGGCCGTGGTCATCGATGTCGGCATCAACCGCGTGCCGGCCCGTGATCCGGTGGCGGCCGCCGCCGGCAAGACCCGCATCGTCGGCGATGTCTGCTATGTCGAGGCGGCGTCGGTGGCCGGGGCCATCACGCCGGTGCCGGGCGGGGTGGGGCCGATGACCATCGCCTGCCTGCTGGCCAATACCGTCACCGCCGCCTGCCGTAGCGCCGGTGTGCCCCTGCCCGCCGGGATCGGCCTTTGATTACGGCCTACGTCCGGGACGCCAGCGGCCTGACGGCCCAGGCCGTGGGTCCGGGGGATGCCATTCCCCCGGGCACGGTCTGGCTTGACCTGCTGCACCCGGACGAGATGGAGCGGCTGACCGTTTCCAACCTGCTGTCGGCGGACCTGCCGACCCTGGAAGACATCAACGAGATCGAAACCTCCTCCCGCCTCTATACCGAGGGGGAGGTGGCCTTCATGACCACGCCGGTCATTGTCCGCTCCGCCACCGGCCCGCTGGAACGTGGTCTGCTGACCTTTGTGCTGGCGCCCGACCGGCTGGTCACCATCCGCTATACCGAACCGCTGTGGTTCGCCATCTTCGCGGCCCGCGCCCTGAAACAGCAGGAACTGGTGACCTGCCCGATGGAGGCATTCCTGGGCCTGCTGGAGGCCGTGGTGGACCGGGCCGCTGACGTTCTGGAACGGGTCACGGCCGATCTGGACCGGCTGTCGCACCGGGTCTTTGCCGATCATGAGGATCGGACGGTGGAGACGCTGGCAACCCACGACGGGGCCAAGGCGCCGCGCCATCAGGTGGTGGACCGCACCCATGTCCGCCGCCGCCCACCCACCACGGTGTCGATGCGTGCCGTCATCACCGCCGTGGGCCGGGCCGGCGACCTGACGCAGAAGGTGCGCGACAGTCTGGCTGGGCTGGAACGGCTGGTGGCCTTTGCCACCACCGTGGCCGGCCCGCGCATGAACAAGGACCAGAAATCGCGGCTGAAGACCATTGGCCGCGACGTGCATTCGCTGGTCGAACATGCGGCCTTTCAGGCCATGCAGACCAACTTCCTGCTAGATGCCACGCTGGGCGTGATCAATATCCAGCAGACCAATATCATCAAGATCTTCTCGGTTGCGTCCGTCGCCTTCCTGCCGCCGACGCTGGTCGCCAGCATCTATGGCATGAATTTCGAACATATGCCGGAACTGGACTGGAGCTTCGGCTATCCGCTGGCGCTGGGCCTGATGGTGCTGTCCGCCGTCCTGCCGCTCTGGTACTTCCGCAAGCGCGGCTGGCTGTAATAGCGGGAGCCTCCCAGGTGTCGATTGCCGTAGGTCGCGGGTGAGCCGAAGGCGAACCCCGACATCAATGATACCGTTGCTCGTCGGGGTTCACTCGCGTTCACCCGTGACCTACTGCCCCGCGCGGATGGCGGCGGCCTTTTCTTCCACCAGCTTCACCAGATGGTCGACGATGGCCTCGTCCTTCAGGCGGTGGGCGGGCAGGCCGCCCAGATAGACCTGATGCGTGCCCTTGCCGCCGCCGGTGAAGCCGATATCGGTCATGGTCGCCTCCCCCGGCCCGTTCACGACACAGCCGATGACGGAGACGGTCAGCGGCGTGGTGATATGGGCAAGGCGTTCTTCCAGCACCTCCACCGTCTTGATCACGTCAAACTGCTGACGCGCGCAGGAGGGGCAGGAAATGACGGTGACGCCCCGGCGGCGCAGGCCCAGGCTTTTCAGCATCTCATACCCGACCTTCACCTCTTCCACCGGATCGGCGGAGAGGGAGACGCGGATCGTGTCGCCGATCCCGGACCAGAGCAGCATGCCAAGCCCGATGGAGGATTTGACGGTACCGGCCCGCAGGCCGCCTGCCTCCGTAATGCCGATATGCAGCGGGTAGTCGCACGCCTCCGCCAGCCCCTGATAGGCTGCAACGGCCAGGAAGACGTCGGATGCCTTCACCGATATCTTGAACTCCCGGAAATCATGATCTTCCAGGATCTTGGCATGGGTCAGGGCGCTTTCGACCAGCGCCTCGGGGCAGGGCTCTCCATAACGCTCCAGCAACTCGCGTTCCAGGCTGCCGGCATTGACGCCGATGCGCATGGAACAGCCATGGTCCTTGGCGGCCTGCACCACCTCTCGCACACGCTCCGCCGACCCGATATTGCCGGGGTTGATGCGCAGGCAGGCGGCCCCCGCCTTCGCCGCCTCGATGGCGCGGCGGTAGTGGAAATGGATGTCGGCCACGATCGGCACCTGTGCCGCGCGCACAATCTCACCCAGGGCCGCCGTGCTTTCCTCATCCGGGCAGGAGACGCGGACGATATCGGCACCCGCCTCTTCGGCCCGCCGGATCTGTTCGATCGTGGCCTTGGCGTCCGCCGTGGACGTGTTGGTCATGGTCTGCACGGTGATCGGCGCGTCGCCCCCCACCAGCACCGACCCGACCCGCACCTGACGGGACGTGCGGCGCTGGATCTGACGCCAGGGGCGGTGGGCGGCGGGATCGTGGTTGGGGCTCATGATGCTCTTTTGGTCGGTGGATTCAGGGTCAGGCTGCGCGTTTGACGGTGTAGGGGCGCACCAGGATGTCGGTCGGGATATGCAACGCGGCGGAAAGCCGGCGGATCATTGGCAGGGTCAGCGGGCGCTGACGGTTCAACACGTCCGCCACCTTGCCGCGCCCGATCATCGGTTCCAGGTCTTCGGTCCGCAGGCCGCGCTGTTCCATCATGAACAGGATGGCGCTGACCGGGTCGCTGGCCGGGATCGGGTGATGGGTTTCCTCATAAGCCTCCACCAGGGTCAGCAGCACTTCCAGCAGGGCGCCGTCGTCGCTGTCAGGGGCGGCACCCCACAGCCAGTCGATGTCGGCCAGGGCGGCCGCATGGTCGGCGTTGGATCGGATTGGACGGATTTCCATGTCTCACACCTCCCTGACGTCGATCCTGTCATATTCGGCATGGGTGCCGACCCACTTCACATAGAGGGTCCGGTAGCGATAGTCGATGCCGGCAACCAGCCTGTATTTGTTGCCGGCAATGTTGAAAACAACCCGGTCACCACGAAGGAGGCCGACCGGAATTGCGCCTTCACCGCCGCAGTATCGGCCCAATCGGCACGCCGGACAATATTGTACCAATCTGTCAGCGGCGTTTCGCTATCGGCCCGCCCCGGCATCTCCCAATGTTCCTTCAGGGTCCGTCGCGAGATGATCCGCATTGGGTGTCCTGTTACCGCGCTGCCAGTGCCTCGGGGGCCAGGGGGACGCTGCGCAATACCTGGGACTTGGCGCCCAGCGGGGCAAGGTCGCGGCCATCCAGTGACACGACAAGGCCGCCGGCATTGCCGGTGTTCAGCACCATGCCGGGCACGTCGGGGGCGCGGAACAGGTCGCCCCGGCGCAGCACGCGCGAGGCCCAGAGCGTGCCCTTACCGTCGCGCACCTCGATCCAGCTATCCTCCACGGCGCGGATGGTGACGCGCACCTTGCCGTCGGCCAGACCGAAGACGCGGCCCGTGGGCACCACCTGTTCGGTGGTGGCGGGCGGGGCGTTGGCGGCGGGGGCGGCGGGGGTGCCCGACACCTCACCGGCGGCCACCGGTTCCACATCGGGTGTGGCGGGTTCCGGTGCCGTGGTCGGGGCGGGGGCCTGACCCAGGTCGGGCAGCTGCGGCACCTCGCTATCCTCCTCCGTCGCCGGGCCCTGGGCCACGGGCGTGGTGTCGGTGGCGGGCAGCGGTGTAGCCGTGCTGGCGGGGGGCATGGGCGGGGCGGCGGGCAGGCCGGTCGTCGTGGCCGACCCCACCTCCGGTGCCGATGGCGGTGCCGCCTCCACCAACGCCTCCACCTGTCCCTGGTTCAGGACGGTGGTGGGGGTGGGCGGCGGTTCCACGACGGTGCCATCGCCATAGATCAGCTTGGACAGGCGTTCCGGCAGGGCCGGGACCAGATCGCCCACCGACCGGTCCGCCGCCGACAGCACATACCAGCCGCCATAGACACCCAGCGCCAGCAGGGCGGAGATCAGCAGCACGGCCCCGCCGGGCACGCGGCTTTCATTCACGGGTTCGGGAAAATACAGTTCCGGCGCCGGTTCATGCCCTGCCGCATCCTGTTTGAACCGCAGCAGCACGGCACCGGGGTCCAGCCCCACGATCTGGGCGTAGGAGCGCAGGAAGCCCGTGGAATAGGCGTGGCCCGGCAGGTCGGACCAGCGCCCTTCCTCGATCGCTTCCAGGAAGTTCTGGCGGATGCGCAGATTGGCGGCCAGATCAGGCAGGCTGTAGCCCAGCGCCTCACGCCGGGCCTTCAGCGCCTCGCCAACATGGCGGGGGCCGGCGGACGGATGGGCATGCTGTGCCTCCGGCTCCGGTGCTGTTGTGGCCGCACCGCCATTGCGCATGTCGCGCATATCCTGCTGTCGTCCGTACTGGTCGCCCATGGTTCCCCGCCGGCTTTGACCCTTTGCCTTACGCTATTTCTCTTAGCAACGGGGAGCGGGTTCGCGCAACCCACGCGCCCGGTGCTCCGGCATTACCCCAAGCGGACACCGTGATCAGCCGCATAGGCCTTCAGGTAGGGCCGCAGGCTGCGGACGGGCAGGTGATAGAGCTGATCCATATAGGCGGCCAGGTCACCGGCATGCAGCGAGCGCAGCATGCTTTTCACCTCGAAAAAGGCCGGCGCCGACATGGACAGATGGCGCATGCCCACACCCAGCAGGGCCATGGCGTCCAGCGGCTTGCTGGCCATTTCCCCGCACAGCGACAGGGTCACCCCCGCCTCCCCGCATTTTTCCACCAGCATCTTCAGCACGCGCAGCAGGGCCGGCGACAGCAGGTCGTAGCGGTTGTTCATCATGGGATTGCCACGGTCGCTGGCGAACAGATACTGCAACATGTCGTTCGACCCGACCGACATGAAATCGACCAGCGGCAGCAGGGCATCCAGCTGGAACAGCAGGGCCGGCACCTCCATCATCACGCCCACCTTCAGGGCGGACGGACCCGGATTGCCGCCATCCTTCAGGCGCTTGACCTCCAGGTCCAGGATGCGGCGTGCCTGGATGAATTCGGCGACCGTGGCGACCATGGGAAACATGATGCGCACGTCACGCCCGGCCCCGGCCATCAGCATGGCACGCAGCTGCTTGCGCAGCATGGAGGGCCGGTCCAGACCGATGCGGATGGCGCGCCAGCCCAGCGCCGGGTTCTCCTCCCCCAGCTCCGGGAAGTAAGGCAACGTCTTGTCGCCGCCCACATCCAGGGTACGGAAATTGACGGGCAGGCCGCCCGCCTCTTCCAGCACCTTACTGTAATTCTCGAACTGGGTCGCCACATCGGGGTAAGACGGGCGGACCATGAAGGGGATTTCGGTGCGGTACAGCCCGACCCCGTCCGCCCCCGTCGTCTTCAGATGCGGCAGGTCGATCAGCAGCCCGCAATTCAGCATCAGCTTCACATCCTGCCCGTCGCGTGTGACGGCGGGCAGTTCGCGCAGCTTGGCATATTCGGCCTGCCGGCGCTGACGTGCGGCCAGACTGGCCACGAACACGGCCTGGATATCGTCGGCGGGCCGCACGAAGACCTGACCATTGTCGCCATCGACGATCAGGAAATCCAGCGGCTCCACCCGGCGCAGGATGTCGGCGGCCTGTCCCACCACGGGAATGTCCAGCGCGCGGGCCACGATGGCCACATGGCTGTAGGCCGACCCTTCCTCCAGCACCAGCCCGCGCAGGCGGCGGCGGTCGTAATCCAGCAGTTCGGCGGGACCTAGATTGCGGGCCACCAGCACGAATTCATCCGGCAGGGTGCCGCCCGTGGCCACCACGGGCTTTCCGGCCAGATGCTGCAACAGCCGGTTGGTGATGTCGTTCAGGTCCAGCAGCCGGTCGCGGATATAGGGATCGGCCACCTGTGCCATGCGGGTGGAATTGTCATCCTGCACGCGCTGCACGGCGGCTTCCGCCGTCAGGCCCGACCGGATCGCCTCCCGGATGCGGTTCAGCCAGCCGCGGTCGGCGGCGACCATGCGGTAGGTCTGCATGATCTCGGCATGTTCGCTGTCAGACTCGCCCACCGCGATCAGCATCTGATCGATGGCCGAATGCATGCTGGTCACGGCCTCTTTCAGGCGCGCCAGCTCCGCCTCCGGATCATCGGCCACCATCTGGCGGATGGTCAGCTGTGGCCGGTGCAGCACGGCCACGCCCATGCCCACGCCGCGGTTCAGGCTGGTGCCCTCCACGCGCGACGGCAGCAGGACCAGATCATTGACCACCGACAATTCGCGGCTGTCGACCAGTTCGCCCACGACCACCAGTTCGGCCACGATCATGGCGATGGTCTGCAGCGTCTCCACTTCCTGTTCGTCATAATCGCGGCGGTCCTTATGCTGGATGGCCAGCACGCCGCGCACGCGGCCCCCGCGCACAATCGGCACGGCCAGGAAGCCGTTGAACGGGTCTTCACCCGTTTCGGGACGATAGGCGAAATTGGGATGGCTGGGCGCATTGGCCAGCGCGATGGGCCGCGAATGGGCCGCTACGTCACCGATCAGACCCTCGCCCACCCGCATGCGAGTCTTGTGGACGGCATCCGGGTTCAGACCGATGGTGGCGAACAGTTCCAGCACCTCGCCCGCGCGCATGACGTAGCAGGAGCACACGTCGGCGGCCATCTCATGGGCGATGGTCATCACGATCTTGTCGAGCCGGTCCTGCGCGGACCCGCTGCCCGCCATGACATCGCGCAACCGCGCCAGCAGGCGTCGCGCGCCAGCTGCGGGATCGGGGCTGCGCCCCACCTCCGGCACGATGGCCGGGGTGCCGCTCATCATCGTCATGGCCTGACCAGTTCCATCCGCGAAGCACCGGGCCCGACCCCCAGGAATGGGCAGCCGGTCGCCGTATCCCTACCACATGAAGCGCGCCATCACACGGGTCGAATGGCGGTCACGAGTGCTTAAATGGGGTAGGGCGCAATCACTGTAACCATAAGGTCAGTGCAACTGACCGTTGGTACGGCGGCGACCGCCGCCGCGCGGCCCATGCCGCGTGAAGCCAAGCGGCGGATGCCGCGCCGACGTTTGAGGAAGTTATAAATCAGGAAGCTGCAACGGTAAGTCCGCGCGGCAGTCGCCGTTGGCCAGGGCGTCGCGCAATCCCTGGAACAGTACCGACAGGGCCAGATCACGGTTGGGCAGACGGATCAGGTCGCCATCGGCATCCAGTTTCAGGCCCTGGCGGGCGGCCTGCGCCTGAAACGCCTTGGCGATGGGTTCCTGGCCGGAATGGCTCACCCCGCACTGGATCAGGGCCAGGCGCGGGGCGTCGGTGCCCTGGCGCATCAGGGCGAAGAAGGCGAAGAGGTAGCGTTCCTCGGCATTACCCACGCCCTCGGTCAGGGTGCGGGCCAAATCCTTGGCGTGGCGGGTGCCGTGCAGTAGCCGTTCCAGCCCAGCCTGGGTCACCCGGCCCTGAGCCAGGAAGACAGCACGCGCCTCGCCGCCGGGCACCTGGATGCGGGTCAGCGGGATGTCGGGCACGGGTTCGAACGCGATGGAGCCGACGCGGCCGCCCGGCGCGCTGACCACATAGCGCACGCCCACCCGCATCTTCTCCTCGGTGACGGTCAGCGTGTCGCCGGTGCCGGTGGGCAGATCGCGGGGCACCGCGCCGGCGGGCAGTTCGTCCCCTGTGGGCAGGATGGGCATGCGCGCCGTCAGGACCGGTTTGCACCCGGTCAGCGGCAGCAGAATGGCAAGCGCAAGCAGCCAGCGCCTCATCGCGTTTTCCAGGTGCGGTTGGGGCCTGTATCAATATGGGTATGGCCCGTCGTCGGGTAATAGGCGGCGCCGCCCCGCTGCATGGTTTTCGCAATCTCACCCAGGGCAGGACCAGGCAGGACCGGCACCTTGAAATCCATGGCCCGGCCCTGCAGGTGATAGCTTTCGCGGGCGGCATTGGGATTGTCGCGCACCAGATCGGCATTGGTGCCGGGGGAACGGAACCCGTCCGTCACCTGCACCTCCGTGGAGGGGGGCAGGCCCGTGCGCTGCAACAGGTCGAACATGAAATCCATCAGCAGCGGGTCAATGCGCCCCACCTGCCCCGTCCGCCGGTCGCGCAGCAGCAGTTCGATCTTCTGCATGGCGCGGGGGTCATAGGCATTGTTGAAGAAATAGACCACATCCACCCGTTCCCCGCTTTTGGCATGGGACAGCACGATGCGCCGCACCGCCGGCAAGGGGGCCAAGTCGGGCGGCAACCCTTCCTCATCCTCCGGCCTTGGACCGGATGAACAGGCAGCCAGCGGCGACAGGGCGAACAGGGCCAGCAGGGCGCGGCGGGAAGGAGGCGTCATGCCGGCACAGGCTCCAGCGTCAGTCGATAGCCGCCATCCACCCGCAGCAGCAGGGGATCTTGGCCCAGGCCCGCCCGGATTTTGCGGCGCAGGCGGTAGATATGGGTTTCCAGCGTGTGGGTATCGATGCCGGCGCCATAGCCCCAGACATTGTCCAGCAGGTCCTGCCGCGCCGCCATGCCGCCGCAACGGCAGAGATGATCCAGGATCTGCGTTTCCTTTTCCGTCAGGCGGATGGCGGTGCCGTCCCCCCTTTCCAGCCGCTTGGCTGCCGGCAGGAAATGATAGGGGCCGATCCGTACCGACAGGGCGGTCGTCGCCTGCACAATCTCTGCCTGACGCAGCAGCGCCTTCAGCCGGGCCAGCAGCGTGCCCAGGCGGATCGGCTTGTCCTGATGATCATCTGCCCCCGCCGGCACGCCCATGCCCGCCGGCAACAGCAGGACCAGCGGCCCCGTCAGGCCGCCCGCCCGCAGGGCCGGGATCAGGCCTTCAGCGGCCAGCACCCCGTCCAGCAGGGCGGCATCGGCGCCATGATCGGCCAGGATGGCCAGCGCCGCCTCCCCCGTGGCCGCGGGCACGGGCAGCATTCCCTCCTGCTGTGCCAGTTGTTCGGCCAGGGTCTGGCGCAGTGCGGCATCCGGATCGATCAGAAGGATGCGTTTGGGCGCATTGTCCATGACGGCGCCGGTCATTCACCGGGGCCGGGGCCCAGCGGTTCACGCCCACGGGTGGCCTGGGGCATCAGTTCCACGATGGTCAGGCCCAGACGGCCATCGACCACCACCAATTCACCCCGCGCCACCATGCGGTCATTGACATAGACATCCACCGGATCGCCCACGACGCGTTCCAGATCCACCACATCGCCCGCCCCCATGCGCAAAAGCTGGCTGATGCGCAGCCGGCGGCGGCCCAGGCGGACCGACACCTGGACCGGTACGGACAGGATGGAGGAACGGTCGAGATCGTCGCCGGACATCGGGTCGGGCATAGGCAGCGGTTCTTTCCACGGGCGATGGGAAAACTCGTCGCAGCGACTATAGGCTATTTCCGCAATGCGGGGAAAGCCTTGCCCGCGTTTTACCAGCGGCTGAAAATACCGACGGGTCGGCATTTTCAGCTTCGGCGGCATGGGCCGCCGCCGCGCCAGTCGGCGCGGATACTAACGGTCAAGAATTTTGACCGTTAGTATTAGGGTGCGGAAAGCGCCTTGATGGCACCGTCCAGCCCGTCGGGCCAGATGGCCAGATTGCCGGCCTGGGCGGTAATGCCGATATTCACGCCGCCCACCCGCCATTGCCCATCGGTACGGACCAGCAGCGGCCCGCCGCTGGTGCCCCGGCTGGCCGAACAGGAATGGAAGATCAGCATTCCACCCGGTCCTGCCGGGCGGCCCTGCGCCGTCACCGCACAGTCGCGGTCGGCCATCAGTAGATGCACGCGATCCTGGCTGAACCCGGCCAGGGCCACGCTGTCGCCGGCTGCGGCGGCGCGGGGGGCGGGGGCCAGGACGGGGACATCCGCCGGCCCCGACAGGCGCAGCAGGGCCCAGTCATGGCGCACACTCTCCCCCGGTTTCGTGCCGTCATAGGCGGCGGGGACATGCAGGGCATCGACCGTCAGGTGGGTTTTGTAATCCCCCCGCTCATATCCCAGCAGCACGTGCAGCGACCCAGCCGCCAGCAGGCGGCGGGTGCGGGGATTGTAAAGGCAGTGGGCGGCGGTCAGCACCAGACGGGTGCCGATCACGGTGCCGGTGCATTTGCCGCCGATATTGGTCTGTACCCGCGCGATGCTGTTCCAGGGTGGGCCGGTGATATCGACAATCTGGCGGCTGTCATCCGCCGCAACGCCAGGCGCGCGCGTCTCCGACACGACATGCACGCGCGTCTGCTCTGCCGCACAGGGCAAAGCCAGGGCGGCGAAGGTCAGGATCAGGGCCGTCAGGCAGCGCATGTGGGGATCAGAAGGGGCTGCTGTCCCCGCCGCCGGCATCGCCACCGGTCAGGAACATCCACATGGCGTAATAGAAGACACCGGCAAAGGGCAGGCCAACCAGCATGCCCAGCAGCATATAAACAACATACATGACGCACCTGTATAAAAGCGGCTGCGCGGATATGGGAATGGCCGCCCGGTCATCGGCACGGCCACCCTTCATTGCTACGCCCCGTTCCGCCCCCTGTCGCGGGACAAAACGACGCGGGAACGTAATACTAACGGTCAAGATTCTTGACCGTTAGTATCCGCACCGACGGGCGCGGCGGCGGCTCATGCCGCCGAAGCCTTTAATCCCGACCTGTCGGGATTAAAGGCCGCTGGTGTAATGTCACCCTAGCCAGTCCAGCGTGGAATTGGCGATCTGGGCCAGCCTGCCCTCGGTCGAACCTACCGTCAGGAAATGCAGCAGCGGGTTCAGGCCGTCCGCCTGCACATCCTCGTTCGCGGCCAGATAGGCCTTGGTGCTGAACAGGGCCGATGGATCGCGCCCTTCCTTCCAGCCATACTGGCTGAAATGGGACCAGGCGGTTATCTCCCCACGGGCAGCGGCGGCAGCGACATCCTTGTACTGCACCAGATAATAATCGGCATCGAACAGGGCGTTGGGATCGCGTCCCTCCTTTTCACCATACCGCTGAAAGTGCTCCCAGCCGCTGGCAAAGCTGCCATTGCGCACTGCGACCGCGACATCGCTGTAACGGGACAGGTACAACGCCTCGTCAAAGCCGGCGGGGCCGGTACCGGGGGTGATGGGTATCAGCAGCTTCACATCGACACCGAATACAGCCACTTCCACGCCGCGAATATCGGCGCTTTCCTGGAACTGCGGCAGCTTGGTGTTGGTGACCATATACTGGCCCTGGCTGCTGCTGGCCGATGTGAACTGATATGAGTTGGCCGGACTGTCGAAATAGGCGATATCCAGCCCATCACCGCCGACTAGCCGGTCCTCGCCCATGCCGGCAATCAGGATATCGTCGCCGAAGCCGCCATTCAGCACGTCGTTCCCGGCCTCACCCATCAAGGTGTCATTGCCGCTTTCACCCAGCAGGATATCGTGACCGGTGCCGCCCAGGACCAGATCATGCCCGCCCCCGGCCTTCAGGACATCGTCACCGCCCAGGCCGCGCAGGGTGTTGTTCAAGACATTGCCCAGGATCACATTATCCAGCGCATTGCCGATGCCCACCAGCGGGCCGCGGGTCGCCGGGTTTGGAATGTGGCCGCGATCGGCATATTCCAGGCTGAGATCCTCCACGAAATCCGGCAGTACGAAATCGATATGGGCGATGACCAGATCGTGCCCACCAGCCGCTTCCTCGCGGATAATGGTGCCGTAATGCAGGATGTCGTAGGTATCGTCGCCGGCACCGCCGGCCAGCGTATCCTTGGGTGATTCCGAATAGAGATAGTCGTCATTGGGCGTTCCCGCCCGCATGGTTGCAGACATGATGTGTCAATTCTCAAGAAATGGCTGCCGCCGCTGTTCCACCCGGTCGGTTGCCCTGGCGCCCCTCCGCCCAGGCCCCGCTCCGGAAGGCCGGTCACGCCAATCATCACCCCTGTAAGGCGAATGTTGCACATTTTTGCAAATGATCAACAGATTTTTTCAAATAGAAACAATAGAAACTTCTCTATTTATTTTGGATATTATGGGCGTTGAGGCGAGATTGATTTCATTTTTGATAATACTGAAGGTGCGATATTCGCGGTTTCCGTTGAGGGCCCTGGCTTCCGCCTGAAAGGAGAGCCAGGGCACCCGGATTACCCGATCCAGTCCAGCGTGCTGTTCGACAGTTGGGCCAGACGGCCCTGGTCGGCGCCGATATGCAGGAAATGCAGCAACGGATTCATGCCGCTGGCCCCGACATCGTCATTGGCCTCCAGATAGGCGCGGGTATTGAAATAGGCCGACGGGTCGCGCCCTTCCTTCCAGCCGTAATTGCTGTAATGCGACCAGGCCGTGATCTGCCCGCGCGCCACGGCGGCAGCCACATCCTTGTTGTTTGCCAGATAATAGTCTGTGTCGAATAGGGCATTGGGGTCGCGCCCCTCCCGTTCCCCGAACTGGCGGAAATGTTCCTGACCGCTGGCGATGCTGCCATTGCGGACGGCGGCGGCCACGTCGGCATTCATCGACAGATACAGCTTCTCGTCAAAGCCATTGCGGGCCGTGCCGGGCGTGGGCAGGCTGTTGACCAGCACATCCAGGCCGAACACCACCAGTTCGACCCCCGTCAGGGTGTCGACGCCATCGCCATTCACGCTGCTGACGGTGATGCCGCCATTGGCGTCACGGATATAGGCATGGTCACCGCCGATGAAGCCCAGACGTCCGTCATAGCGGACCACATCCAGCCCATCATTGCCGAAGATACGGTCATCGCCGGCCCCGCCGATGATGACATCGTCACCGATGCCGCCGGCCAGATCATCATTGCCGGCCCCGCCATAGAGCGTGTCATTGCCGGACCCGCCGGACAGCAGGTCGTTGCCGTCACCGCCCTCCAGGACATCATCGCCGCCATTGCCCAGCAGCGTGTCATTGCCGGCCATGCCCTTGATGACATTGTTCAGGGCGTTGCCCGCGATGGTGTTGTCCATGCGGTTGCCGATGCCGATCAGGGCGCCGGCGCTGGCCGGGTTGGGCTGATGCCCCCGCGCCGCATAGTCCAGGACCAGATCCTCCACAAAGTCGGGCAGGACATAGTCGATATGGGCGACCACAACATCGTAGCCACCATCCTGCAGCTCCCGCACCACCGTGCCGTAATGCAGGACATCATAGATATCGTCGCCGGCACCGCCGGCCAGCGTGTCGCGCGGCGACTGGGAAAGCAGCGTATCATCGTTGGGCGTACCCGCCCGCAAGCTACCAGACATTTTTCTCGATCCATAAAGGATGGTTGCCGCCCCTGCCTTTGGATTTACCTGCCCGATCATGGCTTCGCCGTGACCGGCCCGGGGCCGATCCGTGAATTCATATCTGTTTTGGCTAGTCCATTCGGGGTTTGGATTTCGACAACCAAGTAACGCCCCTGGCCGGCACTTATAGGGGCGGAAATGTAAAGAATCAAATGCCACCGAGCGGAAGTGGCATGGGGCCAATGGTGCATGATTCGGGATTTTTATTTGAGAACCTGCAACGAATACCGGTCGGACAGCGGGTATCAGCAGCGCCCCGAGGACTGAAATAGCGGCAATCCAGCCCGGTGGTTCCATCCCCCTGGCCAGAAGCGGACCCGTCATTTGTCAAAGGCCCGAAACGACAAAGGCCCCGCTGTGTCCAGCGGAGCCTTTTCGATTTGGTGGAGCCAAGCGGGATCGAACCGCTGACCTCTACAATGCCATTGTAGCGCTCTCCCAGCTGAGCTATGGCCCCGAAACTTTTGGCGCTGTCTGGGTCGTCAGCGCCGTGCGCGGGTTTATCTAGAAACTCGTGCAGGGATGCAAGCAGAAAATTCGGGCCGGTGACGGATTTCTGACATCGCCGGCCCGAACGGGGGAGAATCAGACCTCCTCCTCACCCTCGACATCGACCACTTCGCCCATGTCGTCGCCGTCATCCAGCTCGTCAGCATCTTCCAGTAGGACGTCCTCGTCCTCGCCCACGGCGTCATCGACCTCGTCGGCTTCCAGCGCGTCGGCCACGTCGACATCGTCATCGGCGATATCGGCGGCCTCGTCCAGTTCCTCCTCGACCTCCGTATCCAACGCTTCCTCGTCGTCGCGCGGGGCGACCACCTTCTTGACGTCCTCCACCGGCATGGGACGGGCGCGGCGCGACTTCAGCAGCGCTTCGGGATCGAACACGGTACCGCACGACGGGCAGGTCGGCGGGTCCTTCTTCATGTCATAATAACGCCCGCCGCAATTCGGGCAGATGCGCTTGATACCCCACTCGGCCTTGGCCACGGCAATACCTCCGTCAATCACGCGCGCCAGGACATGCGCCGCGGTTCAGGCCGCATCTGCCATGGCTTAGCGCCCCTGTCAAACGGAACTGTCACGGTTCGCGCGTGGTGCCGCCATGCGGGGCCTTTGAAACGGGGCCGGCATGCTTTGCGGTGCCGTCCGTCCATGCTATGCCCGGTCCCCATAAATCCCCCACCGAAGGCCGGATCATGTCTGCGATCGACCTGCCCTCCCTGGCCCTGATCCTGGCTGCCCTGGCGCGGGGCGGCGCGCATGTGCATGTCCGCGACACGCATGGCCTGGACGCGCTGGCGCATGCCCTGACGGCCCTGGGCGCCATGGTGAAGGGGGGGGAGGCCTGGCGGATACAGGGAAGGGGGATGGGGGGATGGCGTGAACCGGACCGGGTCCTGGATCTGGGGCCGCGACCGGGGGCGGTGCCGCTGCTGGCCGGTGCGCTGGCCGCGCATGATGTCACAGCCGTTCTGGCCGCCGAGTCGGTGTCGCTGACGGGGCTGCGTCCGGCGCTGGAACGGGTGGGCGCGCGGCTGACCCTGCGCCGGGGCGATCTGCTGCCGGGTGCCATCACGGGCACGCCATGGCCGCTGCCGGCGCTGCATGAAGGGCTGGGTGCGGCGGACGGGATGGGCCTGCTGCTGGCCGGGCTGAACAGTCCGGGGCGGACGGGCGTCACAATGCTGCCGGGGATGGAACCGGCGCTGGACCTGCTGCGCCGGTTCGGGGCCGGGGTCCGTGTGGAGGACGGGAATGTCTGGGTGACGGGTTACCCGGACCTGATGGCCGCCCCGGGGGACCGGGTCGAGGCATAGTTCAAATGGTGACGTGTCAGATTGATCCGGCGGCAGAATCGTAGCGCGGATTAGCGAAGCGTAATCCGCAGAGCAACGGGGCCGGGGTTTCCGCGGATTACGCTTCGCTAATCCGCGCTACGCAGGGCTACCGGCCATGACTACAGCATCACCGCGCCGCCACACGGGCTGATGCATTGGCCAATCATGTGGTTGGCATCGTCGGACGCCAGGAACAGATAGGCGGGCGTGACATCGTCAACGCTGCCCAGGCGCTGGCTGGGCAGGGCGCGGCGCAGGGCGTCCACCCCGGCCTGGGCCACAGGTGATCCCGCCTTGGGGTCGATGGCGCCGGGGGCCACGCAGTTGGCGGTGACGTTGCGCGGGCCGATATCGTGAACCAGGCTGCGCGTGAAGCCCAGCAGCGCACCGGCGGCGGCGCCATAGAGCGTGTAGCCGGGCGCGCCGTGATAGGCGACATCCGATACGGTGGTGACGATGCGCCCGTAATTCTGCGCGAACATCAGCGGCAGGACCATGCGCGTCATCATGAAGGCCGAGCGCACATTGGCGGCCATCACCACGTCAAACTGTTCGGCGGTGGTGTCGATGAAGGAGATGGCGGGCCGCAGCCCGGCATTGTTGACCAGGATATCGACGCGGCCCAGGCCCGTGACGGCAGTTTCTACCAAGCCATAGGCGCCATCGGCATGGGTCACGTCGGTACGCAGCGCCAGCACGCGGCGACCATGGCGTTCCACCTCCCGCGACAGTTCGCTGACGGCATTGGACTGGGCGTCATCCTCATATTGCAGGATCAGGTCGGCCCCTTCGCGGGCGAAGGCAAGCGCTACCGCCCGCCCGATATTGTTGCCCGCCCCCGTGATCAGGGCCACGCGATCCGTCAGCCGTGCCATCTCCCACTCCCCCCAAACCCTGGTATCCACTGGGCCGCATCCTGACCAGATGCGCCCTTTGCGTCAACCTGTACGGGCGGCAGTGGGTTTGGCCTACAATATCTTGCCAAAACAGGCGGATTCCACCCATCCCTGATAGGTCCCGTAGTTGGGCACAAGCCGGTAGCCATGGCGGCGGTAGAAGGAGACGGCCCGGTCATTGGCCCAGCGTGTTTCCAGCACCAGTCGGCGATAGCCCAGCCGCCGTGCCCCATCCTCCAGAAAGGACAGGATGGCGGCACCCACGCCGGTACTGCCCGGCACGGCATACATGCGCTTGATCTCCGCCACTTCTCCATCCTCCCAGGGCCGCACGGCGCCGCAGCCCACGGGCACCCCGTCCAGACGCGCCAGGGCGAACAGGGACCGGTCCGCCACCGCGTCCCACCCGGCCAGCCCGCCGCGCCCGTCACTGCCGAACCGTGCGGCCAGATCGGCGGACAGGGCGTCGATCAGGGGGATGGCGTCTTGGGCATCGGGGCTGGCCGGTTCGATGCTCAGGCCGGCGGGTGCTGCCGGCAGCTGCCGATACATGACATGGGTCGTGTGGCTGGTGCCGTCGCCATTCAGGGCATAATCCGGGATGGTGCCGCAGCTTTGCCAGCCCAGGCGGGCATAAAGACGTTCGGCATCGTCGCCCTCCCGCGTATCCAGCACCAGCAGCCGGCGGCCCTTGGACCTTGCCACCTCCTCCGCGCGTTTCAGCAGGCTGGCTGCGATGCCCTGACGCCGCGCATCGGGATGCACCAGCATCTTGGCAATCTCCGCCCGGTGGGTGCCGTTGACCTGTGGTGCCAGCGCCAGGGTGACAGTGCCGATGATGCGGCCCGTTTCCGTCATGGCCAGCAATATCTGCTTCTCCCCCGACCGCACGGCCCCTTCCTGTCCGCGCCAGAAGGCGGCGGCGCTATCCAGGTCCAGGGGTGGGATGAAGCCGACGGCGGCCCCGCTGGCGACGCAACTCCCCAGGACACAGGCAAGATCCGGTATCGCCGCCGCGAAATCCTCCGCACCAGCCGTGACGATGTCGTAACGCATGGATGAACCTTCAGGGTCGGGTGATGGCGATGATGTAGCGGGCGGGCGCGTCACCCAGCGCGTGAAAGCGCGAGGCGCCGTAAAGCCGGAAGCGCAGGACGTCGCCTGGTTCCAGCACATGGGCCACCCCATCCAGCCGGTATTCAAGCCGCCCGTCCAGCAGCCAGATATGCTGTTCCAGGCCCGGCACGGGCGGGGCGTCATAATCGATGATGGTACCGGGCGGCAGGGTGCCGTGGATCATCTCCGTCTCCAGCCCTGCTGCGGGCGGTGACAGGGAGCGGCGCACGAAGCCGTTGGTGGGATCGGTCCAGACGGGCTGGTCGCCTGCGCGGATCAGCAGGGCGGGTTCGGCCTCCACCTCCGCCAGAAGGCGGGACATGGGGCGGCCATGGGCGGCGCAGAGCTTGCCCAGCAGGCTGGCCGTGGGGCTGGTCTCCCCGCGTTCCAGCCGGGACAGGGTGGCCTTGGGCACACCGCTGCGCGCCGCCAGATCATCCAGCGACCAGCCGGCATCACGGCGCAATTGGGCCAGACGCGCGGCCAGACGTGTATCAATGTCGTGTTCCATAAAAGAGATAAAATCTCATTTACGGAACACGGTCAAGGGGGATCACATCGGTACCGGTCGGGTTCACGTTGAGGCGTTACACTTCGTCATCCCGGCGAAAGCCGGGACCCAGTGCCAAACGCCCAACCTATCGGCTGTGTTGGTCAAGGCAGCGTCAACGGCTGCTCCTACGGCCCCTGGGTCCCGGCTTTCGCCGGGATGACGAAAAAGGGCGGTTCCACCTGGACCTGACAAACTTCAACCATGGCGCCCGTGGACCTTTGCCGGAAAACAAGTCCACCCGCCCCTACTTCACCCGGCGGACCTTGATGATGCCGGTGACGCCGTCGATGGTCATGGTGAAGCTGCCGAACATGCCCTTTTCGATCTTCACTTCCTTGCCCGGCTTGGCATTGGCGACGGAGCGGGCGACGACCTGGGACCAGACCTGACCATTGTCGAGGGTGAAGGTGTAGCGGTCCACGGTCTGCTGGCTGACGCTGGTCAGCTTGGCCGTGATGCTTTCAGCTTCCTGCGCCACCGTGCCGGCGGGGGCATCCTTGCGGTCGATGCGTTCGGCGCCGAAGGCCTGTTCCTTGTTCACCGGCGCCGCGACGGCGGGGGCCGCCGGAGCCACGGGGGCCGATGGGGCGGTGGGCGGCTGCGGCGTGTGGCGCAGGGCCGGAACCGTGCGGTCGTAACAGGCCAGACGGGCGCCATTATCGACGATGCCCAGGCATTTCAGCACATCATCCTGACCCGCAGCCGATGCCGGCAGGGTCAGCGATGCGGGGGCCGCCAGGATCAGGGCGGCGGCAAGCAGGCGGGACAGACGGATTTGGCGCATCGGGTGGTTTTCCCCAAAGGAAGGTCCTTGAACCATCCTGTAGCCGCTGGCCGCGAATATCTCAACTCAGCAAGCAAAAAGGGGCGCTGTGGGGCGCCCCTTTTTGCTTGGCACGGTCATTGTCGGGGTTCGCGTTCCGCTCACCTGCGACCTACGGCACTCTTCCTTCGTAGGTCGCGGGTGAGGCATCGCCGAACCCCGACAAGACTTTAGGCCACCAGTTCGATCGCGTAATTCTCGATCACGGTGTTGGCCAGCAGCTTGCGGCACATTTCCTCGATCTGGGCCTTGGCCTTGGCCGGGTCGGTCTCGGCGACCTCCAGCTCGATCAGCTTGCCCTGACGGACTTCGCCGACGCCATCGAAACCCAGATTGGTCAGGGCATGGCCGATGGCCTTGCCCTGCGGGTCCAGCACGCCGTTCTTCAGCGTCACAACGACCTTGGCCTTCATGGGAGAACCCTTTTCAGCAATGGAAGATCAAAACTTACTGCACCAGCTTGGGCGCGGTATGGTCGCCGGGGCCGGCCTCGGGCAGGATACCCAGGCGGCGGGCCACTTCCTGATAGGCCTCGGCAACATTGCCCAGGTCCTGGCGGAAACGGTCCTTGTCCAGCTTCTCGTTGGTCTTGGCGTCCCACAGACGGCAATTATCCGGGCTGATCTCGTCGGCCAGGATGATGCGCATCTCTTCATTCTCATAAAGCCGGCCGAACTCCACCTTGAAGTCCACCAGCTTCAGGCCGATGCCCAGGAACAGACCATTCAGATAGTCGTTGATGCGCAGGGCCAGCGACAGCATGTCGTCCAGATCCTGCGGGGCCGCCCAGCCGAAGGCCGTGATATGCTCTTCGGAGACCATCGGGTCGCCCAGCTCATCGTTCTTGAAATAATATTCAACGATGGAGCGGGGCAGGGGCGTGCCTTCGGGAATGGCGAAACGCTTTGTCAGGGACCCGGCGGCGATATTGCGGACCACCACCTCAATGGGGATGATCTCCACCTCGCGCACCAACTGCTCACGCATGTTGAGGCGGCGCACGAAATGATTGGGGATGCCAATCTCGCCCAGCTTCGTCATCAGATATTCACTGATGCGGTTGTTCAGGACGCCCTTGCCCGTAATCGTGCCCTTCTTCTGGGCATTGAAGGCGGTCGCGTCGTCCTTGAAGTACTGGACCAGGGTGCCAGGCTCAGGGCCTTCATACAGAATCTTGGCCTTGCCTTCGTAGATGCGCCGGCGTCGCGTCATGGGTCTGGTGTCCAGCAATCGTTCCAGCCAAAGGGAGACGGACCCGCATGGCAAAACCAGCGGGTCCGACGCCCCACCCTATAGCAAGCAACGCGCCTCCGCACAATGAAACCAGCGATGCGGGCGGGTCAGTGCTGGGTGGCGGTGATCAGAGGGCGACAGGCGCGAACGCCACCTGATCGGGCCGTCCGGGCGCGAACAGGAAGCGCGGTTTGGTGCCCAGCCGGTCGATGGAAGGCAGGGCCACCAGGGCGGAGCTGCCCGTCTCAAACCCGCTGGGCGTCACGATGCACATGGCCCCGCGCGGGCCGGCATCCCCGTCCCAGATGCGGCTACCCAGCAGCGGGGTCCAGCCGGACCAGTCATCCTGTGCGGGATCTGGCACGGGTGCCGCCTGGAACAAGGGGCGGAAGAAACGCAGGCGGGGATGGTCGGGGTCGTTCAGATCGGAGGCCGCGACCATGGACAGGCCCGCCGGGACCGTTTCCACCCGCACCCGCCGGCTTTCCCCGGTCAGGGACAGGCAGAACGCGTCGCGATTGTCGGCCACCACCAGGTTGAAGGGCCGATAGGCGCGGCCATCCAGATGGGCCAGGGCCTCGGCGGCGCTGGCGGCATCGGCATGGTCCAGGGCATCCAGTACCAGTTCGCCCCGCGACCGCTTGCCCGCCATGGGGCCCAGCGTGCCTTCACGGTTCAGCACGGTGGCCACGACGCCATGGTCGTTCAGGCCCAGCCAGGACCCGCCCGCCGTTTCATCGATGCCGGCCATCACCTCCGGCCGGTCGGGCCAGTGGCGGGCCGGCGGCTTCCAGGGCCGTCCCTTCATCTCGTCCCGGTTGCCGGCCAGCAGCAGGGGCCAGTCATGGCCGGGGCGGCGCAGGATCACAAGTGTACACATGGCGGCGTCGACCTTCCGCGTTTCCTGAAGACCTGTCCATCCCTATGGTCAGGATGGGCGGGATGGTGGCTTATGTCACATCGGGCATATATAAGGGCTAGGGCTCTTACGTTCGACCCGCCAGCAGAGGATTAAAAATGACGACGTTTGACGAACGCGAACAAGCCTTCGAAAACAAGTTCAAGCATGACGAAGAAGTGCAATTCCGTGTCTTCGCCCGCCGCGCCAAGCTGGCCGGCCTGTGGGCCGCCGGCCTGCTGGGCCTGACCGGCGACGATGCCGCCGCCTATGCCAAGCAGATCGTCACCGTCGATTTCGAGGAGCCGGGCCACAAGGATATCGTCCGCCGCATCCTGGCCGATTTCCAGGCCAAGGGCGTGGACGTGTCGGAGCACCGCATCGAAAAGGAACTGGAGACGTTGCTGGACACGGCCCGCCAGCAGATCCAGAGCGAGTAGTAGATTTTTTGTGGGGGAGGGCTATTCCTCCCCCTCCTTGTCGATCACCCGCCGCGCGGTTTCCAGGTCGAACCCGGCCCGCGCCATGGCGGCGATATCCTTGTCGCGCCGCATCCGCGCCTCTTCCTCCGACAGGCCCCGGTCGGGACGGAAGCCGCCCAGCCGGCGGCGGCGGGCATAGGCGAGCGCCGCGTTCCATTCCGCCTCCCCCTCCTCGGCCCCTTCCAGGCTGCCCAGCGCCTTTTCCACCTGATCGCCGTCCAGACCCTTGGCCATCAGCTTCTGGCGGATGACCCGCGTGGACCCGCCGCGCCGTTGCAGGCCCGACGCCTTCATCTCCGCGTAAAGCCCGTCATTCAGCAGACCGGAGCGGACATAGCGCGCGATCAGCGCGTCGACCCATTCCCGCCCCTCCTGCGGGTCGGTGTCGTGTGCCTTGGCCGAGGCATCGACGCGGCGCAGCAGCAGCCGGCGCAGATTGGCCGCCGAACTGGCGAACCGCTCCAGATAATGCAGGGCCGCCCGGTCCAGATAGGCTGCCGTCACCCGCTTCACCACCTTGCGCCCGTTTCCGGCCCGTCCCGTGTCGTCCGTCACTGCCAATCCCCTGCCTTCGCGCCATCATTGCCGCCGACCGGATGCCCGTATAGTGTCGGGCACCTCTTTTCCGCTGCCCCGGAAGATCCCGAAAGCCATGTCGCAACCGACCATCCCCATGCCCCGCGCCGTCGGCGCCGTCAACTGGATCGGGCTTGCCACCCTGATCCGCAAGGAAGTTCACCGGTTCCTGAAGGTCTGGATACAGACCATCGCCGCCCCGGTCGTCACCACGCTGCTGTTCTATGCCGTCTTCGCCCTGGCGCTGGGCGGGGTGGTGCGGATGGTGGGGGATGTGCCCTTCCTCTTGTTCCTGGCGCCCGGCCTGATCATGATGGCCATCGCCCAGAACGCCTTTGCCAATTCCTCCTCCTCCGTGCTGGTGGCCAAGGTGCAAGGCAATATCGTCGATGTGCTGATGCCGCCGATTTCCGCGCTGGAACTGACAGCGGCCTATGTCATCGGCGGCGTGGTGCGCGGGGCCATTGTCGGGCTGGTCACGGCGCTGGCCATCGCCTTGTTCATTCCGTTGCAACTGCATTCCATCGGTTTCATCCTGTTCCACGGGGTGGCGGCGGCCTCGCTTCTGGCGCTGCTGGGCCTGATCGGCGGCATCTGGGCCGACAAGTTCGACCATATGGCCGTCGTCACGAACTTCATCGTGACGCCGCTCTCCTTCCTGTCGGGCACCTTCTATTCCATCGACAGTGTGCCGCCGGCCTTCCGCTTCATCGCGCATCTGAACCCGTTCTTCTATTTCATCGACGGTTTCCGCTACGGCTTCATCGGCCAGACGGACGGGACCCTGGTGACGGGCATCCTGGTGATGCTGGGCATCAATCTGGTCCTGGGCTTTGTGGCCTGGCGGATGATCAACAAGGGTTACAAGCTGAAGGCGTGAGGGATTTGGCATCCCCCTTCGTCATCCCGGCGACAAGCCGGGACCCAGGGATCAGATGCCCGACCTTTCCACCGCTTTTATCCAGATCGCGGCGCTGTTGATCTTGGGACCCCTGGGTCCCGGCTTGTCGCCGGGATGACGATAGAAGCGACATTGCGCTCAAGGTGAAGGAAAGCTGGGAATGAGCATGGAACAGACGCGCGGCCCCGCCGGCGCCTTCAATCCCGCGATCAGCCGGCAGGTGCCCGGTTTCCACTGGGTGGCGTTCCTGACGCTGTGCCGGCGCGAGCTGCGGCGCATGGTGAAGATGGCGGCGGCCTTCCTGATCGCGCCGGCCCTGATGGCGGGTATCTATTTCGTCTGTTTCCTGTTCGGGCTGGGTCCGCAGCGGGGCACGCCGGAAGGTGACGCGGTTCTGTCCTATCTGGTGCCGGGCCTGATCATGCTGTCGATCCTGCTGCGCTCGGCGGAAAATGGCGGCTTCATGCTGCTCTATAGCAAGATCGAGGGCCATATCATCGATGAGCTGATGGCCCCCATTGGCGCGCGGGAGGCCATCCCGGCCTATCTTCTGGCCGGCGTCGTGGCCGGCATGGGCAGCGGCATCGTGGTCTGGATCGCGTCCCTGTTCTTCTGGCCGCTGCCGGTGGCGAACCCGCTGTCGGCGCTGGGTTTTGCGCTGGCCGGATCGCTGTTCATGGCGCTGTGCGGTCTGCTCTGCGGTATGGCCAGCACCAAGTGGGACCATATCTCCGCCTATTTCACCTTCCTGTTCACGCCACTCTCCTTCCTGTCGGGCCTGTTCGCGCCGGTCGAGTCGATGCCGGAAACGCTGGGCACCATCGTGCGGCTGAACCCGATCTTCCATGCGATGGAGGGGTTTCGCTACGGTATCCTGGGCGGGGCTATGCCCTGGGGATCGGCGCTGTTCCTGCTGGTGGCCATCGTCCTGCTCTATGCGCTGGCAGCACGGCTTTATTCGGCGGGATGGCGGATGAAGAGTTAAGCGTTCGTAACAATCCGTTATCATCGGTTACCAAGGCCGGATATTTGTAAACCCCCTGCAAATGCGGCGGACAGGGGGACCGGGCAGCCGCATTATCCAAGGCGAGATACGGGTAACCGATGAAGTACAGGAACCGACCCATGGATGGCGCCCTTTCCAGCACTACGCCCAGCAGCCTTTCCAACCGTCCGCGCCTGACTCCCGGCGTGCCGGCGGGTGGCATCGCCGCCATCCTGGTGGCGATGGGTGTCATCGGCTGGGGCCTGGCCGCCGGCGACATTGATGGCCCGCAGGAACGCCATTCCTCGCATTTCGATATCAATATCCCCGAACCGCCGGAGCCACCGGAACCCCCTGAGCCGCCGGAACCGCCCGAGCCGCCGGATGTGCGCGTGAATGTCGATGTGAACCCGCAGATGGTTGAACGCGCCGTGCGCGACGCCATGCGCGGGGTGGATCTCGATGCCACGCGGATGCAGGGTTTGCGGGAAGCGCAGGCAGGGCTTGCCGATGCCCAGCGCGAGCTGGCCGCCGCCCGCGCACAGTTGCAGCGTGAAGGCAAGGACGTGCCGGCCATCGCCGAGGGTGCCCTGCGCGTGGCGGAACTGGGTGTGGCCGCCGCCGCCGGTGCCGCCAAGGGCGCGCAGGCCCAGACCCAGCAGGGCGAAGGCAGTCTCATGCAGTCCTTTGACGCACCCAAGGGCGTGCAACTGGTCAATATCGGCGGCGACATCACCATCGAACGCTCCTCGCGGTCTGACAAGGTGCGAGTGGAGATCGACAGCGGTGCCAGCAACATGGACCTGGACGTCAAGGATGGCGTGCTGACCGTCCGGGGCCGCGGCGATCCCCATGTCGGCAGGACCGACATGCGCCTGACCATCCCGTCCGATACCGACCTGACGGTCGCGGGCCTGGCCGGTGATCTGTCCATCGGTGGCCGGTCGAATGCCAAGCTGTCGGTGCAGCTGCTGCGCGGCGACGTCGCGGCGGAACGGGTGGGGGCGCTGTCGGTTGATATCCTGGAATCGGGTTCCGTCTCCGTCGAACGGGTCGAGGGGCCGCTGAATTTCCGGGTGCAGGGGGCCGGCGAACTGTCGGTGGAGCGGGCGGAAACGGCCAAGCTGGACGTGAACGGCCATGCCAATGTCTCGCTGGGCCGCGTGGAAAACGGTCTGGCCGTGTCCATCGCTGGCCATTCCGAGATGGATATCGGTCGCGTCAACGGCCCGGTCCGCGTCGATTTCCCCGGTGCCGGTCGCATCAGCATCGGCGAGGGCGAGGCGGAGCTGGAGGCGCGGGTGACGGGTGCCGGCTCGCTGGAATTCAACGGCACCGCCATCAACCCCACGGTGGTGGCATCAGGCGCCGGCAATGTCCGCATCGCCAAGCATGAGGGCAAGGCCAATGTCCGCAATACCGGCGTCGGCAACACCTATGTCGGTGATTGAGGTGTGAGGTGAAGCGCGCCCCGCCGAAAGCGCCCGCCATCTCCGGCGCTCCCCAGGCGGGAGAACTGGATGGGCGCATCCGGCAGGGGGAGATTGAACGGCTGCGCCGTCAGGCCAGCGACAAGGGCTTCAAGGAACAGGTGCAGCGGGCGGCCAAGGCCAAGGGGGAAGACCCCTATCAGCTTCTGGCCGACGCGATCCGCAAGATGCTGCGGGGGGAATGACGTTGAGGGGATTTCTGCGGATTACGCTTCGCTAATCCGCGCTACGTTGAGGCCCCTCACTTCATCCCGCTGGCCGCGTTTTCGATGGCCAGGATATGGTCCAGGCCGGGCAGAATCTCGGAGCGGATGAATTCCACGCGCTTGTTGGGGCCGGCCCCGCCCTGCGGGAAGCGGGCCTTCCACAGGGCCATCTTCACGGCCAGACCGCACAGCACGCCGCCGATGGTGACATGGTGGCTTTCGATCTGGTGGCGCACCGAGCGGAAGCTGTCGGCGCTGATATCGTTCCAGAAATCCTTGGACCGGCGGTCGAACGCTTCGAACCGGCCTGTGATGGAGGTGGTGATGGAGGTCAGTTTCGACTGCACATCCGACAGCATCTTCACGATATTGCGGTCACGCGCGATCAGTTCCGACGCCTTCGGCTCCATGGCCCATTTCAGGAATTTCTGCACCTCCGGCACGATGCCGTCCAGGCAGGACCGGAAATAGGCCAGCGACAGGAAGACGTCGCCGTAATCCTCCAGAAAGTCCGGGATCTCGTTCAGCTTCACCTTCAGCTTTTCCGACAGCAGGCGCAGGTTGGCCAGCGCCTCCTCCCGGTCGGGATTGGCCAGCATGGCCAGGATGTCCGACACGTCGCTGATCTGCCGCTGCTCCCCGCCATAGACCTGCTGCAGCAGGGGGCGGGTGAAATCCTTCATATAGCCGGTCAGTTCGGCACGCTTGCTGTCCGACAATTGCAGGGCCTTGGCATCGTTGACCGCGATGCCGACGCGCCGCAGCTCCTTGCGCAGCGTATAGATATCGAAGCTGTTGATGCGGACCAGCTTGCTGATCTGCATCATATCGACGCGCAGGGTCTTGCTGTGGCTGGGAAACAGGCTGCCCAGATGGTCGGGGCTGATCTGGCCGCTGCCGGTGGACCGGTCCTGGAAAATCTCCACGACGGTTTCCAGGCGCGCATTCTTGATCAGCTTGGCACGGCGCAGGCCCGGCGTTTCCAATGGCAGCATGGCCATGGGCAGGATATGCAGCGCATCGCGCGACGCGTCATCGAACTGAGCGACCTCAACTTCCCCTTGTTCGGGGGCGTCGGTCTGGGCGGTATCGGCCATATCGGTTCCCAGGGCCTGGATGGCCGGAGGTTTTGTGAGCGGCAACCTAGCACGCATCGCCGTGTATGCAAGGCGTTCCCTTGTCGCGGACGTGGCATGGTGCTTGGTGAAGGGTTGGTCAGATGCTATTTAGCCGGGGCATGTACCCATGGGCAAATGTCCATCGGGATATCCAGGACGAAACGGGGAGGGTGCGGCGTGGGTGATTATTACCTCTGGATCAAGGCCCTGCATGTCATCAGCATCATCGCCTGGATGGCGGGCATGCTCTATCTGCCGCGCCTGTTCGTCTATCATTGCGATGCAGAGCGCGGGTCGGTGCAGTCGGAAACCTTCAAAGTGATGGAACGCCGCCTGTTGAAGGCCATCATCAACCCGGCCATGGGCGGGACCTGGATTTTCGGCATCGCCATGATCGCCCTGAATCCTGAGCTGATGAAGGGTCAGGGCTGGCTGCATGCCAAGCTGGCGCTGGTGCTGCTGATGTCGGGCGTGCATGGGGTGCTGGCCAAGCATGTGCGGATGTTCGCCAATGACGCCAACACCAAGCCGGCCAAGTTCTTCCGCATCCTGAACGAGGTGCCGACCGTCCTGATGATCGGCATCGTCATCCTGGTGATCGTGCGGCCGTTCTAAGCGGTGCCCGCAGCTCCCTGACGGCGGCGACTGCCGCCGCGCCGCACGTGCGGCGTGAAGCCAAGCTGCGGATGCAGCGCCGGCGCTTGAGGCAACGCAAACACGATTTAGCCACAAGCCTCCACCCAGGCGCGGACCTGTTCGAGGGCGCGGTTGCCCTTGCCCAGGCGTTTTTCCTCGGCCACCAGGACGGTGTGGAAGGCGCGCAGTTTCAGGCCGTTGATGCGGGCTTCCGACAGGGCGATGCCGCCGGCATCCACCACCAGATCGATGACACGCTCGGCGGCGTGCAGGCGGCCCAGCAGGTAATCATGTTCGCGGTCATGGCGGCTGAAAAAGCCGCCAAAGGCGTTCATGCGGGCACTGCGCAGGTCGGTGGGTGCCCCGGACCGGCGCAGCAGGCGGGCATCGGGTGGGGCGATGCGGTCCACGCGGATGGCGTGGAATTCATCCAGCTCCACCCAGCCGCTGGTCGAAAAGGTCAGCACGTCCCAGAAGGCGAAGCCCAGATAGGCCTCGAATATCTGCCGCCGCGCGGCGGGACCCAGATAGTTCAGGCCCATCAGGGCGAAGATCTCGTCAATCTCCGCTGACTGATCCTCCAGCTTCCAGACGGCTGCCAACTGCGGCAGCATGCGGTCCAGGGTCTCTGCGGATGGTACCGGCCCGTCGGCGCGCATCAGGTTGTTGAGCGCGATCCGTTCCCCGGCATTGAACAGGCCCAACCCATCGGCGGCCAGACCGGGCAGCCGCTCCAGCGCGCTGTAGAGGCTGGCTTTCATCTCATCCAGGTCCGGGGCGCGCGTATCGGCATGTTCGCCTTCGCCCACCATCGGATAGATGGCGTTCAGTTCCCGGATCAGGAAGCGCAGGCGCCGTCCCCGGAAGGCGATGTCGAAATCACGCAGGAACCGCACCCAGGCCGGTTTTTCCCCGTCGGCGGGGAAATCCAGCCGGTCGGGCAGAACCCCGCGCGCCCGCGCCCAACCGTTCAACGCTGCCAGCAGGGCCGGTCTGGCCCCGGCATCGGCGCGGCCCAGGCATGGCGACAGCAGCGTGGCCAGATGTTCCAGCGCCCCTTCGATCTTGAGACGCAGATAAGCCTCGAACGCGAAACCCGCCTGCTGGGCGGCGACTGCACTGGCCTGATCGCGCCAATGGCGGATCTGTTCGATAGTGGGGGCTGGCGGCAGCGGCCCGCCCAGCACGCGCGCCACCTGTTCGGTCACGCGCGGGCGGGCGGCATCCAGCAGGCCACGCAGCCGCTCAATGCGGGCATTGCGGCCCGCGATGGCCAGCAGCTCATCACGCACGGGTTCATTGCGGGGAATGTCGGACAAGGCACCCCGGATGGTGCGGAAAAAGCCCGGCGCCTCTGGCCGGCCGCCCAGACCGACGCGGGCCGCCGGCTTGGGATCGATATAAACGATGCGGCGGTCCACCTCGCGATAGGCGGGGCGGCCTGCGATGGCCGACAGGGCGGCGGCGAACGGCTTGTTGTTCAGCACGGAGCCGTCGATGAAGCTGGCCTGTTCGGGGTCCGCCCCCTGGCGGCGATATTCGGCGAAGTTGCGTTCGAAGAACCGTGCCCGCCCCTCCCACCGTTCATCCCGCTCATTGAGCAGCCGGTCCATCTGCCGCACCTGGGCCGGGGGAAAGGCGCCGGGATAGGAGGCGGACGCACGGGCCGCGAACACCAGGCCCGGCACATTGTCATCCTTGAAATCGCTGTCCAGATCGCCCTCGGTCCGGCGATAGCGGAACGTAAAGCGGTGGCGATGCTCCCGCTCCAGAATCTCCGGCGGGTCATGGGCGGGGATGCGCGTGGTGTAGCCGTGGAAATCCGTCACCGTCACATGCAGCGACAAGGGCAGGCCGCGTGGCAGCAGGCTGGCCAGCGGCTTTTTCGTGCTGTCGCCCATGGCATGGGCGGCATCCAGCAGGAATTCCATCAGCCGCTTGCCGTCAAAGGGCGGGCGGAACCAACGGGACCGCACGAACAGCGACAGTTTCTCCGCCACCTCCGCGTCCGGTGCCAGCCGTTCCAGACGCTGGGTCATGGCCCAGACCACAGGCCGCATGAACCATTTCGACCATTTGCCGGCCCGGCTGTCGGGCGTCAGCAGCTGTGTCACGTCGGCATTTTCCAGCCACAGGCTGGTCAGCGGCTCCAGGTCCAGATCATGGGCCAGGGCGCGGGCCAGCAGCACACCATTGATGCCGCCAGCACTGGCGCCCGCGACCACATCGATCAGGACGCGCAAGGACAGGTCGGGCAGCAGATCGCGCAGCAGGTCGAAATAGATGGATTCGGTATCGAAGGGCCGGGGATCACCGGCCATCGCCGTCTGGAAACTGCCGGCATGGCCGTTGCCGTGTGCGTTGCGGCCCGCATGCAGGGCCTGACTGGCCCGCACCAGCTTCCACAGTTCCTTGGTCACGCCGTGCATATAGACGGCCAGACTGACCCCGCCATAACAGACCAGCGCGATGCGAAGCTCCTTCTCCTTCACCGGCTGCTCTCCCTTTGGTGGCAGGGGGGATGGTGGGGCCGCGTGGCGCGTGCGTCAACCGGCGGATGGATTGTCCAGCCGTTCCGACAGCCATATCTTGATCAGCGACTGATACGGAACGTCCCGCTTGTTCGCCTCCACCTTGATCCGTTCCAGCAGCGTGACGGGCAGGCGCAGGGAAATCGCGGTGGTGCTGGGCTTCAGGTTGGGGAACCGCACCCGTGCCGCCTTTGTCCAGTCGACATGATCGGCGCTGTCATGCGTTTCCCACCATGTCCGTTCTTCTGCTTCCGACGCGAAGCTGGGAACAGGTTCAAGCTTCTTTGGCATAGTGCATCCTTTCCCTGCGGCTCATCGGTCTGGCGGAAATCACCCGGATCAGCCTGCGGTCATCGCGCAGGGTGAAGGTGAGGTGCAGAAACCGGCCATCATCTGTCCGCCCCAACGCATGGAAGCGCGTCTCCCACTGACTATGTCCCCTGTCGGGCGACAGAAGCAGGGGATCGTTCAGGAAGACCTGTTCGGCTTCCGCCGGGGTGACGCCGTGCTTCTGCTCATTCTTGAGCAGGTTGCCCGCATCCCATTCGAACCCTGTGATCCGGTCCAAATCAATCATGAATGTATATTGTCATCATATACACGCGGCTTAAAGTCCGATCCGGGGTCAGTGACCGCAATAATCGGGTGGGGGGCGGCGGGGCCTTGCGTCATTTTCTGGTTCAGGAACCGGAAAGGAACGATCATGCTGACCGCCACGCAATCCACCCTCACCCCGTTGCGCGCCCTGACCGCCATGAATGACCAGACCGCCCCGGCCCCCGATGATCCCCGCGACCCGGTGCTGGCCGATGGCGGGGCGCGGCTGGTGGCGGGTGCCCTGCACCGGTTGGCCCGCGACTGGCAGGAACCGCCCTCGCTGGAGGAACTGGCGGCTGATGCTGGGCTGACGCAGTGGCATTTCCAGCGGCTGTTCAAGCGCTGGGCCGGGATCAGCCCGAAACGCTTTGCCCAATTCGCGACTTTGGGCCATGCCCGCGCCTTGCTGCGGGGCGAAGGCGGGAATGATCTGCTGGGCGCCAGCCTGGATCTGGGCCTGTCCGGCCCATCCCGCCTGCATGACCTGTTCGTGGTGGCAGAGGGCGTGACGCCCGGCGAATACAAGGCCGCCGGCAAGGGCATGGTCATCCGCTGGGCCGTGCATCAGACGGCGCTGGGGGCAGCCCTGCTGGCCGCGACCGACCGTGGGGTCTGCTGGTTCGGCTTCATCGGGGCCGATGGCGACCCGGCGGGGCAGATGGCGGAGCTGCGCAACGACTGGCCGATGGCGACGTTTGTGGAAGACCCGGAGCCGACGCGGGCGGCGGCGGCCTCCCTTGATCCCGTGTCATCGGGGCAGGGGCGGGTGACGCTGCACCTGAAGGGCACCAACTTCCAGATGCGGGTGTGGCGGGCCCTGCTGGATATTCCCTATGGCGGTGTCACCACCTATGCCGGCATCGCCGACCGTATCGGGCAGCCCAGTGCGGCCCGCGCCGTGGGTAATGCCGTGGGGGCCAACAAGCTCGCCTGGCTGATCCCCTGCCACCGCGTTATCCGGGGGACGGGCGTGCTGGACAATTACCGCTGGGGGCCTGTGCAGAAGCGCACGCTTCTGGCCTGGGAAGGGGCGCGGCTGGCGGGGGAGTGAGCGTTACACCTCCCCGTCAGTCTCATCGCTGGACTCATTTGCAGAACCGTCGATATCCTGACCCGGCAGGGGCCAGACGGCCTGGTTCAGTTCGGCGGCGGCGGTGGCAAATGCACCCGCCTGGCGCCAATGCTCGCGGTGGCCCACGACATAGATCACCCGCTTGGCGCGCGTGGCGGCCACATTCAGGATGTTCGGCGTATTGCCGGCCCAGTTGCGGCTGCCCCGGCTTTCCGCTGCCGATGCGCCCAGCACCAGGATCACGGCCTCCGCCTCCTTGCCCTGGAACGTGTGGACCGTTCCGATATGCTGTTCCGCCCATTTCTTCCAGCGGGCCGAATTCTCGCCCCGGGGAATGCCAAGATCGCCCAGAACCCCGCTTTTCACCACACGCTTGCGCAGGGTGAGGGCGATGTCGCGGAAGGGGGAGATGATGTAGAGGTCGGGTTCCTGGATGCCAGCGGCGGCCATCCGGCGCAGCATGTCCAGCACGACGGCGGCTTCCTGCGGGCTGAACTTCACGGCATTGGACTGGACGTCGATCCAGCAACTATCCACCGGCAGCCAGGGCGATAGAGAATGGGCGATTGCGGATGGCTGCGGCTTCACCGCATGGACCATCAGCCCGTCATAGGCGATATTATTCGCGATGGTGAACATCGGGTCCATGCAGCGGCGGTGAACCAGCAGCGGCAGGCCGATCTCCCGCTTGCCTTTGCTGCCGCTCATCACCGTCATGTGGGTGCTGGCGGCATCGGCCAATGTCTGCACCGAGGCGCGGGGGGCCGTCCACAGGTCCGGTTGGGCGCCATGGGCATCGGCGATGGACCGGATCAGCCCCACCGGCACCGTCGTTACCGGCTCGATCTGCAACGGATCGCCGATGATCAGCGCACGCCGCGCACGCCAGATGGCACCGGCGGCCTGCTGCGGCGTCGCCTGCCCCGCCTCGTCCACGATCAGCCAGCCGATGCTTTCGCGGCCCATGCCGTCCAGCAGCCGCCCGATGGAGGCGAAGGTGCTAGACACAAGCGGAACCAGCAGGAAGAAACTGTCCCACAGCTGATCCAGGTGACGGGCCGCACCCGATGGCACCCGTTTGCCCTTCAGATGCTCCATCATCAGGCCCAGATTGGACTTCATCGGATGGGCGGCGGCGTCGATGAAGGCCCGGTGCAGGGCCAGTGCGGCGACGAACATCGCGTCGCGCGCCGCCGTGAAGGCCGGATCGCTCCACGGGCTGGCCGTGTGGATATCCGCATGCGAGCGGTCCCAGAAGGCGGGGCCGGTGGCGGTGTCGCCCGCGATGTCGGACGCACGGGCCGCCACGGCTGCCATACGGCGCAGATGGTTCTTCGCCGCATCGACCGCCGCCGCTGCCGCCCTGGCTTCGGCCCGCGCGGTGGCCAGCCTGCCCTGGGCCGCCTTCAGTTCCACTTCCGCCCGGTCATGGTCGCGCAGACAGGATTCCAGGCGGGCCAGCGCCCGTTCGTGATCCTGGGACCAGGTGGGGCGATCGCCCAGCAGCCGGCCCAGCAGACCCGGCTTCAGGGCCAGCGTGCCGTCCAGCAGACGCCGTGCATCGGCCAGCCCCTGCTGCGCCTTGTTCAGGGCGGTGCCGGCGGCGGCCACGGTTGCCGCCGCCTCCGTTTCGGCGATCGCGGCCTCGGCTCCGGCCCTTTCCGCCGCTTCTATCGCCTGCTGACCGGCAGCGCCGGGGGCCAGGGCCGCGCGCAGATCCTCACGCTCGTGCCGCAGCCTTTCAAGATGCGCGCGCTTTTCCGCGTAATCCAGCCGCACCCGGCGCCAGCGCTCCAGCGCCGCCACCATATTGGCCGGCGGTTGTTCGCTTTCCACCAGCCGGGAAGGCGGGCGGCCTGTCCGGCTCTTGGAAATGCGGTTGGTGATGGCGGCGAAATACCGCTCTAGCCCCCATTCCTCATCCCACCAGACGGTTTCGACAAACCGGCTGCGGTTGGCGCGGTTGCCCAGCACGGCGGCCACCAGACCCCAGCTGCTGCCCGGCGCCTCGGCCATGTGGTCGGCGGCACCGGGGAAATGCCGCAGGTCCAGGGCGGGGTCGACCGCTTTGGCAAGGGGCAGTTCCGCGCTGACATTGCGGACTGCGGCATTGTTGGCGGACGCCACAACGATCCCCCGACCGCGCAGCCTTTCATCCAGGGCATAGAGGCTGCGGGCCTGCCCTCCCTCCGCCACCAGATCGATGGCCGTGAAGGCCAGGGCCGGATCATCGAATTCGGCCATCCGGTCGGCCCGTTCGGCGATGACCGCCGCCACGACATCGCGCAGCAGCGTGGTCTTGCCCGTGCCCGGCGGCCCATTGATCGCCATGATGCCGCCATCGGCCAGTTCGGCCACGGCAACGTTGACGGCAGCCTGCTGCAAGGTCACCAGTTTGGCCGGTGGCGGGGCTGGCCAGCGGGCCGCCGGTATCCGGGACGGCGCCAGCAGCGCCTCCAGCCTGACCTTGTCCCGCAGCACATCATGGCGGGCCGCCGGTGCGGTCATGCCCAGATAGGCACGCAGGGCCGGCCCGCAATCGCCCGTAGCTCCGCTGCTCAAGGCGTTGCGGACCCGATGCAGATCATCCAGAAGGAAACTGTTGATGATCTCGACCGGGTCCTTTTCCGCATCCCCCAGCACGCGGATGGCCACCTCCGGTCCAGCCAGAAGATCCTTGTCCAGGTTCAAGCGGCGCATCAGCGCCTTCATGCTCTGGACAAAGCCGCGTTTGCCCGTGGGCACCACCCTTCCATCATCATCACGTTCCACCAGCGGTTCCGCGATCTCATGGCGCAGATCATCCTGGATATCCAGGAACCGGTGCAGCGTGTTGATCCGCCCGGCCAGCACCTCGCCCGCCGCCCAGCCGAAGGCGGACAGCAGCAGTTTGGACGGGGCGGCATATCCCTGTTCATCGAAGGCGGCCAGGGCGACGATGGCAAGGCCGTCCGCCGCTTCCCGTTCCGGCCCGTCCGGCTCCACGCTCGTCACCAGCTTTTCCACGGCGGGTTTCAGCCGGATGAAGCCCAGGGGCACGAACCAGCGGATGCCGGTTTCCGGATCAAGGCCCAGCACCTGCCGGTCGCCGGCCGGGCTTTGCCAGGGCATCAATCCCTTGTCCAGATCAAACGGAACCAGCAACCGCGACGGGTGGCGATCCGCTTCGCCCTTGCGCTTGCGCGGGGCCTCTTCCCCCAGAAGGTCCTGCTGGCGCTTTATACTGACGGGTTCCAGCGCTTCCAGGGCCAGCCAGGCATTCAACAGTTCGACGGGATCGTGCATCGGGCCTTCCGCAAGAAAACGATCCGCGGGTCAGGTCACTCCCCGGATGGGGGAATAAAACGCACCAATGATGGGAATGCCAGTTTTTAAGTGTTCACCCGACGCAATATCCCCAAAAGGGCGATATGGTCATAGGGTAATCAATGGCCCAGAATGCCGCTTTCGATGACGCCGTCGATGATGAACTGACAGGCCAAGGCCGTCAGCAGGATGCCCAGGACGCGGTTGATCACGTTGATGCCGGTGACGCCCAGCAGCTTCGATACCTCGCCCGCGAAGACCAGCACGAACAGGGTGGCCAGCAGCACGCCCGACAGCACGGCCAGCACGGTCGCCTGCATCATCAGGTCGCCATCGGCGCGGCCCATCAGCAGCACGACCGAGGTCATGGCGCCCGGCCCCGCGATCAGCGGGATGGCCAGGGGGAAGACGGAGATGTCGGCCTTGTGCGTCGCCTCTTCCTTTTCCTCCGCCGTGGCCGTGCGCAGACCACTCTCACGCGCAAACACCATGTCGATGGCGACCAGCAGCAACAGGATGCCGCCCGCGATGCGGAAGGCCCCGACGCCGATGCCCAGCGAGGTCAGCAGCAATTCGCCGATGAAGGCGAAGCCGAACAGCAGGCCCGTGCCGATCAGCACGCCCTTCACGGCAGTGCGGCGACGGTGGCGCGCATCCATGCCCGCCGTCAGCCCCGCAAACATGGGGCCAAGGCCGATGGGATCGATGGTCACGAAAAAGGCGATAAAAGTGGAAAGGACCAGGTCGGTCATTATGGCCACCGGGCGGGAACAGGGGATGTCGGGAATGGACATTCTCTATCCCAGGGCCGCGCGGCTGTAAAATGCCGGGCCGACAGGGCTGCCATGGCGGGTGTTGGATGGTGTAGGTCAGGTCGAGGGCATCAGCCCGAGCCCTGACAGTAAAGGATTGAAAGCCATACCTGTCAGGGCTCGCCTTCGGCTCGACCTGACCTACAGTGACGGTGTTCAATGTGAAGGCCGGGCACTCACACCGTGATCTCGATCAGGTTGCCGTCCGGGTCCTTCACCACCGCCTCGTAATAGCCGTCGCCGGTCCAGCGCGGGGCGCTTTCCAGCAGGTCGAGGGTGGACAGGCGGGCGGCGAGGTCATCGACGGCGGCCTCGGACCCCAGCGACAGGGCGATATGGGCCCAGCCATAGCGTTCCCAGCCCTGTTCACCCTCGCCCGACAGCCAGGGCGCGCTCATCAGTTCGATGATGGCCCCTTCCCGCAGCCGCAGGAAGCGGGAGGTGAAGCCCGGTCGGCGGCGGCTTTCGTAAAGATCGCCCACATCGGCCCCGAAATGCGTGGCCCAGAAGGATGCAGCCGCGTCCAGATCAGCGGTCCACAGGGCGACATGGGCGATCTTCACGAAGGTTCTCCGTCATTTGCCCGGCATGGTGAGGGCGAAATAGGGCAGGGTCGGCTTTTCCGAAGGCCCGAAGGGTCCGGGCACGGCGCCCGATACCGGCGTCAGCGAGCGTAGATAGGCGATGATGGCGCCGGCATCAGTGTCAGTCATCCGGCTATACCCCATATATGGCATTACGGGGGCCAATTGCCGCCCGTCAGGGCGGACACCGGTGCGCAGGGCCTTCACGATTTCCGCATCGGTCCAGGCCCCCAGGCCGGTATCGCGGTCGGGCGTCAGGTTAGGGCCGACAAAGGTGCCCAGACCCGGCACCTGCCAGCCGACATCGCTGCCGCCCAGCAGGCGCGCCGTATCGGGATGCCCGGCCATGGCGCCCGCCGTGTGGCAGTCGCCACAGCCCAGGATGCCGACCAGATAGGCGCCGCGCGCCACCTTGTCAGGGTTGGGCCGGTCCTGCGCCAGGGCGACCCCGGTGGCGGACAGCAGGATGCAGGAAAGCAGGACGGGGCGCAGGGCCCGCCCGATCGTAGAAGACATGGACATGATCTGACCTTGAGATTCCTTGGAAGATACGGGCCCGCCCCCAGGCCCCCCGAACACCCCATCGCGATGATCATGCCGTGACCGATGCCCACACGCCACAGGTGTAACATTCGTAACATGGCGGTCGATTTGTCGCCTGTCGGACACATCAAACATGAAAATTGAATCATGTTTCATATTGTGTGGGATGGCGCATTGACACCCATGCTGCACCGCCGTACACCTCAAGAGAAAAGCCCACATAATGGAGGAGGCCGCGGGCACGCTCATGAGCAAGAAAGTCTATACCGACGCCGTATCGGCCCTGGCGGGGCTGCTGCGCGATGACATGACCGTGATGGCCGGCGGGTTCGGCCTCTGCGGCATTCCCGAAAATCTGATCGCTGCGATCAAGCTGTCTGGCGTGAAGGGCCTGACGGTCATCTCCAACAATGCGGGCGTGGATGGCTTCGGCCTGGGCCAGCTTTTGGAGACCAAGCAGATCAAGAAGATGATCAGCTCCTATGTGGGTGAGAACAAGCTGTTCGCACAGCAGTTCCTGTCGGGCGAGCTGGAGCTTGAATTCAACCCGCAGGGCACGCTGGCCGAGCGTATCCGCGCCGGCGGTGCGGGCATCCCCGCCTTCTTCACCAAGACGGGCGTGGGCACGCTTGTGGCCGACGGCAAGGAACTGCGCGAGTTCGACGGCGAGACCTATGTCATGGAACGTGGCCTGCGCGCCGATCTGGCCATCGTGAAGGCCTGGAAGGGCGATACCGAAGGCAACCTGATCTATCGCAAGACGGCCCGGAACTTTAATCCCATGATGGCCATGGCCGGCAAGGTCACGGTGGTCGAGGTGGAGCAGCTGGTGAATGTCGGCACGATCGACCCCGATCATGTCCACACACCCGGCATTTTCGTGCAGCGCATCATCATGGGTGAGCACGAGAAGCGCATCGAACAGCGTACCACCCGCAAGCGCGATTAACCCGACGCTCGCCCCAGCGAGTGGCGGGTAGGCCGCCGACCGGCGGCCCGGCACCTCATGGTGCCGCAAGCCAAGCCGCCGGATGGCGGCGCCCGGCGCTTGAGGGGGCACTGTAATTCGAGGGGAACAAAAATGGCTTGGACCCGTGAGGAAATGGCCGCCCGCGCCGCCAAGGAGTTGCGCGACGGTTTCTATGTGAATTTGGGCATCGGTATTCCGACCCTGGTGGCGAACTTCATCCCCGAGGGGATGCATGTCACGCTCCAGTCGGAGAACGGCATGCTGGGCATGGGGCCCTTCCCGTTTGAAGGGGAAGAGGATGCCGACCTGATCAATGCCGGCAAGCAGACCATCACCGAGCTGCCTTACAGCAGCTATTTCAGCAGCGCCGACAGCTTTGCCATGATCCGTGGCGGGCATATCGACCTGTCGGTGCTGGGCGCCATGCAGGTGGCCGCCAATGGCGATCTGGCCAACTGGATGATCCCCGGCAAGATGGTCAAGGGCATGGGCGGGGCCATGGACCTCGTCGCCGGCGTCAAGAAGGTCGTGGTGGTGATGGAACATTGCGCCGTCGACAAGAAGACGGGCACCATTGAGCCGAAACTGCTGAAGGCCTGCACCCTGCCGCTGACCGGCACGCGCGTTGTTGATCTGGTGGTGACCGACCTGGGCGTGTTCCAGGTGGACAAGTACGGCACCGGCCCGCTGACCCTGATCGAACTGGCTCCCGGCGTGACGCTTGATGAGATCAAGGAGAAGACGGAAGCGGTGTTCGAGGTAGCGCTTTAAGTGGGGGTTGGGTGGGGGCGTTGAACCCTCACCCTCCCAAACGCGCTGACGCGTTTAGGCCCCTCCCTCTCCCACTTTCGTGGGCGAGGGGCGTAAATTCTTCACCCCTCGCGGGGCAGGCTTGTCAGCGCCGGAATGGCGGGCCGCCCGGACGGCGCGGCGGGCCGCCGGCACCGGCGGGGCGCTCGTCCTTGTGACGATAGGTGATGCGGCCCTTGGTCAGGTCATAGGGCGTCATTTCCACGGTGACGCGGTCGCCGGCCAGGGAGCGGATGCGGCTTTTGCGCATGCGACCGGCGGTGTAGGCGATGATCTCGTGCCCATTCTCCAGCTTCACACGGAAGCGACCGTCGGGCAGCGCTTCCGAGATGATGCCGTCGAACTCGATAAATTCTTCTTTGGTCATTCTGTACCCCTGAAACAGAAAGGGCGGCGGCATGAAACCATGCCGCCGCCCCTTCAAAGCCGTTTACTGAACGTGGATTTAGGCCACGCGCAGGTTTTCAGCCGCCGTCTTGCCCTTGCGCGGATCGCGCACGGCGTCGAAGGTGACCTTCTGGCCTTCGTTCAGGCTGGACAGGCCAGCACGCTCAACGGCGGAGATATGGACGAACACGTCAGCCGAGCCATCCTCGGGCTGGATGAAGCCAAAACCCTTGGTGCCATTGAACCACTTGACGGTACCGACAGACATAAAAGCCTCCTGGGATAGTTCCCGTTCGGAGCTGCCCGGCGCGAGAGTGCGGCACGGGCATCAAAGTCACGACAGGGAAGAACCAGCGGTAGCCGGAAGATAGCCCAGTAGCAAAGTCGACTTGCCAAACATGGGCGTCTTTGCGTCCCATAACAAGAACTATCGTCGGTGGGCGTACACATGGCTGTTGCGCGCGGTCCCGACCGGCCCTCTATCACACGGCTGCTCTTTGCGTCATGCTGCGGCCCAAATCCAGGGAGGAAGCGGGCATGAGTGACGCCGCCGACTATCCGCGCACGGCGCGCGGCACGAATTTTTTCGAGACGGATACCAACCTGATCCGCCTTCTGGAACGCCGGGCGCCGCATGTTCTGGAGGCGCATGAGGGGCGGCTGTCGGAATTCGGGGCCTGGGCGAGCGACGCGCTGGACCGACAGGCCGAGTATACAGACCGGTTCGCGCCACCGCGCCTGGACCCCTATGATAGTGACGGCAATCGCACGGGACGCGTGGTCTTCAACCCCGATTACCTTGCCTGTCATGCCGAGGCGTACCGGCGCGGGGCCGTGGGCCTGGCCTATCTGCCAGAAGGGCAGGGGCCGACGGGGGCGCCCAGCCATGCCGCCTGTTTCACCATGGGCTATATGCTGTCGCAGGCCGATATCTCCATCCATTGCCCCGTCACCATGACGGGGGCGGTGGCGCATGTGCTGGACATGGCGGCCCCCGCCGCTGTGCGTGGCCGCTATCTACCCGACATGATCCGCATGGATGGCAAGGCCCTGTCGGGCGGCACCTGGGCCACCGAATGGCATGGCGGGTCGGATGTGGGGGCGACCACGACGCGGGCCGAACAGCGCAATGACTTCTATCGCCTGCACGGGCTGAAATGGTTTACCAGCAATGCCGGGGCGGGTCTGGCGATGGCGACGGCAAGGCCGGATGGCGCGGAGCCGGGCGGGCGGGGTCTGGGCTGCTACCTTGTCCCCTCCCATCTGGGGGATGGCACGCCCAACCATCAGCGCGCCCGGCGGCTGAAGGAAAAGGCGGGGACCCGGGGGCTGGCGACCGCGGAACTGGACCTGAACGGTTGCTTTGCCGTGGAACTGGCGCCGCCGCCGGACGGGTTGAAGGTCATGATGGCGGCACTGGAATATAGCCGCATCCACAATGCCGTGGGATCGGCGGGCCTGCTGCGCCGGGCGTTTTTGGAAAGTGCGGGGTGGGCCACGCACCGGGTGGCCTTCGGCAAGCCCATCCGCAAATACCCGATGGTGCAGGACCAACTGCTGGACATGCAGATGGAGTTGGAGGCGTCGACGGCGTTGGCGTTCGAGTCGGTCCTGGCCTTCGATGCGCAGCTGGCCGACCCGGACATGGGCGGCGACTGGCTGCGTCTTGCCACCGCGCTCGCCAAATACCGGACTGCGGAGCAGGCCGTCACCGGCTGCCGTCAGGCCGTGGAGATGGTGGGCGGCAATGGCTATACCGACGAGATGGCGACCAGCCGCTTCTACCGCGACTGTCTGGTCGTGTCGGTCTGGGAAGGGCCGGCCAATATCCAGGCGCTGGAACTGTTGCGGCTGGTCACGGGGAAGCGACCGGGGGACCAGATGTTCCTGGCCCGCGTCGGCACCATCCTGTCCGACCTGCCTACGCGGCTGCAGGAACCGGTGGTTGACGATGTGTCGGCCATTCTGGAAGGCGCACTGGAGGAATGCCGCGCCGCCCTGTCCTTCCTGCGCCGCAATCCGGAACAGGGGCCGCGCCATGGGCGTCGCCTGCTGACCCTGATGGCCGATACGCTGGCGGCGGCCTTGCTGTGCGAGGAGGCGGTGGCGGAGCTGAAATGGGGCGACCGGCGCAAATGGCTGGTGGCCAGCCGCTTCGTGCTGAAGATTCTGGGCAAGGCCGACCCGATCAATGCCGATATCGACCCGGCCAATGCCGCGTTTGATGCGGTTCTGGCCTATGAGCCGGTGGAATGGTGAGGGGGGACCGGATGGTGTCGGTAAGCCGACGACGCCATTTAGACACCGTGTTCACCATTGCCCCAACCAAAGCGCAGATGGCTTTGTTCTCCTCACCAGACGCCGCCAAAAGCATGATTCGAGCCCGAAGCGCATCCTTTGGCTGGTCTTGCGCGCAGGCGAAAGAGCCCTCAATTCTTCCTGCTGCGGGGCGCCCAGAGTTATCTGATACTGCCGCCTTACCCATTATTGTCCCCTAAAATCACCCGCTTGATCTTGGGAGTTTCGCGATCAGGACACGAGCCACCACCCCGTCCCGCGCGGTGCGCAAGGCGGCGGTCAGGCGGCGCAGCCAGGGATCGTCGGGGGCCTGTACCGCCGGCAATTGCCGGCGCCGTCGGGCCAGCGCCAGCCGTGCCGCCGCACATTGCACCAGAAGCCGGTCACCCCGCGCCTGTTCGGCCCAGGAATATAGGATATCATCCCCACCCGCCAAAGCCGACAACCGCGCCCGCCGCGGTGGCCGTCCATCATAGCGGGCCTGCAGTACCGCCAGATCATCTTCCGCTTCAGGGGTTTCAACGCCATCTGGCAGGGACATGGACGCGACTCCGGCAGGAAAAAGCAACTGGAGACAGGCTATGGCAGCCTGACACCTGTCGTCAATGCTTTTATTCCTAGGACAGAAGAGTCGCGCATTCTGACTCTGTCCCTGTGTCTGCGACTCGAGTCGCCAAGACGGGAAACGAATCGGATGCACCACAAGGGTTAGGGGGTCAAAAAGCCGCCGCCTACTACTGGCTGGCCCACATGATGCGGGCGATCCAGGACACGTCCGCCATGGCCAGCGACCGGTCGGGATGCGCGCGGTTGAGCGAGACCAGCTCCAGCCGGTTGGCCGTCTGGCGGGCCAGCTGCTTGGCCATCACCTCACCATCCCGGGTGCGGACCACGACCCGGTCCCCCCGGCGGACAGATGCGGCAGGCGAGATGATGATGATGTCGCCGTCACGATAGACGGGTTCCATGCTGTCGCCCGACACTTCCAGCGCATAGGCATGGTCGTCTGTAACATGCGGAAATTCCAGCTCGTCCCAGCCATTGCCGGCGGGATAACCGGCATCGTCGAAATAGCCGTCATTGCCCGCCTGGGCATAGCCGATGACCGGCACACGGCGCAGGGAGGCCGCAGCGGCGGCCGTGGGTGCATCGCCGGAACCCGCGCCCTCTCCCGTCATGCCCACGAAGTCAGTGAAGCTGCTGGCCGTCGCTTCCAGCACCTTGGCGATGCTTTCCGTGGAGGGCCAGCGCAGCTTGCCATCCGGCGTCATGCGCTTGGACTTGTTGAAGGTGGTCGGGTCCAAACCGCCGCGCTTGGCAAGTCCGGAAGCGGAGAGGCCATGTCGCTGCGCCAGCCGATCGATGGCCCGCCATATGTCTGCATGCTTGAGCATGGGAGTCTTATCCCAGAAACGACCAACCCTGTCCCTAGGATAATTTTCATTTATCCCTTGACATAGGAATTATTACATGTCGTTTTAGGGTAAATATTCCTCACCCTTCCTGGGAGCCCCTGACATGACGGCACAACCCCTTTCCCGCAGCCCTGGCCCGCACCCGCGTGCCACGCGCATTCCACCTCCCCCGCCCACCACTCCCTTCGACAGCGCGGAAGAGGCGTGGTTCTGGTTCATCATGGCCAATGAGGCGCGGCAGGCCGGTGCCCGCATACGGGCCGGCCAGGGTCTGGTGAACCGCCCCTGTGAGCCGCTGGACATCCTGCGCACCCTGGACCGGCTGCACCGTAAGCGCCGTTTGCTGCGTGATCACCTGCTGGTCCTGGCCCATTACGGCCGTCGGCAATGCGCGCCCGATCCGGCATGCCGGCGGGAAATGCGCGATCACACAATCTGGTGCGAGGCCTTTGCCGTCCTGGCCCCGGTCCTGCACGAGAAGGGCATCGTGACATGAGGGGGCCGGCCCTGCTGGTCTTCTGTCATGAGACGGAGATTGCCTGGCTGCGCGGGCTGAAACCCGGCTTCCGGCATGTGTTCGTGGCGCTGCCAGTGCCGGGTGGCTGGATCACCATCGATCCGCTGTCGACCCTGCTGGAGGTGGAATATCACCCGCTGCCGCCCGACACCGATCTGGCCGCCTGGTTCCGCACGCGTGGCCACCGCGTGCTGGAAAGCCCGCTTCATCCGCCCCTGCCCACACAATGGCCGTTCACGCCGCTGACCTGCGTGTCCGTGGCCAAACGCATCCTGGGCATCCGCGCCCCGCTGATCCTGACGCCCTGGCAGCTCTACCGCCATCTGGGCGGCGATCCCCCCATTCCCCGGAACATCAGGAAGGAGCCTTCGATCTTGGCCCGTCTCGTCTCCGCCCCCAAACCGCGTGCCGTCACGGTCGCGGCCCCTGCCACAGCTGCGGCCAACACATCTGCGGTCGCCACATCCGCCACCGTCGTCCCCCCGGCCAGTACCGTCACCGGCCATACGGCGGGCGAACAGAGCCTGCTGCGCCGGGCTACGGGCCGGGCGGGCACGGTCCTGACCGGCTGGCGCGGGGTGCTGGCCCCCGGTGCGCTGGCGCCTGCCCGCAAAACCCTGCTGGGGGAATGATCCATGGACAGTCCCCTGCCCCACACCGCCGACAGCCTGAAATCCGATCCGCAGGCCGCCTTCCTTCTGGACCGTTACGCCCGTGCCGCCGCGCTCCGGGCCAATTGGGAACCGCTATGGCGGGAATGTTATGAGCATGCCCTGCCCCAGCATGCGGCCTTCGACAGCGGGGCCACCGCCGGCACCCGGCGCGGCGACCGTCTCTATGATGCCACCGCCGCCGATGCCGTGGATCAGCTGGCGGCCTCCCTGCTGGCGCAGCTGACGCCGCCCTGGTCGCGCTGGATGGGGCTGATGCCCGGCCCGGCGCTGGATGCCGACCTGACCGATGCCCTGGCCCCGCTGCTGCTGGAGGCGTCGGAGGCATTCCATGCCCAAATCGACCGCTCCAACTTCGCGGTGGAGGCGCATCAGGCCTTTCTGGATGTGGTGACGGGTGGAACCGGCTGCCTGCTGGTGGAAGAAGCCGCCCCCGGTGCCCCATCCGCCCTGCGCTTCACCGCCGTCCCCCTGTCCGATCTGGTGCTGGAGGAGGGGGAGGAGGGACGGCTGGACCAGCTTTACCGCCGCCAGCGCCTGACCCTGGCCGAACTGGCGGCCCGCGTGCCCGTGGACCGCATCCCCGACACGGTCAAGCGCGACGGTGCCGCCGACCCCGCCCGCCGCTTCCCCATCATCGAGGCGGTGATGGCCGAAGGGGCCGGCTGGCGCTGGCGTATCGTGCTGGAGGAAGGCGACCCGGTGCTGCTGGCCGATGGCCGCTTTGCCGAAATGCCCTTCATCGCCTTCCGCTGGCTGAAGGCACCGGGCGAAACCTATGGCCGCAGCCCCGTGATGAAGGCCCTGCCCGATATCAAGACCGCCAACAAGGTGGTCGAACTCGTCCTGAAAAACGCCTCCATCGCCGTCACCGGCATCTGGCAGGCTGATGATGACGGGGTGTTGAACCCTGGTTCCATCCGGCTGGTGCCCGGTACCATCATTCCCAAGGCCGTGGGGTCGGCGGGGCTGACGCCGCTGGCCAGTCCGGGGCGGTTCGATGTCAGTCAGCTGGTGCTGGATGATCTGCGCGCCCGCATCCGCCATGCCCTGCTGGCCGACCGGCTGGCCCCCGTTGCGGGGCCGCGCATGACGGCGACGGAGGTGCTGGAGCGGGGGGCGGAGGTGGCGCGGCTGCTGGGCGCCACCTTCGGGCGGCTGCAATCGGAACTGCTGGTGCCGCTAGTGCGGCGCTGCCTGTCGATCCTGCGCCGTCGGGGTCTGGTGCCCGACATCGCCGCCGATGGGCGGCAGGTGCAGATCCGCATCCTATCGCCGCTGGCCCGCGCCCAGGCGCAGCGCGATGCGGAGGCGACGCTGCGCTGGCTGGAAACCGTGTCCAGCCTGGGGCCGGATGCCCTGTCCGTCGTTGACCTGCCGGCATGCGCCCGGTTCCTTGCGGACGCGGCGGGGGTGCCACCGGCGCTGATCCGGTCGCTGCCGGTGGTGGAGGCCACGGATGGCTGATCCTGGCTGGCCCTGGACGGGCATCGATCCCGACCCCGCCCCAGAGGTGGAGGATCGGCTGGCCGCCGCCTGTGCCCGGCTGTTCGCCACCCCGGACGGGCATCTGCTGTTGTCGCACCTGACCCGCACCACCCTGACCACCAGCCCCGGCCCCGACGTGACGGAGGCGCGGCTGCGCCACCTGGAGGGGCAGCGGGCCTTGGTCCTCACCCTGCGCACCCTTGCCGCGCGCGGCGGCCTGGTTTTGGGCGTTACGTGACGCCCTCAAACGCCGGGCGCCGCTCTCCGGCGGCTTGGCTTACGCGACCATGGGGTCGCGGGCCGGCAGTCGCCGGCCTTTACATCAAAGGAACCCATCATGGACGTTACCCAGACCACCGAAACCCCGGCCCGTCCCGACCATGTGCCCGTGAAATTCTGGGACCCGGACGCGGGCACTATCCGGGTCGATGCCCTGCTGAAATCCTATCAGGAGCTGGAGCGTAAATTGTCCACCCCGCCCGACCCGGCGGCGGAGAAGGCCAAGGCGATGTCGTTGCTGGGCGTGCCGGCCAGTGCGACGGATTACGGCATCCGCTGCGACCATGGCCTGTTCGAACCGGACACGGAGATCAATACCCGCCTGCACGGTGCCGGCTACACGCCCGAACAGGCCCAGCTTCTCTATGATCTGGCCGCTGAAAAGCTGCTGCCCCTGTTGCAGGAGATGGCCGAAGGCTATCAGGCCGAGGCAGAGCTGGAAAAGCTGATCGGCCATTTCGGGGGCGAGGAGAAATGGCGCGACCTGTCGGGCCAGATGCTGGCCTGGGGTCAACGCAACCTGCCGGCCCCGCTTTTGTCGGCCCTGTCGGGCACGGCGGATGGGGTGATGGCGCTGCACCGGCTGATGGCTGATGGCGGCGGCGAACCCAAGGTGCTGCGGCCCGGAACCGGTGACGGCGGGGGCGAGGGGATGGGCGACCTCAACCGCATGATCGCCGACCCCCGCTACTGGCGCGACCGCGACCCCGGTTTCATCGCCAAGGTGACCGAAGGGTTCCGCCGGGCGTACGGGGGGTAATCACCCTTTCCACGGATCGTAGGTCCCCAGGTGCCAGAGATGGCCTTCCGGGTCGCGCAGGGTGAAGGCGCGCGACCCGTAGGGCGTCTCGGTGATCCCGCCTTCCAGCGCCTTCTCCCCCGCCGCCGCCGCACGGGCATAGGCAGCGTCGATGTCGGTGATGATGAAACAGTTCAGTGCCGCGCCCGACCCGTCGGGGCCGGGTGCCCGGAACCCGTAAATATCCTCCCGGTCGCTGCCCAGCATGACCATGCCCTGGCCCAGCACCAGCTGGGCATGCACGATGCCCCCGTCCTCGCCCGGCACCACCAGCTGTTCGGTAAAGCCCAGCACACGGCCCAGCCAGGCAATGGCGGCGGGCGCGTCGCGATAGCGCAGACAGGGGGTGACCTGCCCATTACGGTCCTGTTCCGACATGCCTTTGCCCCCGCTGCTATCCTTATGACCTTCCGTTACGTCAACATAATCTGACCCCGCTTGCCACCCCCCTCTTTCGCTCCGATATCTTTTCCTATATGCAGCCCTGGTGAACCCGCGCCTGTGATTGGCGGCGGGGCTGGTACCGGTTGGTCTTTCGGAGGAAGTACGGTGAAGGCGCTGAAGCCCCTGTTCATGTCCGGCAAGGAAGTGCTGCCCCTGGTCGAAGGCGGGAAAGGCATCGCCGTGTCGAACGGGCAAAGTGCGGGCGCCTGGGCCGCGGCCGGCGGCATCGGCACCTTCTCAGGCGTCAATGCCGATACGTATGACGAAGACGGCAATCTGATTACCCAGGTCTACCACACCCGCACCCGCCGTGAACGGCATCACGAGCTGATCGCCTATGGCATCCAGGGCGGTATCGCCCAGGCCCGCATCGCGCATGAAGTGTCGAACGGCAATGGCCGGCTGCATGTGAATGTGCTGTGGGAAATGGGCGGGGCCGAGGAGATCCTGGAAGGCATCCTGGATGGGGCCAAGGGTCTGGTCCATGGCGTGACCTGCGGGGCCGGCATGCCCTACCGCGTGGCGGAAATCGCCGTGCGCCACGGCGTGCATTACTATCCCATCGTCAGTTCGGCCCGCGCCTTCCGCGCCCTGTGGCTGCGCGCCTACAACAAGTTCCCCAGCAATCTGGGCGGCGTGGTCTATGAGGACCCGTGGCTGGCCGGCGGCCATAACGGCCTGTCCAACAGCGAGGACCCGCAGAAGCCGGAAGATCCCTATCCGCGCGTCGCGGCCCTGCGCCAGATGATGAACAGCTTCGGCCTGACCCAAACGCCCATCGTCATGGCCGGTGGTGTCTGGTGGCTGGAGGAATGGGATCACTGGCTGGACAACCCGGAAATCGGCCCGGTCGCGTTCCAGTTCGGCACCCGCCCGCTGCTGACCAAGGAAAGCCCGATTTCGGACGCCTGGAAGCAGAAGCTTCTTACCTTGAAGGCGGGCGACGTCTATCTGAACAAATTCTCCCCCACGGGCTTTTACTCGTCCGCGGTGCGCAACCCCTTCCTGGAAGATCTGCGTCTGCGATCCGAACGGCAGGTGGCCTTCGCGACGGAGCCGGTGGGTGAACTGACCGAAGAATTCGCCATCGGCCCGCGCGGCCGCCCCGTCTATCTGACCGCTGCTGACAAGGCCCATGCCGAGGGTTGGGTGGCAGAGGGATATACCCAGGCGCTGAAGACCCCGGACACGACCATGGTGTTCGTGACGCCCGATAGTGGCCGCGCCATCCTGAAGGACCAGGTGGATTGCATGGGCTGCCTGTCGGCCTGCGCGTTTTCCAACTGGTCGCAGAATGAGGAAGGGACCACGGGCCGCCGCGCCGATCCGCGTTCCTTCTGCATCCAGAAGACCCTGCAGAACATCAGCCATTCTGATGATTGCGAGCATCAGCTGATGTTCGCCGGCCACAATGCCTATCGCTTCGCCCAGGACCCCTGGTACGCCAACGGCTTCGTGCCGACGGTCAAGGAACTGGTGGATCGCATCCTTACGGGTAAGTGAGGGCGGACAACCGGGTGTCGTAGCGCGGATTAGGCGTCAGCCGTAATCCGCGGAAAGCCCGGAACCGTTGCCCCGCGGATTACGCTTCGCTAATCCGCGCTACCCGGTCGGCTTTTCGCGATGGCGCGCGACAGCAGGATGACGGGGATGATGCCGACGGCCACAATGGCCAGCGCCGGGGTGCTGGCCTCTGCCAGCCGTTCGTCGCTGGCCAGGGTATAGACACGCACGGCCAGCGTATCGAAATTGAAGGGCCGCACGATCATCGTGGCCGGCAATTCCTTCATGACATCGACAAAGACCAGCAGGGCCGCCGTCAGCAGGCTGCCGCGCATGATGGGGGTATGCACCTTCAGCAATGTCTTGCCCGGCGTCTGGCCCAGGATGCGGGCCGCCTGATCCAGGGTGGGGCGGATTTTGGACAGGCTGGCCTCCACGGTGTTGAAGGACACGGCCAGGAACCGCACCAGATAGGCATAGACGATGGCCACGATGGTGCCCGACAGGATCAAACCCGTCGACACACCGAAATGGCCGCGCATGAACCCGTCCAGGGCATTATCGACATGCGCAGCGGGGATCAGGATGCCCACGGCGATGACGCTGCCCGGCACGGCATAGCCCATGGCCGCCACCCGCGACGCCACCTTCAGCACAGGCGTGGGCCGCAGCCGCAGCCCATAGGCAACCAGCGCGGCCAGCGCCACGGCCAGGACCGAGGTGATGCCGGCCAGCACGAAGGAATTGCCCGCCAATTGCCGGAAACTGTCGGCAAACAGGCTATCCCCCTCCGTCACGGCCATATGCAGCAGCAGGATGACAGGCACCACGAAGCCCAGCAGCAAGGGCAGCAGGCACGCCGCAAGCGCCGCCCCCGCCCGCACGCCCCGCAGCCGGTATGAGGGCAGCACGCGGTAACGACCCGTGGAATGGAAATACCGCGCGCGGCCCCGGCTGGTCCGTTCCATCACCACCAGCGCCATGACGAACAGCATCAGGACAGAGGCCAACTGTGCCGCCGCCACCGGTTCCCCCATGGCGAACCAGGTGCGGTAGATGCCGGTGGTAAAGGTATCGACGGCGAAATATTGCACCGTCCCGAAATCGGCCAGCACCTCCATCATGGAGAGCGCCAGACCGGCGGCGATGGCGGGCCGGGCCAGCGGCAGGGCGACACGCGCAAAGCTACGCCACGCCCCCGCGCCCAAGGTTCGCGCCACCTCCAGCACACAGACCGACTGTTCCAGGAAGGCGGCGCGGGCCAGCAGATAGACATAGGGGTAAAGGACAAAGGACAGGACCGCGATGGCCCCGCCCAGGGAGCGGATGTCGGGGAACCAGTAATCCGCCCGCCGCCAGCCGAACAGCTCGCGCAACGCCGTCTGCACCGGGCCGACGAACTGCAACAGGTCGGTATAGGTATAGGCCATCACATAGGCCGGCACCGCCATGGGCAGCAGCAGCGCCCATTCCAGCCAGCGCTGCCCCGGAAACCGGCACATGGTGACCAGCCAGGCCGTGCCCACCCCGATGATGGACACGCCCACCGCCACCCCGCCGGCCAGCATCAATGTATTGCCGATATAGGTCCACAGGACCGTATTCGCCAGATGCGTCCAGACCCCGTTGGAGGAGACGAAGACCCGGCTGCCCACGATCATCACCGGCAGCGCCACACCCAGCGCAATGGCCAGGACCACAAGGGTCCAGCCGCTGGGCAGGTATCGGCGCCAGGCGGCGGCCGGGGCAGGCAGGGTCGGGACGGGATCGGTCAGGGTGTGCTGGGTCATGTGCTCTTGTCCCACCCCTGCGAACCGCTCGCAATCCCTGACGATGCAGATGCGCCTTTCCGACGCGGCATTGCAGGGTGGCTTGTCAGGGGGAAACTATGCAGGGGGCGCTTGTACGGATCAGGCAAAATGCCCTCCCGCTTTGCCGTCCCTCAATCCGGTTCGGCATAGAGCGCCAGACAGGCGGCGGGCGGCGGGGGTGGAGGCTTTGGTGCGGGCGGCGGGCCGGTCACGGGCGGTGGCGGCTTGAACCAGCTCAGCAATTCCTCGCCACAGCCATCGCCATCGGGCGGCGGCTCCTGCGTCTCGCACTGGCCGGCCCCTGACGGGCAGGCCAGCCGCACATGCAGGTGGGCGGCATGCCCGAACCAGGGCCGAACCTTGTGCAGCCAGGCCTTGTCGCCGGTTTCCCGCTCACACAAAGCCAGCTTGATGGCCGGGTTCACGAAGATGCGGGTGACATTGGGGGCGGCTGCCGCCAGCTTCACCAGACGCGCCTGGGCCGGGCCGAACTGGCTGTTCACGCGCTGGGCCTTGGCATCCGCCATGCTGGCAAAATCCTCCCGCTCCCGCGCTGCCACGGGTAAGCGGCCCAGGTCCAGGGCGAACCAGATATCCACATCCAGCCCCATCTGATGGCTGGCATGGCCCGTCTTCATGCGCCCGCCGCGCGGCATGGACATGTCACCGATGGACAGGATGCCCAGCCCTTCCCGCTCCACCTCTCCGGCCAGGGCCTTCAGATAGGCGGTCAGCTGGGGATGGCCGTAATTGCGATGGCGGGACAGGTTCATGACCTGAAACCCCTGACCATCGGCGGGCAGCGCCTCGGCACCCCGCACACAGCCATTGGCATAGGTGCCAATGGGTTCGGGCGCGCCTTTGCCAGGATTACGTAGGCTCTGCGGGGCGGGGGCGTTGCTGTGCTGATGGGTGTCAGCGGCAAAGACCGGGGCCGTGCCCAGCAGCAGGGCCAGCAGGCCCGGAACAATAGGACGCGTCAGACGCCCCATTGCCGCACGCGGCCCGTATCGACATGCACGAAGCCGGTCTTGCTGTAGATGCCGACGCCACCCATGCGCATGTTCAGCGCTTCCTGGCGGATGCGGCTCAACTGCCGGCCTGCCATGGTGATGTCGATGGCCTTACCTTCCATATGCAGGCTCTTGGTCGCCACACCTTCCGACTTCGACGCCAGCATAGCGTTGGTCTTGGGGCAGCGATAGCCGGAGATCACCTGGAACGGCTCATCGGTGCGCAGGCGCTGACGCAACTGGAACAGCAGGTCCAGCAGCTTGGGATCCATGCTCCCCACCTCGCCCGTGCGCCAGTCGCGCAGCATGTGGTTCACATCTTTCAGGGCCGAGCGGTCGTAGGAACCGTTATTGTAATAGGTGACCCGCAGCTTCTCGCTGGTATGCAGCGACACGAAGGACAACTGCCGACGGGGGGCCGCGACGGAGGCGGCGGCCTCCGCCGGATTGGTGATGATAGCAGGGGCGGCAATCGCGGCACCGGCACCCAGGAACAAGCCACCCAGCCCGCGCAGGAAGCCACGGCGGCCCGTCTCAACACTGGTATCAAGGGCAGAACAGGGAACAGGGGCGGATTCAGGTTGGGTGTCGGGCGTCATACCAATGGTCAGATCGGTCGTGTTCGGCCGTGCCACCATGCCCTAATCCCCCTTCAGCCCCGTCAGGCACCCCCCGCGTCCGTTGCGCCGGGGACACTCTCTTTCCTGATTTCGTCAAATGCCCCCGCGCCACAAGCAGGACACATTTGCACTTCTGGCAGAACGGCATAGGGGGTGCAAGCAGAAATCCACCCTTCCGGCCTATTTCCGGTATATCTCTTCCGTGATCGGGAGATTACGGGGGGCTGTCCTTGGCCCGCCCCGCCGCCGCCCCGCCAGGGGCCAGCCGCGCCTCGGCCTCCACCGCATCCCATTTCACGCGCGACGCACGCATGGCCGTGGCCAGCTTGCGGTCGCGGCCATAGATGTCGGACCGGAAATTCACCGTCCCATCATCCGCCACAAAGGACGTGACATAAGAGATATGGATGGGGATGGGCTTTTTCAGGCGCACGACGGTGCGCTGACCGTTGGCCAAGACCTCATCCACCTTGGCGCGCGGCCAATCGGTGGTGCCGGTCAGACGCAGGATGGTGTCGGCCACGTCGAACGGATGCTCCACCCGGATGCAGCCATGGCTGAAACTGCGGTTGGCGCGGTTGAACAGGTTCTTGGACGGCGTGTCGTGCAGATAGACGTCGAACTCGTTGGGGAACATCATCTTGATGCGGCCCAGGCTGTTCTTATCGCCCGGCACCTGCCGCACGCGGTAGGGCAGGCGGGTCATGTGCGCCCAATCCAGGGTCTTGGGATCGACCGGCACCGCACTTTCCGACCAGTCGGACAGCAGCTCATAGCCCTGCTTGGCCAGATAGGTGGGGTCCTTCTTGGCCTTGGGAAAAATCTCATCCCGCACGATCTTGGTCGGCACATGCCAATAGGGATTGATCTCCAGATAGGACATCTTGCGGGAAAAGACGGGCGTGCGGGTGGAGGTGGTGCCCACCACGACGCGGGCCTCATGCACCACATTGCCCTGATCAAAGATCGACAGGTGGAAGGCCGCCAGGTTCACCAGGATATAGGACGGGCCCATATCGATGGGCATCCAGCGCCAGCGCTCCATATTCATGGCGATCTGGGCCACGCGCTGTTCGGCACTGATATTGAGGGCCAGCAAGGTCTGCTTGCCCAGCACCCCGTCAGGCTCCAGCCCATGCCGGCCCTGGAACTTTTGCAGCGCCGCGATCGTGGCCTCATCAAACAGGGTTGGGTCTTCCGGTGTCGGCGCATCCGCCGCCAGCTCCCCCGTCACCTTCAGCCGGGCGCGCAGGGCTGGCAGCCGTTCGTCATTTCCACCGGGCTTCAGGGAGACATCGGTGACGGGCACGGGATTCCACCCGCCCGCCGCCGCCAGTTCGCGATAAAGCTGCAACGCGCCTTTCAGACGCTGATACTCGGCCCGGCGCGGCGGCAGCTCGGCCAGTTCGACGCCGGGGTCAGGCAGAGTGGCCAGCCGGCTCAACAGTGTCAGGACATCGATCTCACGCTTTTCGACATAAAGCTCGCTGTCGATACTCATGGGGGCCAGCCGGCCCGTGGCCAGATCGCGCCCATAATCCAGCGCCCCATGCGACAGCATCACTTCCAGTTCGGCCAGCGCATCGGGACTGTCGCCACGTTCCAGCAGGGTGGCGATGCGTGCCACGCCATAATCGGCAGGGTTCAGCCCCTCTGACGCCGCCTTTTGCAGGGCCAGCAGCAAGAGCCGCGCCCGGTCCGACGGCTTGCCCTGTTCAATCCAGGCCGGCGCGTAATGCCGCTTTTCATAAAAACGCCCCAGCGTCAGCAGGTCCTGGCTGTCGCGGTCGGTTTCCGGCGTGCCTACGCCGCTGTTCAACCGGTGCTGCAAGGCCGATGTGAAGGTCTTGGCCGGCGATGTGGCCGCAGCCGGAAAGGTCAGCAGCGCGATACCCAGGCAACACAACGCGACTACACGCACCAGTATCTCCGATGAACGCCCGTGACAGGGACAGGATACCATCGGACAGAGGAATTGGGCATAGGAGACAGTACCCTGCCGACGATCGCGGCATGACGGCCCTGCCGATCATCAAGGACAAGCCGGGAGCGCCACCGGCAGAAGCAGCATCAGAACATGGTGTTCTGGTTTGCGGCCTTGGCCGGCACCATCTGTACCACGTCCCAATGCTCGACGATCTTGCCGTCCTTTACGCGGAAAATATCGATCACGGCAGCACCGCGATCATCGCTGCCGTTGGTGGCATGGACATGCAGATAGACCAGATCGCCATCAGTGGCAGACCGCACGATGCGCGCTGCCGATTGCGGATTGGCTTTGAAATATCCGGTGAAGAAGTTGACGAACGGTGCCTTGCCGTCCGGGACCGCCGGATTGTGCTGGATATAGGTATCGCCGATGACAGCGGCGCCCCTGGCGACATCGTGCTTGTTGAACACGGTGTTATAGAAGTCCAGGACCAGCTTGCGGTTTGCTTCTTCCTGGGCCAGATCACGGCCCGCATCACCGGCCATCGCCGGTCCAGCAACGCACAAGGCAAAGGAGCAACTGGCCAGCATGGCGGTCAAAATCAGTGATCGCAGCAGCTTACCCATGATCAGTACCCTTGTGCGTTGCTATCCGCCGATCCTCACCGCGTCGGGCGCGGCGTCGGGCCGGAATAGTCGTAAAAGCCACGGCCAACCTTGCGACCCAGCCAGCCTGCCTCGACATATTTCACCATCAGCGGGCAGGGCCGGTACTTGCTGTCGGCCAGGCCCTCATATAGCACCTGCATGATCGACAGGCAGGTATCCAATCCGATGAAATCCGCCAGTTCCAGCGGCCCCATCGGGTGGTTGGCGCCCAGCTTCATGGCCGTGTCGATGGCCTCCACCCCGCCCACACCCTCATACAGGGTATAGACCGCCTCATTGATCATGGGCAGCAGGATGCGGTTGACGATGAAGGCGGGGAAATCCTCGGCAATGGCCGCCGTCTTGCCCAGCCGGAGGGTCAGGGCCTTGATGGCCTGGAAGGTCGGGTCATCGGTGGCGATGCCCCGGATGATCTCCACCAGTTGCATCACCGGCACCGGGTTCATGAAATGCATGCCGATGAATTTTTCCGGCCGGTCGGTGGCGGCTGCCAGACGGGTGATGGAGATGGAGCTGGTATTGGTCGCCACCATGGCGGTGGGCGACAGGTTGGGGACCAGGGCCTTCAGGATCAGGCGCTTGACGTCTTCCGACTCGGTCGCCGCCTCGATCACCAGATCGCTGTCCTTGAAGATCGACAGTTCGGTGGAGGTGCCGATACGGGCCAGGGCCGCATCCTTTTCGGCATCACTCATCTTGCCCTTGGCGATCTGGCGATCGTAATTTTTGGCGATACCGGCCACAGACTTGGACAGCTGTTCGGCATTGATGTCCGAGATCACCACCGACAGGCCCGCCGCCGCGCAGACCTGCGCGATGCCGCTGCCCATCTGACCCGCCCCGATAACGCCAACCTTCTCGATCATCACAGTCCCCATTCAGGGTTGGAATTCCAACATATGCCAACGGCATGAAATCTTGACCGGTGGTCAATATTTCATGCCCCTCAATCGCCGGCACCCACATGCGTGGGTTTGGCTACGCGCCACGTGGCGCGCGGCGGCGGTCGCCGCCGTACGGGCGGTCAACAATTTTGACCTCCCGCATCCCCCAGTCTTGCATGAAGGCCACGCCTTCGTCCCGGCGACATTTGTCCAATACCGGTTTGGAAAAAACGCGCCGGGGTCTCCCCCGGCGCGCCGCACTCACATCAACCCAGCGCCTCGGTGAGCTCCGGAACGATCTTGAACAGATCGCCGACGATGCCGTAATCGGCGACCTGGA
>NZ_JBMDKE010000012.1:0-135368 GCF_057809555.1 Niveispirillum sp. FG156 | reverse complement strand
CGGCAGACGCCGCTCTACGCTGGGTCCCGGCTTTCGCCGGGATGACGATAGGGGGGGGCCAGTCAACGTAAACCCGATCTAAACCGTTCCCTCAGGCGCCTGACTTTAATCACCCCTTGCGATACGCCGCCCCGACCGCATCGGCAACATGGGCATAGCCGTCATCGGTCAGCCGTTGCGTCAGCTCCGCCTTGATCCGGCTCACCAGAGCCGGCCCCTGATAGGCCATGGCGGAGTAGAACTGTACCAGACTGGCGCCCGCGCGGATCTTGGCATAGGCATCGGTGCCAGATGACACCCCGCCCACGCCCACCAGCGGCAGTTTGCCGCCCAGCAGCTGATAGAATTCGCCCAGAACCTTGGTGGACGGTTCCAGCAGGGGCCGGCCCGACAGGCCACCGGCTTCTGCCGCCAGGGTCGGCGGAATGGCGGCGGGGCGGGCCAGCGTGGTGTTGGAGACGATCAGGCCGTCGATACCGCTATCCAGAACGACGGCGGCGATGTCGGCCTTATCCTCGTCCGTCAGGTCGGGAGCCACTTTCAGCAGCAGGGGCGGCGTGCCCCCCGTCTCGGCGCGTGCCGCCAGACATTGGCCCAGGAGATTGGCCAGCGCATCGCGCGATTGCAGGGTGCGCAGGCCCGGCGTGTTGGGGGAGGAGACATTGACGACCAGATATTTGGCCAGATGCGCCACGCGGCGGATGCAGGCGGTATAGTCACTGGCCGCGTCTACCGTATCCTTGTTCTTGCCGACATTGGCGCCGACGATACCGGGCCGTCCGGCGCGCGCCTCCAGCCGGGCGGCATAGGCGTCCAGGCCCTGGTTATTGAAACCGAAGCGGTTGATCACGGCCTGGGCGGTGGGCACGCGGAACAGGCGCGGCTTGGGATTGCCATCCTGCGGGCGCGGGGTGACGGTGCCGCATTCGACAAAGCCAAAGCCCAGCTTGAGCATGGCGTCCGGCACCTCGGCATTCTTGTCGAAGCCGGCGGCAAGACCGATGGGATTGGAAAAATCCAGGCCGAAGACGCGGGTGGCCAGCACGTCCGGGTCACGCCGCGCCCCGCCGGGGACCAGGCCCGTTTTCAGGGCCGCGATGGTCAGGTTATGGGCCTGTTCGGCATCCATCGCCATCAGGAACGGGCGGGCCAGGGGATAGAGATCGACCATCACAGCCCCCCGCCGGCCACATGCGCCGGCATGACGTGCAAACCATCATCACCCAGCGGCAGCGGATCGACGCGGATGACGGCACTGGGGAGCAGCGGGCCATAGAGATGGGGGAAAAGCTGCCCCCCGCGCGAGGCCTCCCACTTCAACCCCTCACCGCAGGCATCGGGATCGACGGTCAGGAGCAGCAGGCCCGTCTGCCCCGTCCGGTGCCTGGCCGCACTTTCCGGCAATTGCGCGCCTGTGGAGAAATGGATGAAGCCATCGGCCTTGTCCTGGGACGATCCGTCATAAGGGCCAAGGGCCTCGGCCGTCTGCCATTCATCGGCGCGGCACATATGGAAGATGGGGGATGCCATGGTTTTCGTTCAAAAGACAAAAGGATGGACGCCACCCTAATCTGAAAGCGGGGCGACTGCCAGCACGGCCATGGCCCGTGCCAGGAATGCCATCGGCGCGAAAGACCGCGCGAAAGGTTATGTATTGGATGAATACCCCAAACTATACGTCTGAACAGTGGTGCCGGGCCGAAAGCTGCGCCAGTATTTGAACATCCACAGGGCGGGCCGATGTTGCGACCAGCGGCCCACCCCACCAGGGTCAGGAGTAACCGCCATGAAGGACGCGGCCCGCATGTTCCAGGACGTCAATGAAAGCATGCTCAGTGAGCGGATGCGTTTCGCTTTGAATGAAGTGGAACAGATGGGAATTCGCGGCCTGACCGCCGTACCCGTGAAGCCGACGCAGGAGATGCTGACGGCCGGTGCCCGTGCCGGGAATATCAGTATCGAGACGGTGATGGCTGTCTATACGGCCATGCTGCGCGCCGCTGACTAACGGCTTTTACTTCTGCTTTCTGCTTCTTCGTATCTCTTTTTTGTTCCCAGAGGAAAACTGATGCCGTCCCTTCTTCTCCGTGAAGGGACGGCATTTCTTTTTTCAGACGCGGTAAAAGCTGAACCCCGCCAGACTTGCCGTCGGCGTCAGGGATGATGCCCAGTCGGGCAGCGGCTGGGCATCATCCACGAAATGATCGGCCCCACCGATAAGGCCATCGGCCCCGGCCATAGCCCGGCGCGCCACGCGCAGGGCGGCGGCAAAGGCCGGATCATTGCTGTCCACGGCCTGCATCTCTGCATGGCGCGGATCATCGGCCCCCCAAGCCGCGAACAGGGCCGGATCACGCACAAGGTCGGCCAATGTCCGGCCCGGCGACCGGTAGCGGCGGTTGATCGCCGTGGCGGCCAGCGCCTCCATGGCGCGGATACCCCGATCACGGCCATGGGCCCAGATGGCACGGGCCAGCGCATCCAGCGCGGCATCGGGACCGGCGGGTGTGCGCCCGGAAACCGGGGTCAGTGACGGTCTTGTCATCATCCTCTCCTGTTCTGGATCTACAGATCGAAATCGGTCTGGGCCTGAATCGGTCCGGTCTGGCGGGTATGGTCGGGGCGTTGGCGGGCACAGGCGGCAATGGCGCCGGCCAGGGCATCCAGACCGTCATCATGGGACCGCCCGCGCGGCCGCCATTCCCGCATCTCCCGGCCCAGGGGACCGGCGATGACGCTGTCATGGGCGTAAAGCAGGTTGGCGTGCAGCGGGCCGTCGATGCTGCCCAGGATGCGGTCAAGCTTGGCCCGCACCGACCGCTCCTCCCGCACCGTGACCTTGCCCAGCCCCTGTTCACGCAGGGTCCGGCGCAGGGCCTCGGGCAGGAAGGCACCGACGCCATTGACCTCCAGATGGATCAGGCCGACGCCCGTTTCGGCCACCATGGCCGCCAGTTCGCGGCATTGCGCAGCGCCTGCCTCTTCCTCCGACCCCGACGGCACGGACAGGTACAGGGCGCGGTGGATGAAGAACCTGCCCTCCCCATCCTCCCCCAGCAGGACGGCGACGGAGCCGTCCCCCGCCTTGCGCCGCTTCTTGTCGCGCAAACCCAGGGCCGGGTCCCACCAGACACGCAAGGACCGCAGCCGGTGGGGACCCAGACGGAAGCCGGGATTGGCTGTTTGCGGCTGTATCAGGTCCCAGTCATAGGGGATCAGCCGGTCGGCATCCAACCGCCCATCCTCCAGCGAGACCGGCTTCAGCAGCATCTGGCTGGCGAATTTATTGACACTGCTGCGCCGGCGGATGCGCTCAATCGCCTCTGGCGGGAACCGCTCGGGCCAGGCGCTTTTGCCGTCCCCGGTGAAGATCGGTTTCTCCAGCCGGTCGAACCCGTCCAGAAAGGGCACCTCCTCCCCCTCCTCCACGCAAGCGCGGCGGCTATAGATCGACTGAAAGGAATGCGGCGTGCCGATATAGAGCTGGGTGCCGCCCGGTGACAGGACATAGGCGATCTCCCCCAACCGTTGCCGCAACTCCAGTCGCTTTTCCGCGGTACCGCAGGTGTTGGGCACCTCCACATCGTCGCAGACCACGATGTCGGCATGGCTACCCGTGACATTGGCGGTGATGCCCTTGGCCACCATGGAGGGGTCGCGCCCCACCTTGTCGCGGGAGATGGCGAATTCTTCGGCACCCCACAGCTCAGGTTTCGCGGGCTTCATGCCGTGGCACAGCGGGTGGCGTTCCACGATGCGCTTGACCGTGCGCACCATCTTCTTGGCCAGATGCGTATCGGCGGCCAGCACCATGACGCGGCGATTGGCATCCAGGTACAAAAGCCAGGCGCAGAACAGCCCGATCAGGGTGGATTTGCCGCTGTCGCGAAAGGCCAGCAGCAGCAGTTCCTTCGACCCCGCCTGCCAGCGGCTTTCCAGCCAGCCCGCCATATCGGCATGCAGGGCCGGGGTGGTCATGCCCTGTTCAAGGTTCCAGCGATCCAGAAAGCCGATGAAGTCTTCCTTCTCCTCCTCCCCGGCGGTGCCCATCACGTTCGCCCGAGAATGTGCCAGGCGGCACCGTTGGACAGCAGGGTCATGCCGTCGAACTGCGCCGTCAGGGTCTTGGGTCCGCCATCGGGGCCGCCGCTGCCATCGCCGCTGGTCACGTTCACGATGTTGGTGGAAGGATCGGTCTTCTTCACGGTCAGGCGCGTGCCGCTATTGGCAGCCGCCGGGGCCGGCAAGCGCAGCTCCACCACCCCGGCGAAGGCGGAGACAAGGTAATGTTCGGCGCCCAGGTCGGGCTGGAACAGGCCCGCCGCCTCATGGAAATGCACCGTGGCCGGCATGCGGCTGGCCGATGTCACCCACCAGGCGGCACCGTTGGAAAACACCGTCACCTGTTCGAACTGCCGCGCCAGTTTCCAGATGCGGCCATCGGGGCCGGTACCGGTGGCCGCCGTGACGCTGACCATGCCGTCGGATGTGTCGGATTTCTTGATGGTGATGCGCCGTCCCACGGCCTGCGTGGCCGATGGGTTGGGCAGGCGCACCTCCACCGGGCCATCGCCGCCACTGATCAGGTACAGGTCCTTCATCAGGTCGGGTTCGAACAGGCCGGCAGTATCGCGGAATTCGGCATTGCCCGGCTGTCCGGTACGCGCCGTCACCCACCATCCCGCCCCGTTGGACACGACGCTGACATGGTCGTAACGGCTGCACAGCAGGACAGGCCGCCCGTCCGGCCCCGGCCCACCCAGTTCGGTGACGGTGACCGGGTTGGCGGAACTGTCCGTCTTCTTGATGGTCAGGATGCGTCCATTGGCCGTGTCGGCCTTGGGCAGGCGGAATTCCACGGCCCCGCCAAAGGCCGACACCAGATGCGTGGTGGAGGTCAGGTCGGCATCGACCAGCCCGCCGCCGGACGGCTCGACATAATTCGTATCGACGCTGAACCCCTCCACCCGCAGGTCGGTGACATGCGTCTCCTTCAGCAGGTTGCGCAAGGGATAGCCGGCATTGATGGCGGTATAGGCGCGGGACGAGGAGGTATCCCAGATCGGCTGCCCGCCGGTGGCGCTGAACAGGTTGACGATGCTGGTGTTCTGGCTGCCATTGTCGATGCGGATGCCGGGCAGGGCGCCCAGGCTTTCAGCATAGAAATTGACGATCAGGTTCTGATCCGTGGCCGCGCCCAGCCGCAGACAGGCCTGTCCGCCCGGATGCAGATTGGCCTCGCAATCGGTGAAGCTGTTATTGAACCGCCCGGCGGAAATGAAGAAACCGCAGCCGCTGATGGGGGCGGCCAGGGAATAGACGCGCACATCCTGAAACTTGTTGGCATTGGGCGTGTCGCCGTCGCCTTCGACCGTCAACAACACGCCGTGCGCCTGGGGCCGCGCGATCAGGATGCGGGCCACATGGTTCCAGTAACAGGGCCGGTTGGTGTCGTGATAGCCATCAAGGACGATGCCGTTGATGCTGTCCCAGATGGACAGATTCTCCACGACATTCTTCACGCATGGCCCGTCGCGGCCATAAAGCTTCACCCCCGTGGCCCCACCGACAATGCGCAGGTCGCGCAGGCTGGCATAGCCGTCCACCATCTCCACGGCATTGAAGCTGCTGGGATATGTGGGCAGGTTGACGGGGTCGTAGGCGGCGGCGCGGGCCTGGATGACACTGCCCTCCCCCTCCCCATACAGGGTTTGTCCGTAGCCCAGCACGATGGGCGCGCTGGTGCGGTAGGTGCCGGCGGGCAGGAAGACCGAACGATGGGCGGCCAGGGCGGCCAGGATGGCGCCGGTATCATCACTGACCCCATCGCCGACAGCCCCGAAATCCCGCACCGTCACGACATCGCGCAGCTTGTCCGCCACGGCACGGGTGATGGCCCCAGCCCCGTGGGCGGCAATGGTGCCGGCGGTGGGCAGGCTTTCCAGTGGCAGCGCCATGGGATTGCCCGACGCATCAAAACCCAGCGCCGCCCCTGCCCGCACGGAACGGTCGGGCAACAGGGAAGAGGCCGGCAGGTCGGTGGGGGCCGCACGCAGCATGCGGGCCTGATCGGCGGCCAGCTGCTGCACCATGGCGGTCAGGCGGTTCAGCTGTTCATTCAGGCTACGGGCCGCCAGCGGCCCGCTTTCCAGGAAATCCGCCTGCCGGTCCAGCACGACCCGGCGCTCAATGGTGACCAGGGATCCTGCGGGCGGGGCCGCATCCATCTGCACCGCCCCACCCGCCGGATCCCCCAGCCCTTCCAGCGTGTAACCGCTGGTCCAGGGGGCGGCATCGAGATGGAGCGACAGGTCAGAGGGGGCGTAGATCGGGAAAGTGAAGGCAAAGCGGCTGGCCACCCCGTCGGCGACAAATTGCGCGACAGGGCTGGCCGCCGGGATCGGGGCGGTGGGCATGGGGGCCTCTTGGCGGAATAAGGGGAAGGGCATTGGGGCGTCGCATGCGCTACGCTTATGCGACCTACGACGGGTCGTGGGTTTCGTAGGTCGCATAAGGGCGAATGCCCGCATGCGACATCCGTCCGGCTGGTCACAAACCCCGCGCCAGACGTTCCAGGCGCTGGCGTTCCTGCTGGCGCGTCAGGTCCAGGAGGTTGCGGCGCCTCAACGCCGTTTCCTCATCCGCCAGGTCGGCCCGTTTCAGGGTTTCCAGGCGGGCGGCATCGTCGCGTGCCTCGGCGGCGGCACGGTCGCGGCCCAGGATCAGGGCCTCGCCAGAGCCATCGGCGCTGCTGATGCCCTGCGCCCCCAGGGCGGCGCGCAGGCTGCCCGTTTCCTGGCGCAGGTCGCGGCGACGGCGGCGGTCGCTGATCTCGCTTTCGGCCTGGATACGTTCGGCGGTGCGGGCGTTGCGCTGTTGCAGATCGTCCAGGTCCGCCGCCTGCCGGGCGGCCAGATCGGCATTGTCGGCAGCCTCCTCCGCTTCCAGCACGCGGCGTTCGCTTTTTCGGCGCTTGGATTTGGTGATGCCCAGCAGGTCCTTGGCCGTGTTGGTGGTGCCGACCAGCCTGTCCGCCGAACTGATCAGGCTGTTGCCGACGCCGGAATGGCCCAGAACCATCAGGGCCGGGGTGGTGATGCCGCCCATTATTCATTCACCTTCAGCTCATGGGTTACGGACAGGAGGGTGAAGGGCAGCGGCCTTTCCTCCACGATGCGCCAGGGGGGACCGGCGCGGCTGGTCTGCCAGCCGGTGGCCGTCAGGCGCCGGTCGCCGGTAAAGCCGGGGGCCGGTTCCATGGCCAGCGCGGGGCCGGCGGCGCGCCGTAACGGCACCTCCACCGGCCCCCGCCCCAGGTCGGCGCGCAGCGCGGGCGTATCCTTCAATCGGAAGGTCACCGCCAGCAGGCGCGCACGCCGTCCCTGTCCTTCCGCCGCCAGCAGATTGGGCGGCATGGGTTCAATCTCATGGGTGAAGGCCAGCCCCGCCTGCACCTGTGTGGCTGGGCGGGGCAGGCGGATATGGCCCGCCGCAACAGGGGCCACGGCCATGACGGCGCCATCGGCCAGCACCGCCACATCCCGGCCATCCAGATGGTCCAGCCCGGCCCAGCGGGCGGTGGCGCTGTCCACCGATCCGGAAAGGCCGGCATCGACATGCATTGCGTCGTCCCAGACCTCCACCGCCACGCGGCCATCGCGGTCCACCAGCCAGTAGAGATGGCGGCCCACCAGGGCCGTGGACAGGATGCGGCCGCCCGTGACCAGCCGCACCCAGGCCCGGATCTGTTCATTGCGGTAGAGGGTCAGGACGGCCAGGGTCCCGTCCGATTGCACCGCCAGCAGCAGCCGGCGGCGGCGGTCATATTCCATATCGACCGTGCCGGGCAGGATGGGCCGCGTAGTCAGGGTCAGGTCGGCGGCGGAATAGGATTGTTCCAGATCGGTCCACAGGAAATCGCGGATCGACCCGTCGCCCGCCGCGAACAGGGTCCCGCCCTCGATCTCCTGCGGCGGGATGGCGCGGTCGGACGGGCTGCCGATGCGGGTCTGCCGGTCCAGGCGGATGGCGGACGGGGTCAGGGGTACGCCCGTCACGGCCCATTCCCCGCCCGTGGTGAAGACCTGCAAATGCCGCCCGGAATAGACGGCGCGGATGGGGTTCACCTCATCCGATAGGATGGCGAATTCAATGGCGCTGTCATCCTCCCCCTCGCCCAGGTCGAAATTGAACAGATCGCCCGATTTCGACAGCCAGAGGCGGTTGGGCAGGTCGCGCGACCCGCCAATGACCAGCCGGTCCTGATGGAACGCAACAGACAGCGGCCAGCCGCGCTGCGGGCTGAACGCAGCCTCGTCCCAATCGGCGGTGGGGTTGGTGTGGGGCAGGCTGTCGGCCAGGTCGATCTCCGCCTCAATCGCTGACCGCACCGCCGCGATTCGCCCCGGCTTGCGGTGGATGCGCCAGGGCGCCCCCTCATGCGCCGGCATGAAGACGGGGGCCGAGGCACGCAGCCGCACCCGGCCCGTCAGACCCGACGGGGTCAGGGTGATGGCGGCATCGGCAAAGCGGAAGAAGGGGATGTGGGGCCGCCCCTCCTCGTCGGCAAACACCCAGGGCTCCACCGTCCATTGGCCGGGGCCGCGCCGGCTGATGCGGCGCGGCTCCACATCAGGATGACAGACCAGCAGCACATCCCCGCTCTGTGCCCAGGTCAGGTTGGCCAGCTGCGCCAGGGTCCAGGGGGCGGGCAATGTGGCCTGCAGGGCATCATCGCCAAACACCGACACCTGACGGTCGGTCAGGACCAGCAGGTGCGTCTGCTCACTGCTGAAGGTAAAGGGGATCAGACGGCCCGGCCCCGGCACGATCGCGATGAAGCCCGTGCCGGGCCGGCGCGTGATGCCGCCCGTCGGTTCGATCAAAACGTTGGTCAGGGTCAGCGCCCCGTTTTCAAAGGCGGCAAGATCGCCCCTTCCCAGCAGGTCGGGGCTGACGCAGCCGCCGGTGAAGCTGGTCTTCACACTTTTAAGACGGGTCATGACAGGCGGGCCTCAATCAGGGTGAAATCGCTGAACCCGTCCTGGCTGTCCTGCGAGGCATCGGTCAGGCGGGCGCGACGGAACTCGGCCTCGGCCTGCTTCTGTAAGACCTCGGCCCGCGCGGTATTCTCGGTCAGCGGCACACAGAATTCCGCCGCCAGCCGGGCGATCAGGGCCGCATCGAAGAAGGCGGGAAACCCGCCCTCTGCGACACGGGCCACATAGGTCAAGGTCACTGCATCGGCATCGGCCAGCAGGTCCTTGCCCTGGATACGGTAGGAAAGACCCCGCCCCCGCCCGCCGCATCCCAGGGACAAGGCCCGCAGGAAATCATCTGGCAGGGCGAAAGCATGGACAAAATCGGCGGGCGGCGGATCGGCCCGGCGGACCAGCGGCACCTGCCTTGTGGCAAAGCTCCAGCCATGGGAAGCCAGCAGGGCGTCACGGGTGGGCGCATACAGGGCGGCGGCCAGTTCCGCTTCGGCGGTGCCGTCCTGAAACGACGTGACCGGGTTCGCCCCGATCTTCAACAATGCACGGGCACACAGCCCGACAGCGGAATAGGCCATGGGGGACTCCGGTTGCCTCCCCCTATGTCAATCCATCCAGGCATTTCCAATGATCGGCGTACAAAAGCTCCTGCCCCGCCCCCTCTTCGTCATTCCCGCGAAAGCGGGAACCCAGCGTCGAGCGGCGATAGCCGCGATATGACTCATATCGGCGCTGACCGCGCCTCACGCTGGGTCCCCGCTTTCGCGGGGATGACGGTAGAGAGGGGGCAAGAAGGTTGCCAAGCATCCGAAATGTCGGTTGCCATGACGTGGGGGAAAAGAGAAAAGGCAGGAAGCGAGCGGGCCGACGGATCAATCCGTATCCGCCGCCCCCACAATCGTCAGGTCGGCGGTGTCGACCACGCCGCCGCTATTGGCATTGACCAGCAGGATGCCGGTGACAGGCGTGGTGCCCAGGCCGGTATTGGCCAGGACCATGTCGCCCAGGCGCATCATGTGGCTGGCCGGGTTGAAATAACCGGCGACGCGCACTGCCGTGTGGGCATCGGGCGTGGCGTAATGCCAAAGCGTGAAGCCATTGGCATAGGCAAGGACCGACAGGTCGCGGGGCTGAAAGGCCATGGCGATTACTCCTTGCAGCGCAGGGTGACGACGCCGGTAGCGTCGATCAGGGCGGCCCCCTGCGACATCATGTTGTTGACGAAATGGGCGGCACGGTCGCCGTGCCAGGTGATGTCGCTGGTCACATCGGCCCCGCTGGCATGGCCCAGTGCGGTCTTGTGATACCAGTGGCAGAGGCGGACATTGCCGGACCCCAGCGTCAGGCCCGAATGCGGCATCCACAGCGTGCCCAGCCAGCGCTTGGCCTGGGTCCCGCGCCAGGGCAGCTCGCCATCGCCGACATAGTCGGAATTGGCGAACTCCTCGATGCCCAGCAGCTGGCTCCACTGTTTCCAGCCGACCACGGCGTAACGCTGGCCATCATCGGGCACATCGGCACCGCCCAGCATTTCGAAGGCTGCCAGGACCTTGTCCTTGGTCAGGCCGTCGGTATCGCCGCCGGCATAGCGGGCACCGGTATCCAGGCGACCGATGATCAGCTCATCCGTCTTGCGGCCCAGCGCATAGGCGCCGGCATTGGCAATGACGCTGCGTTCATCAATGTTGGTCTTCAGCTCATCCAGCTTGTCGACCCAATCGCCGGCGTAATAATCGGCCAGGCTGCATTCGACGGTGCCATGGTCCAGGTTCATCACCGGGACATTGCCATGGCGCGACTTGGTGCTGGCCACACCCTTGCCAACCTTCTGAAAGACGGTGCTGGCGCCCTTCACATTGTTCTTGGAGCGCACGGTGGCGCGCAGCTTCGAGCCTAAGCGCTGATAGGCCTCATGCACTTCGCGTTCGTACTGCTTCACGAACGATTTCTCGATGTCGGTGGACATCCTAGGACCTCATTCCTGTCATGATGGCAGCCGTCGCGGTTGCCGGATCAGGGTCCGGCCGCATGTCGGGCAGCGATGGGGGGAGGCCAGAAAGACACGGGTCCCGCGCCGGCCCTTGCGTAACAAGGGTTACCGGCAACAGAGCCCGTGTTCAGGCCATGGGAGGGGGACGATGCGCAAGGCCTGCACCCGGCAGATCAGCCGGGATGGAGTTCGGGCCTTGGTGGAACGAGTTATAGGACCAAAATCCACAATCCGTCAATATAAATTCCTCATGAATACTAGTGCATTATTATTTATTGAAGCGATATATGCTGCGTTCGTCTTTCAGGCCGGAAAGCGCAGTTCCACCTTCAGGCCCGGTGTAGCGGTATCGTCGCGCGCATCGGACAGGGCCAGGGCTGCATCATGCAGGCGGGCAACAGCGGCGACCAGCGACAGGCCCAGACCATGGCCCGGCGTGCCGCGATGCGCCTCCAGCCGGACAAACCGTTCCAGGACCTTTTCACGCTGATCGGCGGGAATGCCCGGCCCCTGATCAGCCACCGACAGGAAAGGCCGTCCGGCATCGGCCCCGGCGGAGACCGTGACATGCCCCTGTTCGGGGCTGTATTTGACCGCATTCTCAATCAGGTTGCTGATCAGCTGCGCCAGCAATTGCCGGCTGCCGCTGACCATCACCGGTTCCGACGCCGCCACATCCATGGACAGGCCCCGTTCCTCGGCCAGCGGGGTGTAAAGCTCCGCGACCTCCGCCGCCAATGCGGCCAGATCGACCGGTTCGAAATCCGTCCGCGCCCGGCCTGTTTCCGCCGCCGCGATGGTCAGGATGGCGTTGAACACGCCCAGCAGCCGGTCAATCTCGGCAATCGCCTGTTCCAGGGTGGTGAACTGCGCATCCGACAGGGTTTCATCGCGCTGCGCCAGTTCCAGCCGGGCGCGCAGGCGCGACAGGGGCGTGCGCAGATCATGGGCGACATTGTCGGTGACCTGCCGCATACCCAGCATCAGGCGCCCGATCTCATCCAGCATGCGGTTCAGCTTGGTGACCAGCCGGTCGATCTCATCCCCCGATCCCGTCACCTGCATACGGTCGGCAAAGGACCCGGCGGTGATGCGGTCGATGGTGCGGTTGATGCTCTCGATACGTTCGGCCACGCGCCGGCTCATATAGATGGCGCCCGCCATGCCCACCGCGAAGGCCAGCGACACGGCCCAGATCAGGCCCGTCAGCAGCTGCCCACGCAGCAGGTAGCGGTCGGTCATGTCATGCCCGACCAGCAGCCAGCCGATCCCCTCGATCGGCAGAATGACGGCCACGGCCTGGCGCTTGCGGCCCGGATCCTTGCGCGATTTGATGTCAAACTCCACCCAGCCGGCACCGGGATCGCCCGACGGCCAGCTGGCCAGATTGCCGGCGATGATGTCGCGGGCCGGCGTGGTCAGGGCATAGATCATGTCCGTGCGCCCGTCCGACGCACGTTCGGAGATGACCCGCAGCAGGCCGATGCGCCCGCGTTCATTCAGGACATTGCTCAGCTCCTCCACCTCCCGCAGCACGGTTTCTTCCGTGTGGCGGTTGATGAAGCCGGCGGTGAACCAATAGACGACGCCCAGCACCACCATCACCGACAAGGTGAACAGGCCCAGATGGAAGGCCGCCAGCCGGAAGCTGGTGGTGCGCAGGAAATTGAGGTTAAACCGGCTCACGGATGACATAGCCCGCCCCGCGTACCGTATGGATCAGGGCCACCGGATGATCCTTGTCGATCTTCTGGCGCAGGCGGGCGATATGCACGTCGATGACATTGGTCTGCGGATCGAAATGATAATCCCAGACATTTTCCAGCAGCATGGTGCGGGTCACGACATTGCCGGCATTGCGGATCAGATATTCCAGCAGCTGGAATTCACGCGGCAGTAGATCGACCGGCTTTCCGGCCCGCTTCACGGTCCGGGCCAGCAGGTCCATCTCCAGATCGGCGATCTGCAACCGGGTCACCGGTGCCGATCCGCCGCCCCTGGCCCGGCGCTGCATCACCTCCAGCCGGGCCAGCAGTTCGGCAAAGGCAAAGGGCTTGGTCAGGTAGTCATCGGCCCCGGCGCGCAGGCCCTTCACCCGGTCATCAACGCTTCCCAGCGCCGACAGCACCAGGGCCGGCGTGTCATTGCCGGTGGCGCGCAGCACCTCCAGCAGCGACAACCCGTCCCGGCCCGGTAGCATCCGGTCCACGATCAGCCCATCATAGGGTTCGGATGCCGCCAGAAACAGGCCGTCGCGGCCATTATCGGCATGATCGACCACATGGCCGGCCTCTTTCAGGCCCTTGACCAGGTAATCGGCGGTGGCGCGGTCGTCTTCGATGACAAGGATCTTCATGATGCACGCATCCTAAACCCGGACAGGTTCGCTTGGGAACTCGCCAAACAACGCTACCGATAAAGCACAGGCAGCGGCGTCGCCGCTGCAGGCCGGCGACCGCCGGCCCGCCGCACGTGCGGCGTAAGCCAAGCCGCCGGATGGCGGCGCCCGGCGCTTGAGGGAACAACAAAAAGATATGGCCGGGCGGTGGGGGCCGCCCGGCCACAGGGGACGAGAGAGACTACGATGTACTAACCGAGGGAGAGAGGGTGGCGGCGGGGACCGGAGAGTGGGGAAGCGGTCCCCGCCGACCTCTCATGATGGACCGGCGGGGCGGGGGGGTGTGGGGCTCGGTGCCCCGTCGATCCATGTCTGCACCCTAATCCAGGCCCGCTGACAGCCACCTTTCGGGAAGATGAACAAAGTTTCATCTGGCAGCGCTTGAAACCGGGGCGTGCCGGACCCACCGTCATCCGTCGGCATGGATGACAGATTTTTCATCCGCCTGTCAGTTGCCTGTGGGCGGGGCCCGGTCAAGCTGTGACCATCGAAAGCGCCGCCGCACCGAATGGCGGCCAAGGCAGAAGAAAGACAATGGAGACCATGATGTCGCTTGCCACCGCACGGAAATTCCGCCGCAACCTGGCCATGGCCCTGCTTGCCGGCACCGCCCTGCTGGCCCCGGCGACCATCCAGACCGCCACGGCGGCCCCTGCCGAAGTGCTGGCTAATGGCGGTGTCGCCGATCTGGTGGAGCGCGTGTCGCCCGCCGTCGTGACCATCACCGCCGCCCAGACGGCCCCGACCCGCACCGCCGCCCGCGATCTGCCGCCGGGGTTCGAGGAATTCCTGCGCCGCTTCGGCGTACCGGGCCTGCCGGGCCAGGGTGGCGGCGGCCAGGGCCGTGGCGCGCCGGTGGCCCGTGCGCTGGGTTCCGGCTTTGTGTTCGACGCGTCCGGCTATGTCGTCACCAACCGCCATGTCATTGCCGACGCCGATCAGGTGACCGTGGCCTTCAGCGACGGGACCGAGCGCGAGGCGGAGGTGATCGGCGAGGATGAACGCACCGATCTGGCCGTGCTGAAGGTCAAGACCGACAAGCCCCTGCCCGCCCTGAAATTCGCCGACAGCGACAAGGTGCGCGTGGGCGATGTGGCCGTGGCCGTGGGCAATCCGTTCGGCCTGGGCGGTACCGTCACCGCCGGCATCGTGTCGGCCCGGTCGCGTGATATCGGGTCCGGCCCGTATGACGACTATTTGCAGCTGGATGCCTCCATCAATTCCGGCAATTCCGGCGGCCCGACCTTCAACATGGCCGGTGACGTGATCGGCATCAACACCGCCATCTTCACGCCCAATGGCGGTTCCGTCGGTATCGGCTTTGCCATCCCCTCGAACCTGGCCAAGCCGGTGGTCGAGGCGCTGAAGCGTGATGGCAAGGTGGAGCGCGGCTGGCTGGGCGTCAACTTGCAGGGCGTGACCAAGGAGCTGGCCGATGGTCTGGGCCTGTCGAAGGAAGGCGGTGCCCTAATCGCCGCCGTGGAACCGAAAAGCCCGGCGGAGAAGGCAGGGTTGAAGGCGGGTGACGTCGTCCTGTCCGCCGGCGGCAAGCCCATCAAGGATACCCGTGATCTGGCCCGTCAGGTGGGCATGGTGAAGCCCGGCACCAAGCTGGACATGGCCCTGTGGCGTGACGGCAAGGAAAAGACCATCGCCGTCACCGTCGAACAGGCCCCCGGTCAGCCGCAGCAGCGTCTGGCCAAGGCCGAGGCGCAGAAGCAGGATGGCGAGGAAGTGGCCGGCCTGAAACTGTCCGGCCTGACCGACCAGTGGCGTCAGCGCCTGCGCCTGCCCGGCGATGCCGCCGGTGTCGTGGTGCTGGATGTGGGTGACGGGGTGGAGGGGCTGCGCCCCGGCGACCTGATCACCTCGGTCAATAACAGCGCCGTCACCAGCCCCGCCGATGTGGCGGCCCAGGTGAAGGCCGCCTCCAAGGCCGGGCGCAAGAACGCCCTGGTACAGGTCCGCCGTGGCGAGACGACGGCCTTCCTGACCATCCCGGTGGATCTGGGCTGATCGGGGATATTGGTGAAAGAAAAAGGGGAGCGGTTTTCCGCTCCCCTTTTTTTGTTGTCTGCGGGATCGGGCGTCGCTCCCTCACCCTCCCAAACGCTTGGGCGTTCGGGCCCCTCCCTCTCCCACCTTCGTGGGCGAGGGGCGGAATTTCTACCCTCGCCCACGAAGGTGGGTGAGGGAGGGGCCCGGCGGCGTCAGCCGACGGGAGGGTGAGGGCAATCCCGCTTCAATTACTTCCGCCGTCACCTCACTCCGCCGGCACCTGCGGCGGTGCATTGTGCAGGCGTTCTTCCTCTTCGATCTTGCGGCGGATGATGCCGATGGGCTGCACGCCCCTGGCGAACATGCTGTACAGCACGGGCGTGATGAACAAGGACAGGGCCGTGCCAACCGTCACGCCGCCCACGATGACCCAGCCGATGGCCATGCGGCTTTCGGCACCGGCCCCGTGCGCCAGGGCCAGGGGCAGCGCACCGAACACGGTCGCGATGGAGGTCATCAGGATGGGACGCAGGCGCAGGCGCGAGGCCTCCACCACCGCGTCCAGCAGCTCATGCCCTTCCTCGCGCAGCTGATTGGCGAACTCCACGATCATGATGGCGTTCTTGGCGATCAGGCCGATCAGCATGATCAGGCCGATCTGGGTATAGGTGTTCAGCGACATGCCCGTGATGGAGATGGCCAGGATGCCACCCAGACCAGCGGGCAGCACCGAACCCAGGATCATGGCCGGCAGGCGGAAATTCTCAAACTGTGCGGCCAGCACCAGGAAAGCCACCAGCATCGCCATGCCGAAGGCGAACCAGATGGCGCTGCTGGCTTCCAGCTGCAACCGCGCGGCCCCTTCGAAATTGATCCGCGCTTCGGCCGGCAGCACCTCGGCGGCGGCCGCGCGCACCTCGCGGATGGCGTCGCCCATCACCGCGCCTTCGGTCAGGTTGGCCGTGATGGTGATGGAACGCAGGCGGTTATAGCGGTTCAGCTCGGTGGCACCGGCCACGTCGCGCACTTGGATCAGGTTGGCCAGCGGGATCAGCTGCCCCGTAGTGTTGCCCGTCGTGGAGCGCACGAAGATGTTGGACAGGTCGCGCGGATTGGCGCGGTCCTGCGCCTCGGCCCGCAGCACCACGTCATATTCCTCACCCCGGTCCAGATAACGGGTCACCAGCTTTTCACCCAGCATGGTTTCCAGGGTGGTGCCGATGGTGGTGACGGGCACGCCCAGGTCGGCGGCGCGGTTGCGATCCACCGTCACATAAAGCTGCGGCTTGGTTTCGTCATAGTCAGCGGAGAAGCCGGTGAGGCCCGGATATTGCTGCAACCGTTCGATCAGGGCGTCACGCCATTCGGCCAGTTCCTCGAACGTATTGCCACCGATCACGACCTGCAGCTGGTTGGCCGATGCACCACCACCCAGACCCGAGGGCAGGATGGGCACGATGCGGGAACCGGGCATGGCCGACAGTTGCGGGCGCAACTCGTTCACCATCTGCGGCACGGTGCGGTCGCTGACGCGTTCGGACCAGGGCGGGGTGCGGAACACGACCATGGCGCGGTTCACGCCGGAACTGCCGCCAAAGCCGGGATTGACGATGGTCAGGATGCTGTCCACCTCGCCCGTCTTCAGATAGGGCTGCACCAGCCCTTCCACCCGCGCCACCTCCTGCATGGTGTAATCCATGCTGGCGCCTTCCGGCCCGGTGATGGAGATACGGGCCACGCCACGGTCTTCCACGGGCGCCAGCTCGCTGGGCAGGGTCCGGCCCAGCACCGCCGTCAGGACCAGGGCGCCGGCCATCAGGGCCATGACCAGCATGCGGGCCGACAGGGCCTGGCGCAGCAGGGCCATATAGCCACGGGTCACCATGTCCAGGAACGCCTCGGACAGGCGGAACAGGCCGCGCGCTTCCTGATGCCCGCGCAACAGCTTTGATGACAGCATGGGCGACAGGGTCAGCGCCACGATGCAGGAGAAGGCGATCGACGCCATCAGCGCGATGGCGAATTCCCGGAACAGGCGGCCCTGATCACCGGGCAGCATGGACAAGGGTGCGATCACGGCGATCAGCACGGCGGTGGTGGCGATCACGGCAAAGCCGATCTGCCGCGCCCCGCGATAGGCCGCCAGCAGCGGCGGCTCCCCCTCCTCAATCCGGCGGGAGATGTTTTCCACAACGATGATGGCATCATCCACGACCAGACCGACGGCCAGCACGAAGGCCAGCAGGGTCAGCACATTGATGGAGAAGCCCAGCGCCGCCATCACACCGAAGGCCGCGACCAGCGATACCGGAATGGCGATGACGGGGATCAGGGTGGCGCGGAAGGTGCGCAAGAACACCCAGACCACCAGCACCACCAGCCCGATGGCAACCGCGATGGCATGGAACACTTCATAGACCGACTGGCTGACGAAGGTGGCGTCGTCCTGACGGACCTCCAGCTTCATCCCTGGCGACAGGTTCTGACGGAATTCGCCCAGCAGCTTGCGCACGCCTTCGGACACTTCCATCGTGTTGGCGGTCGATTGGCGGATGATGCCCAGGCCGATGGCGCTGCCACCATTGATGCGGAAATCGCCACGGTCATCACGGGCCGCCACCTCCACCCGCGCGACATCGCCCAGGCGAATCCAGTTGGCCCCGTCCTGACGCACCAGGATGGAGGAGAATTGTTCAGGGCGGTTCAGGCGCGTGTCGGTCCGCACCGTGAATTCACGCTGGCTGCTTTCGATACGCCCGGCAGGCAGTTCGGCATTCTCACGCCGGATCGACGCTTCGATATCCTGCACCGTCACCCGGCGCGCCGCCATGGCGTTGCGGTCCAGCCAGACGCGCATGGCAAAATCACGCCGCCCGCCGATACGCACCGAGGCCACGCCCGGCACCGTGCCCAGCGCGTCCAGATAATAGCGGCGCACGAAATCGGTCAGTTCCAGCTGGTTCATGCGGTCGGACGACAGCGTGATCCACATGATCGGGTTGCTGTCGGCATCGACCTTGCTGATTTCCGGCAGTTCGGCTTCTTCGGGCAGGCTGTCGCTGATCCGGCCCACGCGGTCGCGCACATCATTGCTGGCGGCGTCGATATCGCGATCGATCTCGAATTCCACCGACACGGACGAGCTGCCTTCGCGGGAGCGGGAGCGGATGGTCTTCACGCCCTCAATGCCGTTGATGACACCTTCGATGCGTTCCGTGATCTCATTATCCACCACCTCGGCGCTGGCGCCGGGATAGGTGGTGCTGATCGACACGATGGGATAATCGATCTTCGGCAGCTCGCGCACCGGCAGCTTTTCATATCCCAGCACACCAAACACGACCAGCATGGCGCTGATCACGAAGGCGAGCACGGGACGCTGGATCGAAATGTCGGAGATCACCATGGTGAGGTTCCCAGGCGTGTCGCTGTCATGTCCATGTCGATGCCGCCCCGGCGGACCGGATGATCGGGGCGGCAGAGGGGCAACCGCGAACGGTCGCCGTCAATTCGCCGTCAGGGCGCGGGCCGTGCGGCGGATTGCGTGCTGGTGGCGGCAGGCGCACTGACGATTTCGGCCTGCACGGGCACGCCGTCACGCACCTTCTGCACGCCGCGCGTGATGACCAGTTCACCACCGGTCAGGCCATCCGCCACTTCCACCACGCCGCGCGACCGGGCGCCGATGGTGACCGGGCGGCGTTCCACCTTGCCCGAGGCCACCAGGAACACGAACTGCCGGTCACCAACCGGCACCAGGGATTCTTCCGGCACCAGCACGACATTGACGCGGTTATCCAGCGTCAACCGTACCGTCATGAACAGGCCGGGGCGCAGGCGCCCGTCCTGATTGTCGATCTGCGCCACGGCGGCGACGGTGCGGGTGACGGGGTCGATACGGGTATCGATGGCCGACACCTTGCCCAGGAAGGACTGGTCCGGATAAAGCGTGGTCTGTGCCGCGATTTCCATCCCGTCGCGCAGATAGCGCAGGGAGGATTCGGGCACGGTGAATTCCAGCTTCACGATGCGGGTGTCGTCCAGCGTGGTCACCGGGTCCGCCGGACGGACCAGGGCGCCGGGGCTAACCTGCCGCAGGCCGGTATAGCCGGTAAACGGTGCCCGGATGGTCAGGTCGGCCAGACGCGCCTGCACCGCCCGCACCTCTGCATCATTGCCGGCCAGTTGCAGCGCCAGTTCATCGACGCGGGCCTGAGCCACATTCTGCTTCACCAGCAATGCCCGCGCTCGGTCCAGCAACTGTGCGGCATTGCGGCGCCCGGCTTCGGCCACCGCCAGGTTGGCCCGCACCTCGCGGTCGTCCAGTTCGATCAGGACGGCACCGGCCTGGACCAGCTGACCTTCGGTGAAGTTGATGGACTTGACGAGACCGGCTGTCTTGGCCGTCACCGTCACCGCCTCATTCGCGCGCAATGTACCCACGGCGTCAAAGGTGACGGCGATGTCACCCCGCGTCACATGGGTGGCGACGACATTCACGGGGCGGGCGCCCGCCTGCTGCTGTGCGGTGGGTTTGGCGCCATCGCGCCCGGTCATGTACCAGACGCCGCCGCCAATGGCGACGATGGCAACAGCCGTGGCAATCTGAATTGGCAGGCGCATTTTCCTGTCCGATCTTGTCGGTGCTGCCGCAAAGGGTGCGGCGCTACCGGTCCATGTCATTGAAAAGCCATTCTATCCCACAGCGGAGACGGCAAGCTTCGTTAATTGTTTTTGTCAGGCATCCGCAGACGTCCGTAAAGACGACTTTCGGCGGCAAACCCCGGTCAGGATACCGACACCTTTCAACTAGATCGGAGAAGACGATCCTCCAACCCCCCAATTGTTACGCAATGGTAACCGACGGCGATAGGGGACAAATTTTTACATTTGAAGGAAAAGCCATGCAAAAACAGCGGGGAAGCTGCCTGTGAACGGTGAGGCCGGACCCTTTATCCGGGGTCGCGTGCCGGGTCAGATGCCGTCACAAACCAGACTTATCCACAAGCAGCGCCGACAAGGCAGGGGAGAGGGACAGATACCATCGCGCGAATGTCCCACCCGAATCGCGTATCAGGCAGCGCTGCTATTCTGGGAACGGCGGGACATGACCTCCGCCAGGAAGGCGCGGTCGACAGCCGGATAACGCGACGGCATTTCCCGTTCGATCCGGTCCATCAGATCCTCCGCCGCCATCCGCCCGTTATATTCGACATAGAGCAGATACCAAGCCGCGAAGGTGCGACCGGTGATGCGCGGGTCCTGATCATCGCGAAGTTCAGGCAGCACCCAATAGCCAAAACGCCCATCGGCCCGTTCACCGACGAACGGCAGCTTGGTCACCGGCAGACGGTGTGCTGCGGATTGATGGTTCATGTTGGGCTGTGCCGGTTTCGACATGATGCGATGGCGTTCGAATACGGGGGGATGCGGACGGGGTTGGACTTTGTTAAACTGTCGTTTACAAGTAATTGGCAAGAAACGACAATTAACTACTATATACGGTAGGAATCGGGATGCAATGCCTGTTCAGGTTAGGGGATGATCGCCCGGTTGTCACATGTGCGGATGGTTATGTCCGAACGGATGGGGTGACGCGGCGTGCCCTTCTGATGGGCGTATCTGCCCTGTTTTTGGCCCCGGTGGCCCGCGCCACCGTTGCTGATCCGGCAACCCTGACCAAGGCCAACGCCCTGCCCATGGCAGAGATGGCGGCCTATCTTGATCGGTTCCAGGATTTCCAGCGGGAATCCGGCGCCCCCATCACAGGCGACCCGTTGTTCCTGGCGGAAATGGCGGCGGCGCGGGCCACGGGTGCCATCCGTCTGGCGGAAGGCGCCTCCTTCCTGCGTGATGATGCGGATTTGAGCTGGATTGCGCGCCATTATGCCGCACAGCTGGCGGCGGGCGCCCCCTTCGCGCATGAGGATGCGGGCGGACGCCATCCGGGTGACCGCATCGCCCTACTGCACCGGCGGATGGTGGGGGTGAATGCCGAAAACCTGTTCACCAACAGCATCTTCGACCCCGACCGGGCAGAGGCGGCGGGACGGCTGGCCGTGGATAATCTGATGCAATCGCCGGGACACCGGTCCAACATCCTGGACCCGCGCTGGACCCATGCCGGATGCGGTGCGGCGGCAGGACGGGAAGGGTTCTTCCTGGTGCAGCTGTTCGCCGAACACGCCGCCCTGCTGATGGCGGCGATGCCCGTGCGCCTGTCCCCCGGTACGCCCCTTCCCGCCGGCTGTCAGCAGGCCGCGGAGGGGACCTTCAGCGGCCTGGCGCTGGTGCCCATGGACCGTGAGGTGGCGGCGGAAGATTTCATGCGGCCAGGATCAGCCACGGCACCGGCCCGCACGGGACCGCACCGCAGCTTCTTCGCCCGCACACAGGAAATGACGGCCCGGACGGCGAAATTCACCATCCATCCGGGGCCGATGCTGCTGGTCAGCTGAGAACCAAACGGGCCGCCGGACGGCGGCGCCCGGCGCTTGAGGGAGCGTGTAAGTTAATGCCCGTGGCCGCCGCCGGCGGCCTTGCCGGCTTCGGTCTGCACATAATGGCGACCGCAATAGGGGCAATCGACATTGCCCTTGGGCGACAGGGCCAGATAGACCAGCGGATGGCCCAGCGCACCGCCGCCGCCATCGCAGCCGACGGTGTCTTCGTCGATATAGATGGTCTCGGCCGGCTGCATGTCTGTCGTTCCTTGAAGCTTACTGTTCGGGTCCCGATATCCGGGGTGCGGCGCATCATACTCCGGCGCGCGGTTTGCGCAAGAGAGCCGGCCCCGCCCCTGTCCGGCCCCTGCCCTTCGGCAAATTGACCGGCGGCGGCGGTGGGTGTACGCCAGACCCATGTCCCGCGACGAAACAATGTCGCACACCCATCGGGAACCCATCCCCCATGCCTGACAGCCTGAACCGCCCCGCCGATACCGCCGCCAACGGCCATGCCCCCGCCGCCGCGGTGGAGATCAAGGATCTGCGCAAGACCTATCGCGGCACGCCCAAATCCCCGCCCAAGGAGGCGCTGAAGGGTATTTCGCTGACCATTCCGCGCGGGTCGATCTATGGCCTGCTGGGTCCCAATGGAGCGGGCAAAAGCACGACGATCAACATCCTGGCCGGTCTGGTGAACAAGACCAGCGGCAAGGCCAGCATCTGGGGCATCGATATCGATGAGCAGCCCCGGTCGGCCCGCGCCGCCATCGGCGTGGTGCCGCAGGAACTGAACCTGGACCCGTTCTTCACCCCGCGTGAGATCCTGGACCTGCAGGCCGGCCTGTACGGCGTGCCCAAGTCGGAACGCCAGACCGAGGCGCTGCTGGAAGCCGTGGGCCTGAAGGACAAGGCCAATGCCTATGCCCGCACCCTGTCGGGCGGCATGCGCCGCCGTCTGATGGTGGCCAAGGCCATGGTGCATGCCCCGCCGGTCCTGGTTCTGGACGAACCGACCGCTGGCGTGGACGTGGAACTGCGGCAAAGCCTGTGGGCGCATGTGCGCGAACTGAACAAGGCCGGCACCACCATCGTCCTGACCACCCATTATCTGGAAGAGGCGCAGGAGCTGTGTGACACGATCGCCATCGTGAATCATGGTCAGGTCGTGGCCTGCGAATCGACGGAAAAGCTGCTGGGCCGTATCGACAGCAAGGAAATGGTGGTCACGCTGGATGCCGACCTGACGGAAGTGCCAGAGGCCTTCCGTGGTTTCGACGCCAAGCTGGACGGTCCCCGCCGTCTGGCCATCCATTACAAGCCCAGCCAGACCCGCGTCGCCGATCTGCTGGGCGCCATGGCGGCGGCGGGTCTGGCCGTGAAAGACCTGTCCATGGTCGAAAGCGACCTGGAGGATGTGTTCCTGGAAATGACCCGCGCACCCGCCGCCTGAGGGTCCTTTTCATGCAGCCCCGCGCCATCCGCGTCATTGCCGATGATTACGCCCTTTCGCCGGGCGTTTCGGAGGGCATCCTGACGCTGGCGCGGGCCGGGCGCCTGTCGGGGACCGGTGCCATGGTGCCGGGTCCGCGCTGGCGCGAGGATGCCAGACGCCTGCTGGACATGCCCGCCGGGTTCCAGACGGGTGTGCATCTGACCCTGACGGGCGGCCTGTCGCCCCTGGGGCCGATGCCGGCGCTTTGCCCCGATGGGCGGTTCCCGACATTGGGCCGGTGGCTGGCCATGGCCCATGTCGGGCTGCTGTCGTCGGGGCCGGCGCAGCGGGACCTGTCGGCAGAGATCGCGCGGCAGCTGGATGCGTTCGAAGGGGCGATGGGCCGGGCCCCGCATTTCGTGGACGGGCATCAGCATCTGCATCTTCTGCCCGGCATCCGGCCCCTGCTGCTGGATGCCATCGCCCGCCGCTATCCGCCCGGTTCGGTCTGGCTGCGCGATTGTGCGGAACCGGCGGGACGCATTGTCCGGCGCGGCGTGACGAGGGCCAAGGCCCTGTTCATCGCGCTGCTGTCGCGGGGTCTGGCCCGGCAGGCCGCATCCCGTGCCATTCCCACCAATGCCGGCTTCAGCGGCATTTACGGGTTCGACGGCGACTTTCCTGCCTTGATGGAGCGTTTCCTTTTCGAATTGCCGGCAGGGGCCCTGGTGATGGTTCACCCTGCCCTGCCCGACCGGGAACTGGCAGCCCTGGACCCGGTCGTGGCCGCGCGGCAGGCGGAAATGGCCTATCTTTCGGGGCCGGAATGGCCGGCAGCGCTGTCACAGGCCGGACTGCGGCTTGGATAGCGCTACCTTATAGCTTTCGTATAGGTTCCGGCCCGCGACAAGCCCAAAGAGCGATGATATACTAAGAACGATTCCCAGATGTCGCGGCACCTGGGATTCGCTGCTGGACGGCAACGCAGGATTGCCACATTGGAAATGAATACGGTTCTTTTCGTGATCGGCATCCTGGCCGCCATCGGCGCGGTCAGCATCGCGCTTGTGCGTCAGGTTCTCTATTACTCCCGCCGCGCCCATATCACCCGCGTGACGGAGCAGAACCGCGAATTGCATCGCAAGCAGGAAGAACTGACCAAGGCCTATCGCGACGGGCAAGAAGCCGTGCGTCAGGCGGAGGTGGAGCGCAAGGCCGCCGCCACGCAGCTGGTCGATGCCCAGCGCCGCCTGAAGATCGCCAAGGAAGATAATTACGTCATCATCCACGAGGTAAATGAGCAGACGGGTTCGCGCCGGTTGTTCGTGGTGGCCATGACGCTGGGCAGCAGCCTGACGCTGGGTCAGAACATCGTGAAGGACTGCAAGTTCCGCAACGTGAAGCATTTCATCGAAATCTGGGCCGACAATGCCGACGATGCCAACCGCATCGCCCGGACCAACTTCCCGCCCGACAATGGCTTCATCCTGTCCAAGGCCGTGCCGGCCAATCCGGCCGCCATCGCGGCGGAGTAAGGCCCATGTTGATCCAGGTTGGTGTCATCCTCGTCGTTCTGGTCTCCATTGCCTATGCCGCGGCGGTGATGCGCCGCATCGAATCCGATGTCGTGCAGTATCAGCGCGACCTTCGCGCCGTGGAGGAGGACCAGCACAAGCTGGAAGTGGCGTGCAACACGCTACGCGGCCTGTGCAATCAGGTGGGCGAGGAGATGGCGAAGCTGCGCGCCGACATCACGGAAGTGTCGGACGCCCGCGCCCAGTTGGAGGCGGAGATCAACGCCCTTTCGGAGGCAACGAAGCAGCGGCTCTATATGTTCGACCGGGCCACCATCGGCCATGGCAAATTGTGGGAAGTGCTGATCACCAATGCCGGCGGCAGCGAAAGCACCATGGCAGGCGATCAGGCCGTGGAATGGGCCAATGGCCGCACCTATATTGTACCAGGAACGACCGATCGCGATGCCAAGTTCCGGGCGGAACCGAAGTTCCTGCCCTCGATGGGGTATCGGATCATGAAGGTTGAACGGTTCCGGCGCGCCTGACGTCAATCCTTATCCTTGGGAGATGACGCCACCCCACGCCGGACGGGGAGGGAGGCGTCATGGCCGATGCGGTCATCGAGTTCCCGACAGGGCAGGTGCGCCAGCGTCTATCGGGCGCCGCCGACAAGCGCCTGCACACCGCCTTTGCCCAGTTGCGCGCCGGCTGGCGCCGCGATGCCGGCCTGTCGCCCGAACGGCGTGAAGAGGCGCTGGACCATCTGGGCCGCGCCTTGGTGAAATATCAGGCGGCCCTGGTCGAGGCCGTGTCACAGGATTTCGGCAGCCGGTCCCCGCATGAGACACGGCTTGCCGATATCCATGCCAGCCTGTCGGCCATCCGGTTCGCACAGCGGCATTTCCATCGCTGGATGCGGCCCCGCCGTGTGGGCGTGGCCCTGCCCTTTCTGCCGGGCCGCGCACGGATACAGCCGGTGCCCCTTGGCGTGGTGGGGATCATCAGCCCCTGGAACTATCCCATCCAACTGGCCCTGGTGCCGCTGGCCGCCGCCATTGCCGCCGGCAACCGCGTGCTGCTGAAGCCGTCGGAACGCACCCCGCGCACCAGCAGCCTGCTGGAACGGCTGCTGGCGGAAGTGTTCGACCCGTCGGAGGTGGCGGTGGTGACGGGGGATGTGGATATGGCGCAGGCCGTCAGCCACCTGCCCCTGGACCATCTGCTGTTCACCGGGTCCACCGGCGCGGGGCGGCAGGTGATGCGCGCGGCGTCCGATGCGCTTGTCCCTGTCACCCTGGAGCTGGGCGGCAAGTCGCCCGCCATCATCGGCCCCGGCTATGATCTGGAACAGGCGGCGGGGCGCATCGCCGTCGGCAAGCTGCTGAATGCCGGCCAGACCTGTATCGCACCCGATTACGTGCTGGTGCCGCGCGGGCGGGAACTGGAGTTTGTGGCGTATTTTGAGCGCGCGGTGACGCGGCTTTATCCCAGGCTGGGCGATAACCCCGACTACACATCCATCATCAACGACGCCCAGTATGAGCGGCTGCTGGGCCTGATCGACGATGCCAGACGGCGCGGCGCCCATGCGCGCTTCATCAATCCGGCGGGCGAGGCGCTGGAACCGGCGCGGCGCAAGCTAGCCCCCACCCTGCTGTGGCAGGTGCCCGAAGAGGCCGATATCATGCGGCAGGAGATTTTCGGACCCGTCCTGCCCATCCTGCCCTATACGGCGCTGGAGGAGACGGTGGGCATCGTGAACAGCCGGCCCCGCCCCCTGGCGCTCTACCTGTTCAGCCATCGCACGCTGGATGTGGATTTCGTGCTGGCCCGCACACGGGCCGGCGGCGTGACGCTGAACGATACCTTGCTGCACGCGGCCCAGGATGCGCTGCCCTTTGGCGGCATCGGGGAAAGCGGCATGGGCGCCTATCATGGGGAGGCCGGGTTTCGGACCTTCAGCCATGAACAGCCCGTTTTCAAGGCCAGCCGGTTCAGCGCCGCCCGCCTGATCCGCCCGCCCTATGGCGACCGGATCGACCGTATCCTGCGCTGGCTGATCCGGTGACCGCTTTCACCGGAACCGGGATTGCGATAATCAGGAAGGCATGGATATCGCCTCCCCCACCCTGTTGACCGCCGCCGATCCGGCGCCCGTCCGCATCCTGAACCCGACCGCATCCAGCCCCCTGCTGCTGGTCTGCGACCATGCCGGCAAGGCCGTGCCGGCGGCCCTGCATGGGCTGGGCGTGCATGATGTGGAACTGGACCGGCATATCGGCTGGGATATCGGGGCGGCGGCAGTGACGGAGGGGCTGGTCCGGCGTCTGGACGCGCGGGCCGTGCTGTCGGTCTATTCCCGGCTGGTCGTGGATTGCAACCGCTGGCCGGACAGCCCGACCCTGATGCCCGCCATCAGCGACGGCACGCCGGTCCCCGCCAACCAGGATCTGTCCGACACGGCGCGGACCCTGCGCATAGAAGCCCTGTACCAGCCCTATCACGACGCCATCACGGCGGAACGCGCGCGCATCCAGGCACAGGGGCAGGTACCCGTCCTGATTTCCATCCACAGCTTCACGCCGCAGATGAACGGGTTCCAGCGGCCCTGGCAGGTGGGCGTGCTGTGGAACCGCGACGGGCGGCTGGCCCTGCCCATGCTGGCGGCCTTGCGGGCCGAGGGCGACCTGACCGTCGGCGACAACGAACCCTACAGCGCGCGCACCGGCACCGATTTCACCATCATCCATCACGGGGAAGCGGTGAACCTGCACGTGCTGATGCTGGAAATCCGTCAGGACCTGATTGCTGATGCAGCGGGCGCCGATGCCTGGGCAGCGCGGCTGGCCCGGCTGCTGCCGGACATCATCGCGGGGCTGACTTAATTTCGGTCAGCGCGCGGCCTGAAACTCCTCCAGCAGGGCGCCGACATTGAGTGCCTGCAGGGCGGCGAGCGCCTGGTTCAGGTCGTCAGCGCAACGGCGCAACTGCTGCGCATGAAAGCTGATATTGGCGGCGTGGGTGGCGATGTGACCGTGGGGCAGACGGGTACGCATATCGATGACCATTTGGGTCCCCCTGAAAGAGCCGAGTCCGATACTTTTGGTTATATGTTCTTGTCTTGACCCTATTGATGCACGGCTCGACGATTGTATCAATCAGAAAAGTAACACCTAGTAATAGGTTAAAATTTTAGATGGTTTCCTTTAAAACTGCGTCGGGATACACCATTTGCGTCGGCACGTTCGACCAACCAATCCCAGGGAAGCCTGACCATGGACGACCAGACCCGTATCGAGCTTGAAGCCGCGGCTTTCCGCCGTTTGGTGGCGCATTTGCAAACCCGCACTGATGTCCAGAATATCGATCTGATGAATCTGGCGGGTTTCTGCCGGAACTGCCTGTCGAAATGGTACCGCGCCGCCGCCGATGAAAAGGGCGTGGCTGTCAGCGATGCCGAGGCGCGGGAGCATGTCTATGGCATGCCGTACGATGAATGGAAGGCCAAGCACCAGCGTGAGGCCACCGCGGAACAGAAGGCCGCGTTCCAGCAGGCCAACGCCCACTGAAAATCGGGGCGGATTCCGCACAAACAAAAACCCCGCTGTCCAGCCGGACAGCGGGGTTTTTCGTCACCAGGACAAGCCAGCCTTCGAGCTGTTTCGGCTCGCCGAAAGCAGCTCCGGCGGCGACTGCCGCCGCGCGGCCCATGCCGCGAAGCCAAGCTGCGGATGCGGCGCCGGCGACTGAGGAAAATGAAATGCTAGAGCGTATTTCCGGCTAACGGAAATACGCTCTAGGGATCAGGCGGCGGCCTTGCGCTGTTCGACGGCGGCGGTGAAGTTCCGCAGCATGGCGTCGATCAGGCCGGACATGTCCTCGTTGCTCTTGGCCGTCAGCAGGAAGCGGTCCTGAACGATCTCGTCGTCCGACCACTTGGCGCCGGCGGCTTCCAGGGCGGCGCGGGCGCTGTCGGCGCCGGTCACGGTGCGGCCCTTGATCCGCTCCAGCAAGGCCAGCAGCTCCACGCCCTTGCCGAAGGCGGCGATGCCCTTGCCGCTGTCGACGAAGCTGCCGATGATGCGGCGGGTATGCGGGTTAGTCGCCAGCTTGGCCACCGAACGGTCGCCGCCCGGCAGGACCAGCAGGTCGAAATCGGCGGCCAGCACTTCACCGACATGACGGTCGGTCGGGAAATAATGGCCCCAGGCGGCGCCGTGCCAGCCATTCACCAGGCCCTGTTCGGGCGAAATCACCTTCGGCTTGGCGCCGGCCTTCAGCAGGGCGCGCTGCGGCTCGGTCATCTCCAGCTCTTCGAAGCCATTGGCCACGAGAATGGCGATGTTCTTTCCGGCAAGCAGTTGTTCAGTCAAAGTCTCGTCTCCTTCTGGTTGGTCCGCCCCGTCCGGCACCGGCCGGGCCGGTGCGATCCGATAAGCGGTGAACGCCCCGGCCGGGCCGTGACGTTCGGAAATTCCATGCTGAAAGTGGCGCTCGATCCCGGTGATCCCCCGTGCGCGGTAGGGGCCGTGGTGCGTCAGGCACCGGTGGCCACAGGGTCCAGGTACGCCACAAGCCTTCCGCGCCAACCCGTCATCGCGGGTTCGGTCGGGCTTTGGCCCCCCTGGGTTCCCGCACGGGACCCGGGGGCGGGTTACGTCTTTTCATGCATAGGGCGCTAATTGGCCCTTCGCGCACGCAACGTCAATCCGCATTTCCGACAATCCAGCCATCCAAGGGCGGCGGAGGCGGCGAATCGGTGGGGGACGAGCACATGCGAAGGGGGCGGAGACGCGCTGCAGGGGTCAGTACCAGGGCTGGGCCAGTCCCTCCTGTTCAAACGCCCGGATGACGGCAGGCAGGGCGGCGGTGCGCGCGGCATGGGCGCCGATATTGGGCAGCAGGCGCGGCGGACGCCCCACAAAATTGCGGCCCCAGCGCGTCAGCATCAACAGCATGAAATCCACGATGCCGGGCCTGTCACCCGTCAGCCAGTCACGCCCCGCCAGCGCCGTGTCCAGCAGATCGAACAATTCCCCCGCCCGCACCTCTGCCGCCTGTTTCACACTGCCGGCAAGGGCCGGGTCCGCGACCTGCCGCTCGGGGTAATAATAGGCCAGGTAGGCGACCTGCACCGAATTGGTCAGGTGGATCAGCCATTGATAGGCCAGCGCCCGTTCCACCGTACCCACGGGCGGCATCAGGCCCGCGTCGGGATGGCGGTCGGCCAGATACAGCAGGATGGCCGCCGTTTCAAAGATCGGCTGTTCCCCATCCACCAGTACCGGCACACGGCCCGTGGGGTTCAGGCGCAGATAGGCCGCACCGTGATGTTCCTTCGCGCCTGTGTCCACCAGCACCATTTCATAGGGCGCGCCGATGGTTTCCAGGGCCATGTGCGGGGCCAGATTGGCCATGCCGGAATTGCCATAAAGCCTGTACATCGCGGATCATCCTTGGCAGCAGAAACGGGTGCCCGTCTTTTTACGGTGCTTTATGCCCCCTGTCTGCGCCAAGATGCGGACGGAAAAGGACGAAGGAGGTCTGGCCCGGATGGCCCAGGACAAGCGATGGAACATGCGGCGCATCGCGCGGGTGACGGCCTTCGGCCTCGCCGGCCTGGTCGGCTTTTCCATCCTGTGGGTTCTGGCCTATGCGGTGCTGCCTGTGCCGGCCACACCGCTGATGGTGATCCGCACCCTGGGCGGGGCCGACTGGAACCATTCCTGGCGGTCCATGGACCGGATCAGCCCGCATCTGGCCCGCGCCGTCATCGGGGCGGAGGATAGCCGCTTCTGCGATCACATGGGCGTGGACCTGGATGCCGTCGAAAAGGCGCTGGAACGCAACCAGACCCATCAGCGTGTGCGCGGCGGCAGCACCATCAGCCAGCAGGTGGCCAAGAACGCTTTCCTCTGGCCCGACCGGTCCTGGCTGCGCAAGGGCGTGGAACTGTGGTTCACGATGCTGGTGGAAACCCTCTGGTCCAAGCGCCGCATCCTGGAGGTCTATCTCAACATTGTGGAATGGGCCCCCGGCGCCTATGGCGCGGAGGCGGCGTCGCGATACTGGTTCGGAAAGGGGGCCGAGGCCTTGACCCCGCGCGAGGCAGCGCTTCTGGCCGCCATCCTGCCCAGCCCCCTGAAATGGAAGGCAAACCCGCCCGGTCGCTATGTCGCGGGCCGGGCCGGCACCTTGCAGCAGCGGATGGAGATCGTACGCCGCGACGGGCTGGATGATTGCGCACTGCCGTGACGGGGGGGGGGGCAGCACGCGGTGACCATCATTTCAGGGGCTGAAGTTAGGGTCTGTTGAGATTCAGGGTATGGTTTTCCAACCCATTGAAATTCATAGATTGCCTCTCCGGCGAAGGCCGGGGCCCAGGGGCCAAGCGCCCGACCGATCAGCAGCGTCAATCAACGCAGCGTCGAGGTTTGAGCCTGTGACCCCTGGGCCCCGGCCTTCGCCGGGGAGGCAGATTTTCTCAATCTCAACAGTCCCTAATCCGGCAGCAGCATGACCAAACGCAGGTCGGGTCTGGTTTCCACCGACAGGGTCATCTGACGATAGCCGCGAAGGCCATGGACGGGATGCTGGAACAGCCGTTCCCCCCCTTCCCGCCCCCTGATATCGGCCCCGGCCCAGCGGGCGGCGAATTCGGTGCTGCCGGCGCGCAATTCGGCGATCAGGGCGGTCAGACCCGTATCCGCCAAATGCCGGCCATGATCGACCCGGAATTCGGCCAGCACGCGGGCCGCGCGGCCCGGCCAATCCACCAGCAGCTTCTTCGCCGCCGGGTCCAGGAACAGGTAGCGCAGCAGATTATGCGGACCCGGCCCGTCCAGCCAGCCCGCGAACAGGTCCGCCGCCGCCGCGTTCCAGGCCAGCAGGTCCAGGCGGTGATCCAGCGCATAGGCCGGCACCGTGATGGCCGCCACGGCATCGCGCAGGCGGGCACAGGCCCTGCCATCATCCTGTCCGGGATCGGGCTGCCGTGGGTCGCGACGGCCCGACAATTGGAACAGATAGGCCCGTTCCGCCCCCGACAGGCGCAGGGTGCGGGCCAGCCGGTCCAGCGCCTGGGGTGAGGCCTGGATATCGCGGCCCTGTTCCAGCCAGGTCAGCCAGGTGGCGCTGATCCCGGCATCGGCGGCCACTTCCTCCCGCCGCAGGCCGGCGGTGCGCCGCCGGCCTGTTACGGCCAGCCCCAGCACCGCCGGGTCCAGCCGCCCGCGCCGGTCGCGCAGAAAAGCACCCAGCAGGTGGCGCTGGTCGGCGGCGGGATCCTTAAAGGGCGGGACGGGCAGCTTCATAGGGGTATTCATACCAGTATAAGTGCTTATCTTGTACCCCCCTTTGGTAGGGCGTAATCAGGAGGAACCCCACCCGACGACAGGAACCCCCGGCCATGAATACCCAGCCCGACAGCCAGCACGACCTTGTCACACAGCAGTTCGGCCCCCGCGCCGATGCCTATGTCAACAGCCCCACCCATGCCGCCGGCCCCGACCTGACAGCGCTGCAATCGCTGCTGCGGGCCGCGCCTGTGGCGGATTTCCTCGATCTTGGCTGCGGCGGCGGGCATGTCAGCTTTCACGCCGCCCCCTTCGCGGAACGGGTCACAGCCTATGATCTGTCGGATGCCATGCTGGCGGCGGTGGCGGCAGGTGCCGCACAGCGCGGGCTTGCCAACATCACCACCCGTCAGGGCCGGGCGGAACTTCTGCCCTTCGCCGATGCCAGCTTCGACATGGTGGTCAGCCGATATAGCGCCCATCACTGGCGCCATGTCGCCCCCGCCATGGCAGAGGCGGCGCGCGTGCTGCGGCCCGGCGGCATCTGCGTGGTGATGGATGTGTACGGGCCTGCCGATCCCTTGCTGGATACCTACCTCCAGACCATCGAAATGGTGCGCGACCCCAGCCATGTCCGCAATTACAGCCTGGCCGAATGGCGGTCCCTGCTGTCCACCGCCGGCCTGACACCGCAGGTGCCGCAGACCTTCCGCCTGCCACTGGGTTTCCAGTCCTGGGTGGACCGGATCAACACCCCGGCCAGCCACCGCCCGGCCCTTCTGTCCCTGCAGGCAGGGGCGGCGGCAGAGGTGAAGGAGCATTTCGCCATCCAGCCAGACGGCAGCTTCACCCTGGATACGATGCTGATCATTTCCGCTAAGGAAAAATCCGCGCTTGCCTCTTGACTCCGGCGGCGGAGCGGCGATCTGATAAAACATGATCATTCCATCGCAGCCAGCACCGCCGCTGCCCGCCACGCAGCCGGCCCCGACCAACCCACAGAACAATGTGGCCTTGGCGTCGGCTGGTCTGTTGGCACAGAAGGTGGCCAAGCCCACCGAAACCCAGACCCGCCGCGCCGCCACCGCCGTGGCGCGGGGGGAGGCGGCGCGCGAAGGCACCGGCAGCAGCTTTGTGGGCCGCGCCTTCGACAATGAAGCCGCCGCCGTGGAGGCCCGCACCAACCAGCAGCCTCCACGCGGACGCGGCGACAAGCTGGATGTCAGCGTTTAGGGGAAGAATATCCGCCCTTAGATCGGGTTTATGTTGACTGGAAGTACCCCCTATCGTCATCCCGGCGAAAGCCGGGACCCAGCGTGAGGCGCGGTTAGCGCCGATATGAGTCATATCGCGGCGGACGCCACTCTACGCTGGGTCCCGGCTTTCGCCGGGATGACGAAGAAAACACGCTTCCAGTCAAAAGACGTCCGCCCTTAATCCGCCGCGCGCTGCATCAGGCGTCGTGTCTCTGCCGGGTCGGTGGAAAGCGGGATGGTGAAGCTGGCGATGGTGCCGCGGCCAGGATTGCTTTCCAGTTTCAGTTCACCGCCATGGCGCAGGACCAGATCGCGGACCAGCGTCAGCCCCAGGCCGGTACCGGTTTCGCCCTGCGTTCCCGGTCGGCTGGCCTTGGGACCGCCGCGCAGGGCCAGTTCCAGCTGCGCCGGCTCCATGCCCACACCCTTGTCGGTGACAGCCACCTCCAGCCGGTCGCCCAGGGCGCGGCTGGTCACATGCACCACGCCACCCTGGTGGCTGAACTTCACGGCATTCATCATCAGATTGCGCAGCACCGCCAGGATCATGGTGCGGTCGGCCAGGACCCAGCGGTCACCGGCGGCATCCAGGATGGTAATCTCCTTGGCCTGGGCGGCGGACGCCACATCGCGGATGGAATCGCTCACCACCTCACGCATGGGGAAGATGGTGGGGGCGAACGGCGTGCCCGACATCTGCACCCGCGACCATTGCAGCAGGTTCTCCAGCAGCTCGAACACCTTACGCGCCATTTCATGGACGGTGCGGGCGAAATCCGCCACCTCTTCCGGCTTCATCTTTGGCGCGTGATCGGCCAGTTCCTGGGTCATACCCAGCATGGAATTGAACGGCCCGCGCAGATCATGCGAGATCAGGGAGAAGAAGCGCGTCTTCTCCCGGTTCAGGAAGTCCAGTTCATCATGGGCGGCGCGCAGGTCGGCCAGGGCGCATTCAGCTTGGGCCCGCGCCTCGCGTTCCGCCACGGCTGCCGTGTCGCGCACGGCCAGCGCCCGCAGCATCAGACGCCGTGCCACGAACACCACCACCAGAACCGCCGCCACGAAGCCTGCGACGGAGATCAGCACGTCCATCAGGATGGGCAAGAGAGAGGCACCGGGTGGTGCCACATAGACGACGCGCCAGGGCGCCTGCTTCAACGGGATCGCCACAATATGGCTGTTGAAGAAGCCGTGGCTGATCATGCCATCAGGCCCGGCCTCCATGCTGGCGCCGGACGGCAGGATATCGGTGATGCTGCGGGGCAGCGCCTTTTCCTGATTGCGGGAGGAGCCGGTGATGACATTGCCCGCCGGATCCACCAGCAGCAGCATGCTTTCCACCCGCTGCACCGCGCCCAGCGCATCACGCAGGCCGGCAACAGGGATATCGATGCCCAGCGCCCCCGCATAACGCCCTTGCAGGGTCAGGGGCAGGGCCAGCATGGCGCTGTCGGGGAAATCGCCTTCACGGCCCGACAGGGTCCAGACAGGTCCGGCCATCGGGTTGGCGGCGGGGGCGGCATTCACGAAGGCCGGCAGCGTGCCCACCTGCGACAGCAGATCGGCCTGACGGCTTTCCACCCAGGGATGGATGGCCAACATGCCCGACAAGGAGGCATAGACCAGCCGCCGCGCCTCTGGCACCACTTTCTGCGTGACGGCCATCAGCGGCAGAAGCTGCACCGCCATGGCCGCCTCCTGCCGCCATCCCGCCTCGTCCGGGCGGGACAGGACAGGATTGGCGGGGATATCGCCGGACGGCAGGGCCGCGATATTGCCGATCTGATCCACCAGATAGGGCGGGGGCAGGCGGTCCAGGGAATAGCCCTGCCTGGCATCGCCATGCGGATTGCTGGCCAGGAACGCGGTCAGAAGGCTGCTGGCGGGCACATCCTCGGGTGCGGGATATTCGGCATAGAAGAATTCGGCACGCTGACGCAGCGCCTCCAGATGGCCCACCGCCACGCGCATCTGCATATCCAGCGAACCGGCGCGGGTGCGGATTTGGCCATTCATCGCCGTTTCAAAGGCGCGGATACGCTCGCTGGCATGCGACCATAACAGGACGGCCCCCAGCATGACGCCGGCCAACAGGGCAAGAATCAGCATGCGATCCGCATGCGCCGCCCCCGACAATGCCGTCCGCCAGCCCTTCCCCGCCACCTGCACCGCCCCTGGTCCGAATATCGCCTGTACAGGCCGAAACCTATGGCCGGAAAGGCATTTGCGGCCTCCGGCGAACTATCCCATCAGTGGTAACACCAAGTGCAGGGCAGGGGCAACGCGGCTACCGGGCAGGACCCTGGATTTCCGCAGGCTCTCCGCCATCCGATGGGCACCACATACGGGGCGATGATTTTTTTCGAACGAAAGCGCTTGACACCCGGCCCGCAGCTCTCTATCACCGCGCTCCACGAGAGGGGCGCGTAGCTCAGGGGTTAGAGCACTCGCCTGATAAGCGAGAGGTCGGTGGTTCGATTCCACCCGCGCCCACCATCCCCTCCCGGATGTGAAATCGTTGATGCGACAAAGGCCGGCTGCAAAGCCGGCCTTTCGCATTTCTGGCCTGCGGCATCACCCGCCGCCACCCGCGAAGGTCGGGCTTCCCCGCCGCCACCGCCATGCCCATGTGAAGGGCAATCGATCAATCACGACAGACAGGTGGCCCGATGGCCCGATTGCCTTCCATCTTCATCTCCCATGGCTCGCCCATGCTGGCCCTGGAACCCGACGCCCCTGCCCACCGCTTCCTGAAGGGGCTGGGCGGCATGGTGGAGCGGCCAAAGGCCATCCTGGCTGTCTCGGCGCATTGGGAGACGACACGGCCCGCCCTGTCCCTGTCGCCCCACCCCGCGACCATCCATGACTTCCGGGGCTTCCCGCCCGCCCTCTACGCCATGCGCTATCCCGCCCCCGGCGCACCGGCCCTGGCGGAGCGTGCGGCGGGCCTGCTGGCGGCACAGGGATTGGAGCCGGCACTGGTAGCCGACCGTGGACTGGACCACGGCGCCTGGACGCCGCTCAGCCTCGCCTGGCCCGATGCCGATATCCCCGTCACCCAACTGTCGGTACAGCCGCACCTGTCCGCCGCCCACCACGCCGCCGTGGGCGCGGCCCTGCGGCCCCTGCGGGACGAGGGGGTGCTGATCCTGGGGTCGGGCAGCTTCAGCCATAATCTGATGGAATTCCGGGGCCAGGACCCCGATGCGCCGTCGCCCGCCTGGGTGACGGTCTTTGCCGACTGGATGCGTCAGGCGCTGCTGGAAGGCCGCCAGGGTGATCTTCTGGCCTGGGACCGGCTGGCCCCGGAGGCGCGGCGCAACCACCCCACGCCCGAACATCTCTGGCCGCTCTACACCGCGCTGGGGGCCGCCACACCGGGCATGCCGGCCCGCCTGCTGCACAGCAGTACCGATCGCGCCATCCTGGCCATGGATGCGTTCGCGTTTGATTGAGGCGGGGGCAGTGCATAAAGAAAAAGGGGTGGCCCCGGAAGACCACCCCTCATCCCATGCACCGTATGTACAGGCCGATCACTCAGCCGACAGCACACCGCGTTCCACCTGATCGCGTTCGATGCTTTCGAACAGGGCGCGGAAATTGCCCTCACCGAAGCCGTCATCACCCTTGCGCTGAATGATCTCAAAGAAGATCGGGCCGATCACCGTGCTGGTGAAGATCTGCAACAGCAGACCGCCGCCGGGCGCGCCATCCAGCAGGATGCCCCGAGCCCGCAGCTCTTCCGTCGGCTGGCCATGGCCCGGCAGGCGATCCGCCAGCATGTCATAATAGGTGCCGGGCGGCGGCGTCATGAAGGTAACGCCATTGGCCTTCAGCGCATCAAAGGTCTTGATGATATCGTTGGTCGACAGGGCGATATGCTGGATACCCTCGCCCTTATATTCGCGCAGATATTCCTCGATCTGGTCGACGCGGCCTTCGACGCCGGCACTCTCATTGATCGGAATACGGATCTTGCCGCAGGGTGCGGTCAGCGCCCGGCTTTTCAGACCGGTCAGCTTGCCTTCGATGTCGAAGTAGCGGATCTGCCGGAAGCTGAACAGCTTGGCATAGAAATCGTACCAATGGTCCATGCGGCCGCGATGGACATTGTGGGTCAGGTGATCCACCTCGACCAGACCGCAGCCGACCGGGTTTTGATCCACGCCGTCCACGGGCACGAAGTCGATATCATAGATGGAGGCGGCGGACCGGTGGCGGTCCACCAGATAGATCAGGCTGCCGCCAATACCCTCGATGGCCGGAATGTTCAGTTCCATCGGGCCGACGGTGCCCTTCACATCCTTGGCGCCCAGTTCCAGGGCGCGGCGATGGGCAAACCCGGCATCCTTCACGCGGAAGGCCATGGCACAGGCGCTGGGCCCATGGTCGCGCGCAAACTGCTGCGCCATGCTGTCCTTCTCGCCATTGACGATGAAGTTGATGCCGCCCTGGCGGTACAGGGTCACATTCTTCGACCGGTGGCGGGCCACCTTGGTGAAGCCCAGGACGGTGAACAGGCTGTCCAGGGCCGCCGTATCCTCAGCCGTATATTCCACGAATTCAAAGCCGTCGGTGCCCATGGGATTGTCCCACAGATCGCCCACGATCTGGCCGTTTTCCACGCGCGCCGTGCCGCCGTCTGCCATCTTGATCTCCTGCGAAAATCTATCGGTTGGGGAATTGTTGTCATGATAGGCCCGAAGGCCGGGGCATGTCCTTGCGAACTGCCCCCGGAATCTGGCAGTGTCAGGTGAGAAATTGCGCCAATCCACCAATCAGGGGCAGAATATGGGCAGCGTTGGTTTGGATGCGGCAGATATCCGCATACTTGCTGCATTGCAGCGCAATGGCCGCCTGTCCAATGTCGATCTGGCCGATCAGGTGGGATTGTCGCCCAGCCCCTGCCTGCGCCGGGTGCGCGACCTGGAGGAACAGGGCTATATCCAGGGCTATACCGCCATCCTGGACCGCAAGAAGCTGGGCATGGGTGTCGTCGCCTTTGTCGAGGTGAAGATCGACCAGAATGCGGAGGGCGACGCCGATTTCCGGCGCGGCATCCTGCTGCTGCCGGAGGTCATCTCCTGCTTCGTGATGACCGGCACCATGGATTACCTGTTGCAGGTGATCGTTGAGGATCTGGACAGTTTCGCCGACCTGTCGATGCGCAAGCTTCTGTCGATCAAGGGGGTGAAGGAGGTGCGGTCCAGCTTCGTGCTGGATGTGGTCAAGCACTCCACCGCCGTGCCATTGCCGAAACCAACCTGATGCCGGCAGGATATGGCGCAAGGCCAGCCTGACCTGACGTAGGAATTGCGCAAGACCCCCACTACCCAGGCATATCCGCAAGGAAATGCCCCCGCCCCGGCGCTATCATGGTTTCCAACAATTCCCACATGATTTGGGGACCATGCCATGAACCAGACCAACGCGCCCGCCGGCGACTTTGCCTCGCGCGTCACCGACAGCGGCAAGACCGACACGGCCCTGCGCGGCGATTACAGCCATGTACAGCCGGACTTCACCATCGACCAGGGCTGGGACCACTATACCAGCGCCGATCACGCCATGTGGCGCACGCTCTATGACCGGCAATCGGCCCTGTTGCCGCGCTATGCCGCGCCGGAATTCCTGGAAGGTTTGACGCGCCTGGATGTGCGCGACGGTATCCCGGATTTCCGACGCGCGTCAGAGGTGCTGGACAAGGCCACAGGCTGGACCCTGGTGGCCGTGCCCGGCCTGATCCCGGAGCGGGAGTTCTTTGAACATCTGGCCGCCCGGCGCTTCCCCGTCACCAATTGGATCCGCAAGCCGGAAGAGATGGATTATCTGGTCGAACCGGATGTGTTCCATGATTTCTTCGGCCATGTACCGCTGCTGACCCACCCGGTCTTTGCGGACTATCTCCAGGCCTATGGCATCGGCGGGGCCAAGGCCATTGCGCTGAACGGGCAGGAGAATCTGGCCCGGCTCTACTGGTACATGGTCGAATTCGGCCTGATCAACACCAGGGACGGCCTGCGCGCCTATGGCGCCGGCATGCTGTCGTCGCGCGGGGAGACGCAATTCTGCATCGAAAGCCCGTCGCCCAACCGCATCGGCTTTGATCTGGAACGCGTGATGCGTACCCAGTACCGGATCGATGATTATCAGCAGACCTATTTCGTACTCGACAGCTACGAACAGTTGATGAACGCCACGGCGGCGGATTTCACCCCGCTCTATGCAAGGCTGCGTGAGCTGCCACCCATCGGGCCGACAGAGGTCCTGCCCACCGACCGCGTCTTCACCCTGGGCACCCAGGGGGAGGGGCACAAGGCGGCGTAGGGGTTGTTTGCGACGGCGGGGTTGCCCTCACCCTCCCATTGGCTGCCGCCAATGGGAGGGTGAGGGAACGACGCAACTCCTACCGCCGGAACCAACCCACCAGTTCCATATGCGCCGACCACAGGAACTGATCCACAGGCCAGATGTCGGTCAGGCGGTATCCGCCCTGGATCAGCAGTTCGGCATCACGCGCGAAACTGACCGGGTTGCAGGACACGCCAACGACGGCGGGCACGGCAGAAGCCGCGATCTCCGCCGCCTGGGCCTGCGCGCCGGCGCGCGGCGGGTCGAACACCACCGCCTGGAACCGGTTCAGGTCATAGGGGGTCAGCGGATCGCGGAACAGGTCGCGCCTTTCCGCCGTCACCTTGCCGCCCAGCTGCCGCGCACCGCCCATCAGACTGTTATAGGCCGTGGGATCGCCTTCGACCGCATGCACCTTGGCCTTGGCGGCCAGGGGGAAGGTGAGGGTGCCGCTGCCGGCGAACAGGTCGGCGATGGCTTCGGCATCGCCGACCCCGGCCAGGGTGGCGGCGACCAGGGCCTGTTCGCCCTGCTTGCTGGCCTGCAAAAAGGCACCGGGGGCGGGGGAGACGCTGACGGCACCGAAGCCCAGCAGGCCCGCGCGGCGCATGGCGATGGGTTCCACCGGCTGGCCTTCGCGCGCGCGCCAGGACAGGCGGGCCAGATCATGGGTGGCCGCAAATTCCGCCAGATGTTCCAGGCTGCGCAGGTCGGGCCGCGACAGCCCCTCCAGCACCAGATCCACCCCGTCATCCAGCAGGGTCAGCGCCAGATCGATCGACTGACCATCGGCCAGCAGCGGCGCCAAGGCCGCGCGCAGCGGGGCGACCAGCGCCAGCAGCTTTGGTGCCAGAACCGTACAGTCCGACAGATCGACCAGCCGGTGGGAATGCGCCTCGTTAAAGCCCAACCAGACGCGGTTGCCCCGGCGCACGGCATTCATCACGGCGCGCCGCCGGCTGCCGATGGGCGTGCGGGCCACGGGATGCAGCGTGACGCCATCACCCAGCAGGCCGCAGCGCGACAGGACGGTGGTCAGCGCCTCCAGCTTCCATGTCTCATAGGTGGCATCATCCATATGCTGCGCGACACAGCCGCCACAGCTGCCGAAATGGGTACAAGGCGGTTCCGCCCGGCCCTTGCCTTCTTCCAGCAGGGTGACGGGCACTCCTTCCCAGCCATCGCCGCGATGGGCCCCGAACTTCACCATCAGCCGGTCACCGACCAGGGTCTGCGGCACATAAAGCCGGTGCCCCTGCCATTCCGCCAGCCCATCGCCACGCCCGCCGACACGGGTGATGGAGACCTCTACCGGCCCGTGCGTGGGGGGTTCGGGGGCGGGACGCTGGGCGGGGCGGCGGGGGGCTTGTCTGCGGGGCGGCATTGGTACGGTTCCGAAATATTATAATCTGGCCGGTTTTATTTCGATTACGAAATAAAAGGCCGCCATGGGGCGTCCCTGGCCTGGATCAATCCTTATCAGGGCATAGGGGGGCCGTGCGGATTTGGCAAGAAGTGTACGCGAAAGGATGCTAGAAGGTGGGCATCATTTATTCTTGCCCGGAAGGGAGCCGAACCCATGTCCGAACCCAATACCAGCGCTGCGGAGCAGCTTTTCGAAAAGGCCCTTGATCTGGCCGAAAAGCACCTGGAAGCAGCCATGAAGGAGGGCGGCGCCCTTTCCGGTTATGTCGCCATCGCCATGATCGAAGCCGCCGTCAACCAGGCCGTGGAAGAGACCAGCCACACCGACGTTGCCGACATGCTGCGCGATCTGGCTGACCAGATCGAAGCCGACGCCGAGGAAGGCGAAGACGAGTAATCGTCCCGCCGGCTTTCGGGCATGCCTCACGAAAAACCCCGCTGGGCGACCGGCGGGGTTTTTCTTTTGGGGCTTTGCATTTTCCCTCAGGCGCCGGGCGCCGCCATCCGGCGGCTTGGGCTTACGCGCACATGGGTGCGCGGGCCGCCGGTCGGCGGCCTCCAAGGGGCATAGGTCATGCCCCTTGGTATCAAACCCGCTTTGGCCGGATTCGCCCCATGGCCAGGGCATCGATATACACCCCGTCGCGGAAGGCGTAGTCGCGCAGGCGCCCTTCCTCAACAAAGCCAAAATGCCGGTAAAGCCGGATGGCCCCGTCATTATCGGCAAACACCGTCAGTTCGATGCGGTGCAGGTCCAGCCAGCGGTCGGCGGCATCGATCAGGGCATGCATCAGGGATTTGCCGACACCCATACCTTGGGCGTCATCATGAACACCGATGGCCAGATCGGCCACGTGCCGCCGCCGCCCACCCTGACGGAACAGGCCGGCGGACCCGACCAGCCGTCCATCGAGAATGGCAACCACCTGCAAATCATCGACCCCGCCCTTTTCCATCCAGGCCCGCGTCCCCTCCACGCTGGGGAAGGGTGGACGCAGGGTGCCGTGGCGGAACTTGGGCAGGGAAGCCATGGCCGCCATCGCAGCCGCATCATCCAGCTGCCGCGCCCGCAGCCACAGACCCGGCGGGCCAAAGGCAGCAAGCGTGCCGCCGGGCGGTGGGGTGAAGGCAGGCTGGCTCATGTCCACTCCCAGGATGCAGGTTTCTTGCCGTAGGTCGGGGTGAGCATCGTGAACCCCGACGAACGACTGTGCATATGAAATGTCGGGGTTCGCGATGCTCACCCCGACCTACGACGCGGCGACCGCCGACAGAAAGGCCCGGATCAAATCCGGGTTCTTGCGGCCCGGTGCATCCTCCACCCCCGATGAGACATCGACGGCCTTGGCGCCCGTGGCCCGGATGGCATCGGCGACATTGGCGGGGTCCAGCCCGCCCGACAACATCCAGGGTTTCTGCCAGACACGGCCCGTCAGCAAGGACCAGTCGAAGGCAACCCCATTGCCACCGGGCAGAATGGCACCCTTGGGCGGCTTGGCATCGAACAGCAGCATATCCACCACCGGCTCATAGGAAGTGGCGGCATCCAGATCGGCGGCGTCGCCCACCTTCAGCGCCTTCATGACGGGCAGGTTGAAACGTGCGCGGATGGCGGCCACCCGCTCTGGCGTCTCCCCCCCGTGCAACTGGATCAGGTCCAGCGGCACCTGACCCGTGACATCGTCCAGCAGATCATCGCTGGGATCGACGAACAGGCCCACGACGCGGGTGCCCGTGCCGACCATGCGCGATAGTTCGGCGGCGGTGGCGATGGAGACATTGCGCGGCGATTTCGGGAAAAACACCAGCCCGACCCAGCGCGCGCCGGCATCAAGGGCCGCCTGCATCGTCTCCGGCGTGCTGATCCCGCAGATCTTGGCCTTGACCGCACTCATGCGCCCAGTTCCTCTGCAATACGGCGGGCGGCGGCGGCGGGGTCGGCATCCGCCGTGATAGGACGCCCGATGACCAGATGGTCGGCACCGGCGGCCACCGCATCACGCGGACCCATCACCCGCTTCTGGTCATTGGCCGCGGCCCAGGTTGGGCGGATGCCGGGCACCATCAGCGTGAAATCGGCGGGCAGATCGCGGCGCAGCATCGCGACCTCGGCGGGCGAGCAGACGATGCCGTCGGCGCCATTGGCATGGGCCACCTGGGCCAGACGGCGGACTTGGGTCGCGGCGGGCACGGCCTGCCCCACGGCGGTCAGATCATCGTCAGACAGGCTGGTCAACACCGTCACGGCCAGGATGCGCATGCGGGGCAGACCCAACCGTTCCGCCTCCTCCCGCGCGGCATCGGCGGCGGCGCGGATCATGGCGGGGCCGCCACCGGCATGGATGGTCAGGAATGTCGGCGCCAGCGGTGCGACGGAGCGGACGGCACCCGCAACCGTGTTGGGAATATCGTGCAGCTTCAGGTCCAGAAACAAAGGCAGGTCGCCCGCCGCGATGACATCGCGGATACCGGCGGGACCCTGCGCCATGAAGAATTCCAGACCCAGCTTCACGCCCCCGACCAGGCCCGCAACCTGCGCCGCCATGGCCTTCGCCCCCTCAATCTCCGGCATATCCAGGGCAACGAAAACGCGGTCGGTGGGGCGCATGGTTCAGGGCTCCAGATGAAAAGGGCTTTTGGCAGGTTTAACGCGGAACGGCGGCGGCGCGAAGGGACGATGCGGTAGCCCTTCCATGCCGGGCAGCGGGGCGGCTTTTCGCCTTCACTCTGTTTGCCTTCCCGGCGCAGGCCGGGACCCAGGGGCCACGCGCCCGACCTGTCGGCAGCTTTGATCCAGGCAGTGGCGAGGTTTGATCCTGTTCCCCCTGGGTACCGGCCTGCGCCGGGAAGGCGGTGTGGGTGGTAATAGACGCCCCCTTCCCAAAACGTAAGCCTGCCCCTTGACCCACGGCCATGGCCCGGCCCAAGATGCAGCCCCATCCTTACCCATGGAGCCTGCCATGCCCCTGCCACCCCCGGACGCCGCGCGGGAGCCGTTGCATACGCGTCAGGTGACCTGCAAAGGCTATCGCCGGGTCGATGGGCTGTGGGATATCGAAGGCCACATCACCGACCGCAAATCCTATGATTTTCAGCGCGATGGCCGCACGGTGCCCAGCGGTGATCCCATTCATGAGATGTGGATACGCCTGACGCTGGATAACCGGCTGACGGTCAAGGCCGTCGCCGCCGTGACGGATGCTGCACCCTATCGGATGTGCCCATCGATCACGGAGAATTTTCAGCGGCTGGTGGGCCTGTCCATCGCCAGCGGCTGGACCGCCGCCGTCAAGGAACGGCTGGGCGGGGTGGAAGGCTGCACCCATATGGTGGAACTGCTGGGCCCGGTGGCGACAACGGCCTTTCAGACCATCGCGCCTTATCTGGAAGACCTGGACAAGAAGGCCCGCGCCGCCATGGTTGAGCGGGGCGAAACCCCGCCACCGCGTCGCCGCCCGCCCATGCTGGACACATGCCATATCTGGGCCACGGACGGAGAGGTCGTGGCGCGGGAATGGCCGGAATTCGCGGTAAAACACTCGTAGCGCGGATTAGGCGATAGCCGTAATCCGCGGAAATCCCACCGGCGTTGCTCCGCGGATTACGCTTTCGCTAATCCGCGCTACACATACCGTCCTTAGGGCGCTTTGCCGGTCTGCAAAGTACCGGTGACGCTGCCGCCATCGGCGATGTTGATGCGGCCATAGCGGATGGTGCCATCGATCTGCCCCGTCTCACCCACCGACAGGATGCCCGTCACTTCGATGGTGCCGGTTGCGCGACCATTGACGCGCATCTGTTCGACCTTGGCCACGCCTTCGAAATGCCCGCCCTCGGCGATTTCCAGGATCTTGATCTCGTTCAGGGTGACATCGACCAGACGACCCGCCACATGCAGCGTGTGGCAGTGGGAAATCTTGGCGCCATCGATGCGCGCCTCGGCAGAGATGGTGGTGATGCCCCCGGTGACGGGCCCGCTTTCAACCGCCGCTTCGGCAATGCCATGCAGGCCGGGACGCTGGAAACTGCGCGGGTCCAGGATATCGTTGGGCATCGGTTGAACAACTCCGCCAGGGGACCGGGGGACGGTCGCAATCGTCGAACGGACCCTAAAGGAAACGGCCCGTCATTTCGGTTTCATTCATAAGCTGAAAGGGTTAAATCCGCAACGCTTCTTGCCCATGTCACGTTAGGGATGCATGGGGGTGCGTTGACAGGGGGAACCTTGGGCCCAATAGTCCCCGGTTCCGGCGCCCGGACATCGGGTTCGTGGCGCTTTGGACGATGGCTCCATGGAGTTGCAGCCGTGATCCCTGTTGTGATGCCCACCTATTCCCGCATCGACATCGTGTTCGAGCGGGGTGAAGGCGCCCATATCTGGGACACGACAGGCCGACGATTCCTGGATTTCACCGCCGGCATCGCGGTGAACGCCCTTGGTCACGCGCACCCCTATCTGGTGGAAAAGCTGACCGAGCAGGCGGGCAAGCTGTGGCACACGTCCAACCTGTTCCGGGTTGCGGGCCAGGAACAGCTGGCCAAGCGGCTGTGCGAGCTGACCTTTGCCGACACGATGTTCTTCACGAATTCGGGCGTGGAGGCATTTGAATGCGCGGTCAAGACGGTGCGCAAGTATCAGCATGATACCGGCCACCCGGAAAAGACCCGCTTCATCGTGGTGGGCGGGGCCTTCCATGGCCGGTCCACGACGGCCATCGCGGCTGCCAAGTCGGAAAAGATGGTGGGCGGATTCGGTCCCCTGCTGGACGCGTTCGATCAGGTGCCGTTCGGCAACATGAACGAGTTGCGCGCCGCCATCACGCCGGAAACCGCCGCTATCGTGGTGGAACCGATCCTGGGTGAAGGCGGGATCGTGGTGGGCAGCGACGATTATCTGAAGTCCCTGCGCGATACCGCCGACGAATACGGCCTGCTGCTGGTGTTTGACGAGATCCAGACGGGCGTGGGCCGTACCGGCAAGATGTTTGCCCATGAATGGGCCGGTGTCACCCCGGACGTCATGCCCATCGCCAAGGGTATCGGCGGCGGCTTCCCCGTCGGCGCCTGCCTGGTCAGCGAGAAGGCAGCCAAGGGCATGGTGCCCGGCACGCACGGGTCCACCTTTGGCGGCAACCCGCTGGCCATGGCCGTCGCCAATGCCGTGCTGGATGTCGTCACGGCGCCCGGCTTCCTGGAGCAGGTGACCGTCACCGGCGACAAACTGAAGGCGGCGCTGGAGGCGCTGGTCGCCAAGTATCCGACCGTCCTGGCCGAGGTGCGTGGCAAGGGCCTGATGCTGGGCCTGAAATGCGTGAAGCCGAATGGGGAGGTGGTGACCCGCCTGCGAGAGAACGGCCTGCTGACCGTTCCGGCGGCGGAGAATGTCATCCGCATCCTGCCGCCCCTGACCATTGGCGACGCGGAAATCGCCGAAGCCGTTTCGATCATCGACAAGACCTGCCAGGAGCTGGCGCAATGACCATGCAGAAGTCCCCCCGCCATTTTCTGGATATCCATGACCATTCCATTGATGAGCTGCGTGAGATGCTGTCCCGCGCCGCCTTCATGAAGCGTGGTCAGGGGGCAGAGCGTCCCCTGCTGGGCAAGACGCTTGCCCTGATCTTCGAAAAGCCCAGCACGCGTACCCGCGTGTCGTTCGAGGTGGGCATGCGTCAGTTGGGTGGCGAAGTCATCTGCCTGACCGGCAAGGAAATTCAGCTGGGCCATGGCGAGACCATCGGCGACACGGCGCGCGTGCTGTCGCGCTATGTCGACATCATCATGCTGCGCACCGACCATGAGACGAAGTTGCAGGAAATGGCGGAGGCGGCGACCGTCCCCGTCATCAACGGCCTGACCGACAGCTCTCACCCGGTCCAGATCATGGCCGACATCCTGACCTATGAGGAACGCAAGGGCCCTATCAAGGATGCGGTCTTCTGCTGGACCGGCGATGCCAACAATGTCTGCGAAAGCTTCATCCACGCTTCCGTGGCGTTCGATTTCGAACTGCGCATCGCCTGCCCGCCGGAGCTGTCGCCCTCGCACCAGACCTTGGAATGGATCAAGGCCAACAAGGGCCGCGTGACCGTCCATCGCGATGTGGAAGAGGCCGCGGCGGGTGCCGATGCCCTGGTCACCGACACCTGGGTGTCGATGCACAATAAGGACGCGCATCGCCGCCACAATCTGCTGAAGCCATATCAGGTAAACGATCGGATCATGGGTCTGGCGAAAAAAGACGCCATATTCATGCATTGCCTGCCCGCACACCGTGAGGAAGAGGTGACGTCCAGCGTCATCGACGGTCCGCAGTCGGCTGTGTGGGATGAGGCAGAGAATCGTATGCACGCCCAGAAGGGCATTCTGACCTGGTGCCTGAACCGATGAATTCCGTTCCCCCCGTGGCGGGCCAGCCCCGCCACGATACCAATGCCGTAACCGCCGAATTCGATATCTGCCAGCCGTTCCAGCTGGACAGCAGCTCCTTCCGTGGGCGGCTGATCCGGCTGGGCCCGGCCCTGGACGAGATCATCCGGCGGCATGATTACCCGGACGAGCTGGCGCCCCTGCTGGCCGATACCATCCTGCTGGCCGCCACCCTGGCGTCCGGCCTGAAATATGACGGCATCTTCACGCTTCAGACCAAGGGTGACGGCCCTGTCGCCTATACGGTGTCGGACGTCACCTCGGTCGGCGATCTGCGCGGCTATGCCCGCTTCGACGCCGACCGTCTGGCCGAACAGCGCCGTCACAAGGGCTTCCAGCCCGATCTTGGCGCCATGTTGGGTTCCGGCTATGTCGCCTTCACGGTCGACCAGGGGGAACATACCGAGCGCTATCAGGGCATCGTGGAACTGCGCGGGGCCACGCTGGCCGATGCCGTGCGCCATTATTTCCGGCAGTCCGAACAGCTGGCCGCCAGCATCAAGAGCTTCATATCCAAGGATGCGGATGGCAAATGGGTGGGCGGGGCCATCATGCTGCAGGCCCTGCCGCCGGAAAATGCCGGCGTTTTCAGCGAGCATCAGGCCGGCGTGCGCGAGGAAGACTGGCATCGCGCCGGCGTCATGCTGGAGACGGTGACGGCGCATGAACTTCTGGACCCGACCCTGACGGTAAATGAGCTGATCTACCGCCTGTTCCACGAGGAAAGCCCGCGCATCTATGAACGCCGGGAACTGCGCCCCGGCTGCCGCTGCTCCCGCGAGCGGGTGACGGATGTGCTGCGCAGCCTGGATCGGGGCGACCTGGATGAACTGCGCGTGGATGGTCTTGTCGCCGTAACGTGCGAGTTCTGCAACGCCACCTACAGCTTCAACGACACAGAACTGGACGAGGTTTACGCGGCGTTCTGAGGGCTTTGCTCCCTCACCCTCCCAAACGCTGGCGCGGGCCAAATTTCACCCCTCGCCCACGAAGGTGGGAGAGGGAGGGGCCCAAGCCCGTCAGGGCTTGGGAGGGTGAGAGAAACCCAGCACAGAAAAAAGCATCACACCTTCACCGGCACCGACAGTTCCACCGCCGCGTCGCGCCCATCGGTAATGTCCAGCGTGCGGAAATCAAACTCCCGCTCCGGCCCCTTGAACACATCATATTCCAGGACGCGGTCCACTGAATTGTCGGGCTTGAAGGTCAAAACCTTGGGCTTGATCGCATAAAGCTGGTCCGGGGTGATGCTGGCGGATGCGGCGATGATCACTTCATCCCCCTTCTGGCAGGTGCGGGCGGCGGCACCGTTCAGGATGCAGGCCTTGGACCCCGGCTCGCCAAAGATCACATAGGTGGAAATCCGCGCCCCGCTGCTCTTGTTCCAGATCTCCACGAATTCCAGCGGATAGATGCCGGCCAGCGCGCATTGTTCCGGGTCCAGGGTGATGGAACCGTGATAGTCCAGATCGGCACCGGTGACGCGGATGCCGTGGAACTTGGCGCGGACAATCTTGATCATAGGGGGCTGCTCCGGTCGGTCTGGCACGATCCTCAGGACCCGTCGATCATTCCGGCCACCGGATCGGCGGCCGCGTCGGCGGTTTCGCCAATCACATAAGCGTTCCTGACGCTGCATACCACCGCATCCGCCGCAGCCCTGTCCGCCGCATGCACGAAGCAGAGCGGCTGATCCGGCCCCACCGTCGCCCCGATGTGCGCCACCTGATCCAGCCCGACACGCGGATCAACCGTATCCTGGGGCCGCGCACGCCCACCGCCCAACGCCACGACGGCCAGGCCCAGCGCCCGCACATCCTGTCCCGTGACAATGCCGGGCCGGTCGGCGAAGACCGGTACGATGACGGGCGCAGAGGCCAGATGCCGGTCGGGCCGTTCGATCAGGTCGGGCGGCCCGCCCAGCACCGCCACCATGCGGGCAAACCGGTCTGCCGCAGCACCCGTGGCAATGGCCTGATCCACCAGCTTTCCGGCGCTCGCGGCATCATTGGCCAAGCCCGACAGGATCAGCAGTTCCACGCACAAGGCCCGCGTCACCCGCCACAGCCGCGTTTCCGCCGCCCCACCGGCCAGGATTGACAGGCACTCGCGCAGTTCCAGGGCATTGCCGGCGCTGTGCCCCAGCACCTGCCCCATATCGGTCAGCAGGGCACGGGTGGGCAGGCCGGCATCGCCGGCGGTGCGAACCAGCATTTCCGCCAGTCCGGCGGCATCCTCCCGGCTTTCCATGAAGGCACCCGATCCGAACTTCACATCCAGGACCAGGGCATTCAGGCCGGCGGCCAGCTTCTTGGACAGGATGGAGGCGGTGATCAGATGGATGCTTTCCACGGTCGCGGTGACATCACGAATCGCATAAAGCCGGCGGTCGGCAGGGGCGATTTCATCCGTGGCCCCGACAATGGCACAGCCGACCCGCCGCACGACGGTTTTCAGCCGGTGCAGGTCCGGTTGCGCATCATAGCCTTGGATGGCTTCCATCTTGTCCAGGGTGCCGCCCGTATGGCCCAGCCCCCGACCGGAGATCATGGGCACATAGCCGCCGCAGGCCGCGATGATGGGGGCCAGCAGCAGGCTGACCTTGTCCCCCACCCCGCCCGTAGAATGTTTATCCAGAACGGGGCCGCCCAGCCCTTCGCGCGACCAGTCGATGATGGTGCCCGAACCGGTCATGGCCCGCAGCAGGGCCACGCGTTCGCCGGTATCCATGCCCTGGAACCAGACGGCCATGGCAAAGGCCGCCGCCTGGCCTTCCGACACCGATCCGTCGGTCAGGCCCGCAATGAAGGCGGCAATATCGTCCGCCGACAGGGCGTGCCCGTCACGTTTGCGGCGGATGATCTCCTGCGGCAGGAACATGGGTTGGGATACTCACCGGGGCTTTTGGCCGGGGCAGGCCATGGCAATGGGATCCACACCATAGCGTGTTCCCGCCGCCGGGTGCAGGGGGGCCGACATGCGAAATGCCGCAGGGCGCAGCAGCACCATATCCGGGTCTTGCCGGTGCAGCGCCTCCCGATTCGCGCGGCTGGCCAGTGCCGCCGTCAACTGTGCCGCCAGCTTGGGGTCCAGGGACGGGCCGGCGATCCAGGCCACGGGCTGCATCATGGTCGCCACCTCGCCCTGACCGGGGCCATAGGTGCCGGCGGCAATGGCACCGGGCGCACCGAACGGATGCAGGCCCGACAGGCGGCCCGCCGGATCACCCGCGACGGGCAGCAGCCGCGCCCCCGCCGTCACGGCCATGGCCACCACCGGGTCGGGTGCAGCGGCGATTCGGAACAGCGCATCGACACGCCCATCGGCCAGGGCCAGGGCCGCCTGTTCGCCACCGACCTCCACCGCCCGCACCTGTTGCCGGCGCATGCCATAGGCAGACAGGATGCGTTCGGCCAGACGGCGTTCATCGCTGCCCGCCACGCCGATGGCGACGCGCCTGCCCTTCAGCTGTGCAATATCGATCAGGCCGGTTTCGGCGCGGACCAGCACATGCAGCGATTCGTTATAGATCTCGCCCAGGATGGTCAGTTCCGCCGGCTTGGTGCCGGGAACGGGGAAGCAGCGGGCGGCATAGATGCGGTCGGCGGGCGCCAAGCCCGTTTCAACGGCGCCCGATGCCACCGCCTCCACAATGTCACGGCGGTCGGGCAGGCTCTGCGTCAGGGCCACCAGCCCCTGCACGCCACAGGCGCGGCCGTCATCCTTGCAGGCCGGCATGCCCGGCGGGCGCGACAGGATGGAGGCCAGGGCGGAGCCGACATCGAACCCGCGTTCCCCCGACGGATCAGCCGCGATGCGCAGATAGCGCGCGGACGCATCCACACCCGCCGGTGCCCGGCCCAGGGCCACCAGTGCGGCCAACGGCACCGCCAACAGCGGAATTAACCAATATCTGGGGGACATGGCACAGGCGCCCTACCAAGTTTGGGCTTATTCACGCCTTTCCAGCCTGCCTGTCAAATGCGCCCTGGTGATGGCAGTCCGAAAAATTCCGCCTGTTGCCCCCCGGATTCATTCCTTTTGGACAGGCGGGACGGCCAGCGCATAGGCGACGATGGCGTTGGCATGACCATGGCCCATGCCATGCTCCGTCTTCAGCAGGGCGACCAGTTCCATATGTTTGGCGGGCAGGCGCTGTTTGACCAGATCCAGCCAGTCCGCGATGGGGCGGCCATATTTCTTCTCAATCGACGGAAAATAGGATGCGGGTCCCTTCACCGGTTCGTCAGCCATCGTCCCACCCAGCCATTGCATTTCAGGTCGATACAACCCATGCGCCGGGAAGCGGGCGCTGTAAACAGCTGTGAGGCGTGGTTATGGGGCTGACACCCCGGATTCCAGGGCGGAACTAGCCTTTTGGGATATGCGCGGGCTTTACGGTCCCCCCTGGCTGCGGCACTCTGTCCATAGGGAAGCATCGCCATTGAGACGATGCCCGACGGGGGAAACGCGCATGGCATCACGGCTTGGCTCGATGCTGCTGGTCCTGGGTCTTTTGGGCGGTGCCGTCACCGCACGGGCCGAACAGCAGATATTGCCCGCCGCCGCCAACCTGACCGCCGAACAGCTTTTCTCTGTCGCCTTCCGCCCCATCATCGACAATGCCCTGAAACAGCCCAACATGCCGGCCCTGCTGGGCGATGGGCTGCGCCGGGTGGCGGCATCGGACCGCACGCTGGGCGTCGTGTCGATGCCGGGGCACCTGCTGCTGACGCGCGAGGGCGTGGAACTGGCGCGCGTGGTGCTGCCGAGTGACATGATCCCCGAACGCTGGGCCAACGCGACGGCAGAGATGCTGCGCGCCATCGCCGCGGCCTCTCCCGCCATCGCCGCCAAGGACCGGGAGCAGGTCTGGCGCGACATGTTCGACGGCATGATGACCGATCTCGACCCCTATTCCCGCTATGCCGAGCCCAACCGGGCGCAGGGGGAGCGCACCCAGCGCGAGGGGTATGACGGGATTGGCGTCGGCATCCGCAATGTCGATGGCTTTTACGAGATTTCCGATATGGTGCCCGACGGGCCGGCAGCGGCAGCCGGGGTGAAGGTCGGCGACCGGATATTCGAGGTGGCGGGCACCCGCACCCTTGGCCTGCCGTATGAAAGGCTGTCAGCCCTGATCCAGGGGCCGGAGGGCAGCTGGGTGGAGATGAAGCTGGGCCCCAGCGAACAGCGCCCGCGCAATGTCACCATCCGCCGCCGGCATCTGGTGCCCAATACGGTTCAGGCCGTCCTCAATGATGGCGTCGTGACCGTGCGGGTCGAGCGGTTCAACAATGCCACCCAGGATAATGTGCGTCAGGCCATCCAGCGCTATCTGGACCGGGGGCCGGTGCGCGGCGTTGTCATGGATTTGCGCGGCAATCCCGGCGGGGTGATGGTGCAGGCGGTGGGCGTGGTCAACCTGTTCGTGCCACAGGGCCGAATCATCACCACGCGTGGCCGCAATCCCAGCTCCATCCAGTGGTTTGAGGCGCAGAAGCCGACCACCCTGTTCCCCGATCTGCCGCTGGTCGTGCTGATCGACGGGCAGACGGCGTCATCGGCAGAGATTGTGGCGGCAGCGCTTCAGGATGCGGGCCGCGCCCTGATCGTCGGCTCATCCTCCTATGGCAAGGGCAGCGTGCAGCATGTGACGCAACTGCCCAATGGCGGGGAACTGTTCATCACCTGGAGCCGGATTTACGCGCCCAGCGGGTACAGCTTTGACGGCCAGGGCGTGCTGCCCAGCCTTTGCACCTCGCAGGCGGGCGTGAATGTGCAGTCGCTGCTGGCCGCCGCCGCGCAGGGCGACCGGGGCGAACAGGCCACAAGGTCGCGGCAAAGGCTGGCGGCCCCCGACGATGCCGAGGCGCTGGCGCAACTGCGCGCCACCTGTCCGGCCAAGCCCGCCGACAGCGTGGCATCCGCCGCCGTGACGGTATCGCTGGCCCGCGCCCTGGTGGAGGATGTGGGGCTTTACCGCCAAGCCCTCGCATCACGGCACATCAACGTTGCGGAGAGGTAAGGTCTTTGTCCTTGACAGACGGGGGCGGATGCGTAGATTCCGCCGCTGTGCCGCCGGGGGTCTTCCTCCGGTGGACTTGGTTTATATTCATCGGCCGCGCGTCCTTGCGGTGGCCGCAAGTCAGACGCAGGTAGGGTATCATGGCTAAGCAGAACACCGTGCTGATCAAGCTGGTTAGCACCGCGGACACGGGCTACTTCTATGTGAAGAAGAAGAACCCCCGTAAGACGACCGAGAAGCTGGAATTCAACAAGTATGATCCGGTTGCTCGCAAGCACGTCGCCTTCAAGGAATCCAAGATGAAGTGATCTCCCTTTCGGGATGATCCTCTTTTGGATCGGGGCCACGGCTCTGACGAAGCATAAACCCCCGCCGGTCCGCCCGGCGGGGGTTTTGCTTTTGGGGTTGGGTTTGCACTGTACGGCAAATGGATGTACATCTATATGGTCCGGTTCAAGTAGACGGAGATGACCATGGAACACCAGACAAACAATCGACCGGCACAGCGGGCGGAACGGCTGGGGTTCCGCATCGACGGGGAAACCAAGGAGTTGATTGAGCGGGCAGCGCGGCTTGAGCGGCGCAAGCTCACCGATTTCTGCCTTTCGGCCCTGACCGATGCCGCGCGCCGCGCCATCGCGGCGCACGACACCCTGGTGCTGTCAGACGCGGACCGTGATGTCTTTTTTGAAACACTTGTCAATCCGCCACCAGTTCATGACCGTCTGCGCCGTGCCTTCGCGGCCCATCGTGAGGTGGTGAAATCCTGATGGCGGGGCCTATCCGCTACGCGATCCAGCCGCTGCAACCAACCCATGACAGGGCCAGCTTTTCCTGTGGACAGGTAACGCTCGATACCTACCTGCACCAGCAGGCAGGGCAGGATATCCGGCGCAGGGCCAATGCCGTCTTCGTGATAACGTCTTTGACGGCACCGAACCGCATCCTTGGCTATTACACGCTTTGCGCAACAGCCCTACAGCGGGGTGAAATACCCGATGTAGCGCTACGGCATCTGCCCCGCTATCCGCTGGTTGCGGCCACATTGATTGGGCGTCTTGCCATTTCTCATGATGAGCAGGGCAAGGGCCTGGGCTCCGTCCTGTTGATGGACGCTCTGGAAAGGGCTTATGTCACAGCAGGGACTGTGGGGTCTTGTATGGTGGTGGTCGATGCGCTTGATGACAAAGCCACCGCCTTCTATACCGCCCATGGCTTCACCTCCCTGTCGCAGGGCACGCGCCTGATCATAACCATGCGGACAATAGGCGACCTGATCACCCCAAATTAGCGAGTCGCCCCAAATGCAAAAGGCCGCCCGGAGGCGGCCTTTGATGCATCATCATATCTTGTCTGGAGCGGGCGAAGGGATTCGAACCCTCGACCCCAACCTTGGCAAGGTTGTGCTCTACCCCTGAGCTACGCCCGCCCATTTCCGATGTCCGTCCAGGTCGTCCCCGGCGGTGAGCGCGGAATATAGCCATCAAACTTTGCCATGCAAGGACTTTTTTTCCATGCCTGTATGGTTTTCTGCGAAAGCACCCCATCCTTGATGCATGGCACCCTATCGGGAGGTTTGCCGCGGGGCCATGGCCGCTCTATATAAGCCGGTGACGATCCCCGCATCGCGGGGCCATCCATGATCACCCGATCCAGGAACAAGAGCCCATGTTCTCGCCCACGCCTTCGCCCCAGCCAAAGCCCGCCGCCACCGACCTGATCAAGGATGGCAGCGACGCCGGTTTCATGGCCGATGTCATTGAGGCGTCGCAGGAAGTGCCCGTCATCGTCGATTTCTGGGCCACCTGGTGCGGCCCCTGCAAGACGCTGGGTCCCATCCTGGAAAAGGCCGTCACCGCCGCCAAGGGCGCGGTCAAGCTGGTGAAGATCGACACGGACAAGAACCCGGCTGTTGCAGGCCAGTTGCGGGTGCAGTCGATTCCCACCGTCTATGCCTTCTTCCAGGGCCGTCCCGTGGACGGGTTCCAGGGCGCCCTACCGGAAAGCCAGATCAAGACCTTCATCGAGCGTCTGGTGAAGCTGTCGGGCGGCACCGGGGCCATCGACATCGCCGCCATCCTGGCAGAGGCCAAGGGCCTGCTGGATGCCGGTGACGCCCAGGGTGCCGCCGCTGTCTATCAGGAAGTGCTGGGCGAGGAGCCGGAGAACGCCGCCGCCTATGCCGGCATCATCCGCTGCCTGCTGGCCTTGGGCGAGACCGATGCCGCCAAGGGCATGGTCGCCGACGCGCCCGCCGCCATCGCCAAGTCCGCCGAACTGGCCGCCGTGAAGTCGCAGATCGAGCTGTCCGAACAGGCCGCCAATGCCGGCCCTCTGGACGATCTGAAGGCTGCCGTCACCGCCGACCCGGACAACCATCAGGCGCGTTACGATTACGCGGTGGCGCTCTTCGCCGCTGGCCGCAACGAGGAGGCGCTGGAAGCCCTGCTGGAGATCGTGAAGCGCGACCGGGAATGGAATGAGAAGGCCGCCCGCGCCCAGCTTCTGAAGATGTTCGAGGTGCTGGGTCCCATGGACAAGCTGGTCATCCAGGCCCGCCGTAAACTGTCATCTCTGCTGTTCGCATGAGCCAGAACCCGTTCGACCTGCCCCATGATCAGTTGCCGGACACCATCCCCGTCTTTCCGTTGACGGGGGTGCTTCTGCTGCCGCGTGGCAAGCTGCCGCTCAATATCTTTGAGCCGCGCTATCTGAACATGGTGCAGGACGCGCTGGCATCGAACCGGCTGATCGGCATGATCCAGCCGCGTGATGGCGGGATGGGCAACCACCCGCCCCTTTACGATATCGGCTGCGTCGGGCGCATCACCAGTTTCAGCGAGACCGACGATGGCCGCTTCCTGATCACCCTGACGGGGATCAGCCGGTTCCGTATCGCGGGCGAGGTGCCGACCACGCGCGGATATCGCCGCATCATCGCCGATTGGTCGACCTTCGCGGCTGACCTGGACGAGGATGCCCCTTGCGATCTGGACCGCGCCAGCCTGGACGGCACGCTGCGCGCCTATTTCAAGCAGCAGGGGATCAGCGCCAATTGGGACAGCATTGCCCAGGCGCCGCTGGACCGGCTGATCACCTCGCTGGCCATGATCTGCCCCTTCGATGCGCCGGAAAAGCAGGCCCTGCTGGAAAGCCCGGACCTGAATGCCCGTGCCAAGCTGTTGCTGGCGCTGGTGGAAATGGCCGTCCATCAGGACGGCGACAATGAAGGTGGCGGCGCCCGCCACTAATCTTTTTGACGTTGAGGCTTGCCTCAAACCCGGAGTACCCGCGATGACCGACGCCCCCACTCAGACCGACAGCGCCCGCGTCGATCCGCGCCTGCTGGAGATCCTGGTCTGCCCGCTGACCAAGGCGCCCCTGCGCTATGACGCCGCCGCCCAGGAACTGATCTCTGATCAGGCCAAGCTGGCCTATCCCATCCGTGACGGCATTCCCATCATGCTGGTGGATGAGGCGCGGCGCCTGGACGATGCCGCCTGAATGAGCGAGGAACGTTTCGCCAGCGAGGCCGGCGGCAGCAGCCACTGGCCCACCGAACTGCGCCTGAACCGCGCGGAACGGGTCCTGTCCGTCAGTTTCGATGATGGCAGCCGTTTCGACCTTCCCGCCGAATTCCTGCGCGTGGAAAGCCCGTCGGCGGAGGTGCAGGGCCATACGCCGGCACAGAAACAGCTGGTGACCGGCAAACGCCATGTCGCCATCACCCGCGTCGATCCCGTGGGCAATTACGCCGTCCGCCTGACCTTTGACGATGGCCATGACAGCGGCATCTATAGCTGGACCCTGTTGCACCGCCTGGGCCGGGAACAGGACGTCCTGTGGCAAGCCTATCTGGATGCATTGTCAGCGAAGGGGATGGGGCGGTAAGCCCCTGCCCCCTACACCCCGATCCAGACCTTTGACGCCTGCTCCCGGGCCTTGCGCTCGGCCTCTTCCACCTCTGGCATGCCGCCATCGGCGGTGGGGAACTCCTTCACCGGTTCACCCGTGCGGTTCATGCGGGCATAATAGGGCACGGCGCGCAGGGTATTGCCGTCACGCCACGCCCCCTCGATGGCCATGACACCCCCCAGCAGATCACCCCGCCACACCGCCGACAGCGGCCCACTGCCGATGGGGCCGGCGATGGTGGGCTGATCGGCGGTTTCGACGGAATAGACCAGGGGGCCATAGCGCAGGGCCACCTGCCCCCGCGTCGCCTCCACCTCCGCCCGCGCCGTCACCCGTTGCACCGCCAGGGGAAGCTCGAACGTCACCTTGTCCCCGCGCTTCCATTCCCGCTCAATCACGGCATAGCCATTGCGGATGAGGGGCGTCACCGGCTTGCCATTGACGGTCAGCGCCGACAGGCCGCTGATCGCGGGGCTGGCGCTGTAAAGTGTACTGGTCGCCCGGTCAGGTACGCGGACATGTAGGGCAAAGCGGGCCTTGCGGGCGGGATTGACAGTGACAGCCACCGCCCCGGCCCAGGGATAATCCGTCTCCTGCACCATCTCCACCTCGGTGCCAGCCACCTTGCCCACATTGATCCGGCTACCCACGAACAGGTTGACGTACAGCGCGTCCGCCTGCTTCGCATAGGCCCAGGTAGGCATCATCAGCAGGGTGCGGGGAATATTGCCCACACAGCAGGGGCAGACATGCCATTTCGCCCGCTCCGTACCTGCCAGCGGGTTGGTATAGCAGAAGCTTTTCCCCTCCAGATCCACGCCGCCCAGCAGGGCATTATACATCGTCTCCTCATAGAGATCGGCGTAGCGGGCATCGTGATAGGCAAGGTTCATCTTGTACTGGAAGAAGATCAGCCCGCAGGACGAACAGCTTTCGCAATAGGCATCGTGGCGCATGCCGTATTCGGCCCCGAACCCTTCCGCCGCATCGCCGCTGCCGACCCCGCCCGTGACGTAATATTTGCGGTTGACCATATTGTCCCAGAGTGAGGCGACCGCGCTCTGGTAATCCACGTCGCCCGTTTCCGCCGCGATATCGGCCATCCCGGAATAGAAATAGACGGCGCGGACGGCATGGCCCACGGCCTCATACTGTTTCACGGCGGGCAGGTGGCTCTGGTCATAGCGGGCGCCGCCCCGGCGCTGATCGGTCAGGAAGCGGGCCAGCGCCACATAGGCATCGCCGCGTCCCCCACCCTCCACATCATTGACGAAGCGACCGAAGCGGACCAGCGCCTGTTCCATCTGCTGGTGCCCGTCATACCAGGGCTTCTTGTGCGGCCCGATATTGGTGACCCAGCAATCCGACAGTTTCTTGGCCGCATCATAAAGGCGGCGGTCGCGCCCGCCGGTCAGGGTGTAATGGTTGATAGCCGATTCGATGAAGTAACCGGCAACATAGCCCTCATGGTCGCCCCGGTTGCGCGGTGACCAGCGTTCGGCCCACTTGGCACGGTCGGCCAGGGTGTAGGCCGTCTGCAAATACCCGTCCGGTTCCTGGGCCGCCAGGATGATGGGGATCCAGCGTTCCAGGGTGGCGCGCATCTGCGCCTGTGCCGCCAGCATGCCCTCATCGCCCTGCGGATCGACCATCAGGGCCAGGCAGATGGATTCCACCGTCTGGTGAACCCAGGCGTTGGAGAAGACATAGCCCAGATGGGGACCGTGTGGCTCCCCCCGCAGGGCCTTGGCCGCTTCCACGAAATTGTCGATGCCGCCCTGGCCGGTGGGCAGGTCGGTGCGTTCGCAGTAGGCGATGCAATGCGGGATCCAGTTGACGATCAGGGAACGGGCCCGCGCCCGCCAGAACGGGCTGGTCAGGGCATAGGGCGTTGTATAGACGACATCCAGCCGTTTGGCCGGTGGCGGCGCCACGACCCGGACACGCAATTCATCCGATGCCTCGCGCCCGGCGGCACTGCCGGTCAGGCGCAGCGTATAGTCACCGATCTCTGAAAAATGGGCCGTGGTCTCCGCTGCCGTAGGATCAGCAAAACTAACCTCACCCGGCCCGCTGAGTTTGCTCCAGCGCAGATCATCGCCCGGCCCCCGGCGCAGCCAGCCGGCGCGGGCCGCCAGATATGTCGCCCCGCCCATCACGACCGTCCGGTCGATCCCCGCCTCCACCACCGGCGGCAGGCTGGGCACTGGTCCGGCATTGAGCACGCGCCAGCGCCGGACGCCCACGGCCTTGCGTGTCTCCCCCTCAATCTCCAGACGCAGACGGCCGGTGCGCACGGGCGTGAAACTGTGGCTGTTGAACCGGTCCGGCTCCCGGCCCAAGGCAGCCGTTGCCGCCACCGGTACGAACCGGTCCTTGTCCCAATAGAGCAGCCGGGCGGTGCGTGGCGGCGTATTCCCGCCCCAGTAAATCTCCACCCGGTCCGTGGTGACCGGTTCCGCCCAGGTCAGGTCGATCCAATGCGGCTCCGACCCGGCCTCCCAGACCTCCCACATGCCGCTGGCCCCATCCTTTGCCCCCGCCGGCACGCTGGGGCGCAACAGGGCCTCCAGGTCGGAGACTTCCGACAGACGGTTGCTGCTGGGCATGGCGCCCTGAGCCAAGTCGATGGGGGCGCCCGCCGCCTCCGCCGGGTTCAACAGGGGCAGCAGAGCGGCGCTCCCCGCACCGGCCAGAAGCTGCCGACGCGACACAGGCGCCATCTCCCGGTTCCCCTGACCCCATTCACCCAAGCCCATTGCCGCCTCCCCGCTATCGTTTTCCGGCTATCCTGCCGGGTAATTAGTAATACTAATAAGATGAAGATGGCACCTGATCAAGCGGCCTTATGGGAAAGGGGCAGGCGTGCCTTGCGCCCGCCCGTTCTGGACAGCGCCCGCCCCGATGGTTACATGAGAGTTTCCCACAGGCGCGGATGCCGATCCGCGCCCCGTGCGGGCATTGCCAACGAGATGGTGTCCCATGACCGCGTCCAATGAGACCTTCCAGCCCTATCCCGCCGCCGAACCCAACCCGGACTTTCCCCGGATTGAGGAAGAGGTGCAGCGGATTTGGAAGGAGAACGCGGTTTTCCAGCAGTCGGTGGATTTCCGCCCGCTGGAAAAGGACGGCAAGCATAACGAGTTCGTTTTCTATGACGGCCCGCCGTTCGCCAACGGCCTGCCGCATTATGGCCATCTGGTCACGGGCTTCGTGAAGGATCTGGTGCCGCGTTACCAGACCATGAAGGGCCGCAAGGTCGAGCGCCGCTTCGGCTGGGACTGCCACGGCCTGCCCGCCGAATTGCAGTCGGAAAAGGAACTGGGCGTTTCAGGCCGTCACGACATCCTGAAATACGGGATCGACAAGTTCAACGCCCACTGCCAGGTCTCGGTGCTGCGCTTCACCCAGGAATGGGAATATTATGTCACGCGCCAGGGCCGTTGGGTCGATTTCCAGAATGATTACAAGACCATGGACATCACGTTCATGGAAAGCGTGATGTGGGCCTTCAAGCAGCTCTGGGACAAGGGGCTGGTCTATGAGGGCTACCGCGTCGTGCCCTATAGCTGGGCCGTGGAATCGCCGCTGTCCAACTTTGAGACGCGCCTGGATAACTCGTATCGTGAACGGCAGGACCCGGCCCTGACCGTGCGCTTCCGCCTGGATGCGCGCGACGGTGATGCCGGTCCGCTGGATATCCTGGCCTGGACGACCACGCCCTGGACCCTGCCGTCCAACCTGGCGCTGGCCATCGGGCCGGAGATCGAATACGCGGTCATGCGCAAGGGCGATGACCGCCTGATCCTGGCTAGCAGCGCGATTGCCAAATACGCCAAGGAACTGGAAGGCTACGAGCAGGAAAGCACGCTGTCTGCCGAGGATTTGCGTGGCCGTACGTACGAGCCGATCTTCCCCTATTTCAAGGGGCTGGAAAAGGCGCACCAGATCTTGATGGCGGACTTCGTCACCACCGGCGACGGTGTGGGCATCGTCCACATGGCGCCCGGCTTTGGTGAGGACGATTTGGCCGTCTGCAAGGCCAATGGCCTGCCGGTGAAGGTGCCGGTGGACGTGGCCGGCAATTTTACCGCGGAGGTGTCCGACTATGTCGGCCTGAACGTGATCGAGGCCAACAAGCCCATCATCCAGGATTTGAAGGCGCGTGGCGTCGTGCTGCGGCACGAGACCTACCTTCATAATTACCCGCATTGCTGGCGCACCGATCAGCCGCTGATCTACAAGGCGGTCAACAGCTGGTATGTGGAAGTGTCCCGGTTCAAGGACCGGATGGTCGAGCTGAACCAGCAGCAGATCAACTGGGTGCCCGGCCATGTGAAGGATGGCTCCTTCGGCAACTGGCTGGCCAATGCGCGCGACTGGAATATCTCCCGCAACCGCTTCTGGGGTTCGCCCATCCCGGTCTGGCGCAGCGACGACCCGCGCTATCCGCGCATTGATGTGTACGGTTCCATCGCGGAGCTGGAGCGGGATTTCGGGGTGAAGGTCACCGACCTGCACCGCCCCGCCATCGACCATCTGGTCCGCCCCAACCCCGACGATCCCACCGGCCAGTCGATGATGCGCCGGGTGGAAGACGTGCTGGATTGCTGGTTCGAATCGGGTTCCATGCCGTTCGCGCAGCAGCATTACCCGTTCGAGAACAAGGAACGGTTCGAAGCCGCCTTCCCCGCCGATTTCATCGTCGAATATGTGGCCCAGACCCGTGGCTGGTTCTACACGCTGATGGTGCTGTCCACGGCCCTGTTCGATTGCGCGCCGTTCAAGAATGTCATCTGCCACGGCGTTGTGCTGGATGAGGATAAGCAGAAGCTGTCCAAGCGTCTGCGCAACTATCCCGACCCGGTGGAGGTGCTGAACAACCAGGGTGCCGACGCGCTGCGCTGGTATCTGGTGTCCAGCCCCCTGATGGTGGGCGGCGATCTGGCCATGCCCAAGGATGCGCGCGGCATCGCGCAATCCCTGCGTCAGGGCGTGCTGCCGCTGTGGAATGCCTACAGCTTCTTCACGCTCTATGCGAACATCGATCAGGTGAAGGGCACGATCCGCGCCGATCAGAAGGGTCTGCTGGACCGCTATATCCTGGCCAAGACGCGCGAGCTGGTGGAAGGCATCGAAGGCCGCCTGGACAGCTACGACCTGCCCGGTGCCTATGCCATCATCACCGGCTATTACGACGCGCTGAACAACTGGTTCATCCGCCGTTCCCGGTCGCGGTTCTGGCGGGAAGCCGGGGAGGGCGATGGTCAGGACAAGCGCGATGCCTATGACACGCTGTACACCTGTCTGGTCACGGCGACCAAGGCGCTGGCCCCGCTGCTGCCGCATGTGACGGAGCGGATTTATACAGCATTGACCGGTGAAGCATCGGTGCATCTGGCCGACTGGCCGGACGTGTCGCACCTGCCGTCCGATCATGAGCTGACCAGCCAGATCGATCTTGTCCGGGAAATCTGTGCATCGGCCATGTCGCTGCGCGAAGCCAAGAAGCTGCGCATCCGCCTGCCGCTGCGCACGCTCACCATCGTCCATCCCGATGCCGACCGGTTGAAGGACCAGTTCGATACCGTGCTGGGCGCGCTGGTCGCGGATGAGGTGAATGTGAAGCAGGTAGTGGTGTCGTCCGACATCGCCCTGGTCGGCACCCGTCAGCTGGCCGTGAACGCCGCCATCGTCGGTCCCAAGGTCGGGCCGAAGATGAAGGAGGTGATGGCTGCATCCAAGCAGGGCAACTGGACCGACAAGGGCGACGGCACCGTAGAGTTGGCCGGTGTGGTGCTGGAAGCCGGCGATTTCGACATCCGCATCCAGGCCAAGGAAGGCACGCACGCCTCGCGCTTTGCCGGCGGCAAGGGCGTGGTCATGCTGGACGTGACCGTCGATGCAGAACTTGAGGCCGAGGGCTGGGCCCGCGACTTCGTGCGCGCGGTGCAGTCCACGCGTAAGGATAGCGGCTTCCAGGTCACCGACCGCATCACCATCACCGCACAGGTGCCGGACGCCATCGCCGGTGCCCTGACCACCCATGCCGAGACGATCAAGCGTGAGACGCTGGCTTTGTCGCTGACAGTGAACCCGGCAACGCTGCCCGAGGGGGCGGTGTCGGTCGATCTGTCGGGCACGTCGGTGTCGCTGGTGCTGGCAAAGGCGTAAGGCGGGAGGCGTCGTTCCCTCACCCTCCCATCGGTTGACACCAATGGGCCCCTCCCTCTCCCACCTTCTTGGGCGAGGGGTGGAAAAGGGCATTGCCCCTGATTTCGCCCCTCGCCCGCTTGCGGGAGAGGGAGGGGCCCAAACGCGTCAGCGTTTGGGAGGGTGAGGGAAACCCCTCCCCCTACCGCCCCGCCACATCCACCGGCAGGGTGATCAGGAACCGGGTGCCATGCCCCGGCACGGACGCCAGATCAATGGTGCCCTGTAGCGGACCCGTCACCAGATTATGCACGATATGCAGGCCCAGGCCGGTGCCGCCGCTGTCGCGCTTGGTGGTGAAGAACGGGTCGAAGGCCTTGGCCTGCACCTCGGGCGGCATGCCATTGCCATTGTCGGTGATGGCGATGGCCACGCGGTCGCTGCCGGCCCGGCCAATGGCGATCAGGATTTCCGGCCTCTCCACGCTGGCAAAACCATGGACAATGGCGTTCTGCACCAGATTGGACACGACCTGTGCCAAGAGGCCCGGCAGGGTGGTGATGGCAAGCCCCGGCGGGCCATCGATCGTGACGGCCACGCGCCGTTGCCGGATCATCGGGTCCAGGCTTTTCAGCACGTCACCGACATAGGCGCCCAGATCGACGGTGCGCAGCGCCTCGCTGCTGCGGTCGGCGGACACCTGCTTGAAACTGCGGATCAGGTCGGCAGCGCGTTCCAGATTGCCGGTCAGGATACGCAGCCCCTCATTCAGCTTGTCCAGGAACTGCTCCATGGCCAGCCGTTTCAGCTGGTTGGCATTGAAGGCCTGGGCGATCTCGTCCCGTTCCACCTGAAGGTGCGTGGCCATGGTGAAGGCCACACCCAGCGGCGTATTGATCTCATGCGCCACACCGGCCACCAGTTGGCCCAGCGAGGCATGCTTTTCCTGCTGCACCAGCCGGCCCTGCGTCGCGCGCAGTTCCGACAGGGTGCTGTCCACCTTGGCATAGGCGGCGGCATTGGACAGCGCGATGGCGCCATAGGCGCAGAGCGTGCGGAAGATCAGCTTCTCCCGCTCCCCATAGGCATTTTCCGCCGCCGCCTGCGCCGTCATCACGCCCCACAGGCGCGTTCCCACGATCAGTGGGGACAGCAGCAGGGTGCGCATGAAGCGGGTGCCGGGGATGTGGGAGGGGGAGGATTGTTCATGCTGCCCGCGCTGGATCAGCATCTCCTGCCGCTCCCGCGCGCAGCGGGCGACCAGTGACACGGGATCGGCCACGCGCCGCCAGATGGTGGGCAGGGGCCGCCCCCCCTCCAGCCCATAGCGTAGTTCCAGCTGTTCCCCGCTTTCATCCACGACATAGACGGAGAAGGCATCCAACTCCATCATGGTGCCGACATGGCGGTGCAGGGCGTGGAATATCGCTTCGGCATCCAGGGTCGCCGTGATCTGCTGCCCGATACGGCCCAGCATCTCCAGCGTCTGCGTCGCCTCATGCAAGGCCGCGGCGCGCGATGCCTCGGCGGCGGCCAGCTGCCGGTGATATTCCCCCTCCGCCTTCAGGCGTTCGGTTTCAAACCCGGCCTGCATGGCCAGCAGCCGGTCGCTGACCTCCCGGCTATGGATGATGCCGCGCGCCTGACCGGCCCGCCGTTCCCAGCGCAGGGCGGCGCCCATGTCCCCCGCCGCCTCATAGGCCGACGCCAGGGCCGACAAGAGATCGGCGGACGCCGTATAGCCCTGGATCGATTCGGCCAGGTCCAGCGCGCGGCGCAAATAGTGGATGGAAGCCGTCTCATCGACCGCCATATCGGGCGGCGGCGACAGGTCGGTGAAGCGTTGATGGATGGCCGCCTTGGCGCGCAGCACATCAATCTCCCGCCAGCGGTCGGACCGGGCACGGACAAGGTCCAGCGCCGCATCCGCCGCCGTCACGGCAGAGGCGCAGCGGTCCAGTACGGTCAGGGCGCGGGCGCGGCCACATTGTGCCTCGGCCTGCAAATCGCTTTGTTCCAGGTCGGTGCCGACATCCAGCAGATCATCGAACCAGCGCAGGGCCGCCGCCGCATCGCCGACATCCAGTTCCAGATCACCCAGATACTGGCACGCGATGGCATGGTTGCGGGACCGACCAAACGGGGCCAGCCATTCCAGCGACTCCAGCAGCAGATGGCGGGCACGGCCCGTCTGCTGCAACCGGCGCAGGGTATCGCCCATGCCGCGCAGGCACTGCCCCACCGCCGCCGGCCAGCCCGTGGCACGGGCAAGGCCATGCGCCCGCTCCCGCCACAGAAACTCGCTGACATAATCATTCACATTGGCATGCGCCGCCCCGACATTGCCGGCCAGCAGAACCGCCAGCCGCATCTGCCCGGCCAGCACGGCCTGATCACAACCACGCTGATAATGGCGGAGCGCCTTCATGAAATCGCCATGCGCGAAACAGACCCCGCCATGGAAATAGGCGGCGACCGCGTCCAGGCCGGGATGTTCCAGCAGGGGACCTTCGGGCAGCACACGCACCCATTCCGCTTCCGCCGCGGCGGTATCGCCGAACAGGGCGTCGCGCGCCATCCAGGCCTGGGCGATCTGCTGTCGCATGGTGTCGCCCGCGCGCAGAAACAGGCTGTGGGCGTTGCGGTGGGCCTGGATGCGGCGGCGGGTCTGCCCCCGGTCCAGCGCCAGCAGCGCCTCCGTCATGGCGGTATCCCCCTCGCCCAGCACATCGCCGATCTGGCGGAAGGTTGCCCGAGCACTTTCCAGCAGCGCCTCTGCCTGATCCAGTTCGGCAAACAGGGCCTTGGCTTCCGCCTTGATCAGCAGCAGGCGGGCCGTCAGGCGGCGCAATTCACGCTCATTGGCGCCGGTGGCATAGGGCAGAAGCCCCATGGCATCGGCCACCATATCCAAGGCGGCACGCGTGTCCCGCTGCCGGTTGTACCAGGCCAGCGTGGTCAGCAGCAGCAGACGCTGCACCGGGTCCTGGGCATTGACCAGATGATGTTCTGCCGACAGCACCTGTTCAGCCAGACCATACAGGTCCAGCGGCCCGACCAGGGAGGAACCGGGAAGCGTGGGACAGTCGGGTTGGATGGGCGTATCCGGCGGCGGGTCGAAATCCGTCAGGGCCGGCAAACCGCCGACCGCAACCAGATCATCACCCGTTTCCACCACACTATCCGCCATGGACCGCCCAAGTCCGACCGCCGGCCCACAGGCGTGCGGGCAGCATTTCAATCAAATGCTACGCAACTGCCGGGCGGGGGGCAATTGCGTTCGGGGGCAGGTGTATGGATTCTGGGATTTTTCCTGCCACCTGTGGTCGAACAGCCATCCTTGTCGGGGTTGCAGCTGCTTTAGCGGAAATGCTTGAAACAATGCGTAGGTCGGGGTGAGCCGGCGGCGAACCCCGACATTCATCGGCACCGCCCTTGTCGGGGTTCGCTGATGCTCACCCCGACCTACGGCACTATCCCACCAGCATGTCCAGACCGCGCTTGAAATCGGCGATCACGTCGTCGGCATCCTCCAGACCCACCGACACGCGGATGGTACCGGGGCCGATACCCAGGATCGCCTTTTCTTCCACCGACAGGCGCTGATGCGTGGTGGTGGCGGGATGGGTGGCCAGCGTCTTCGAGTCGCCCAGATTGTTAGAAATCTTGGCGATGCGCAGATTGTTCAGAACCGTGAAGGCCGCCTGCTTGGCATCGCCGTTCACGGGCTTGACATGCAGGCAGATCAGGTTGCTGCCGGCCTTCATCTGCCGCTTCAGCAGGGCATGCTGCGGATGGCTTTCCAGGCCGGCATAGAGCACACGCCCCACCGCCGGATGGCCTTCCAGGAAGGTGGCAACCTTCAGCGCCGATGCCGACTGCGCCTTCACGCGCAGTTCCAGCGTCTCCAGACCCTTCAGCAGGGTCCAAGCGTTGAAGGGGCTCAGCGCGGGGCCGGTATGGCGCAGGAACGGGGCCAGCGTGGCCGCCACCTCATCATCGCACAGGATCGCACCACCCAGGCAACGGCCCTGGCCATCAATATGCTTGGTCGCGGAATAGACCACGACATCGACGCCATACTGACGCGGCTTTTGCAGGACAGGCGTGGCAAAGACATTGTCCACCACCACCTTGGCGCCGGCCTTGTGGGCCAGCGGCACAACATGTTCCAGATCGACCACTTCCAGGCAGGGATTGCTGGGCGTTTCCAGGAAGACGAGGTTGGTGGGCACCGACAGGGCCTTTTCCCATTCCTCGTTCTTCGTGCCGTCGATGATCACGCTTTCGATGCCGAAACGCTTGGCCAGATCGCTGACGATATAAAGGCAGGAGCCGAACAGGGCGCGGCTGGCCACCAGCCGGTCGCCGGCCTTCAGCAGGCCAAAGACGGCGGCATGAACCGCGGCCATGCCCGACGCCGTGGCAAAGCAGCGGGGGTACCCTTCATACTGCGCCAGCCGATCCTCGAACATGGCGACGGTCGGGTTGCGGAACCGGGAATAGACGAAGCGCGAGCCGTCATTGACGAAGGCGGCCTCCGCCGCTTCGGCGCTGCCATAGACGAAGCCGGAGGTGAGGAAGATCGCCTCGCTCGTCTCTTCGAACTGGGATCGGCGGGTCCCACCATGCACCAGCAGGGTGGCGGGGTTCAGATCATCGGGCAGGTCGCTCATCGCCATGGTCCTTAACAAGCCTCGACCGTTCGATCGAGGCCCGGTCCAGCGCCCTCATGCGGCGTCCGATCCATGGCTTCGACCTTTTAGCAGCTTCTTTAAAACGTGGCCTGCAATCCGGTCACCAAATCACCACGTAAGGATTGTTAAATCCCGCCGCCGCCGGCTTGTCAAGACGCGGGTGGCGCATGGCGGCACAGGCCCGGTTGCCGACAGGTGGCGTTCCGTGCTAGGTCCCGCCCAAACCTTTCACACCTTTTTAAACCGGAGTATCCGATGTCCGACGAGACGATCAACCAGGCCGAAGACGCCGCCGAGGAAGCCCAGTCCGTACGGCCGGTGCCGCCGCTCGTCGTCAATATGCAGTATGTGAAGGACCTGTCCTTCGAGAACCCGAATGCGCCGCGCATCCTGGCCAGCGCATCCGAACAGCCGAAGATCGACCTGCAGGTCGACCTGCAGGCCCAGGGGCTGGCCGACAATGTCGCCGAAGTGCAGATCCGCCTGCGCGCCGAAGCCACGGTGGGTGACGCGACCGCCTTCATCGCCGAACTGGTCTATGCCGGTGTCTTCACCCTGCCGCCGATGCCGGCGGAGACGCAGCGCGCCGTGCTGCTGATCGAGGGGCCGCGCCTGCTGTTCCCGTTCGCCCGCCAGATCATCGCCGACGTCACGGCCCAGGGCGGCTTCCCGCCGCTGCTGCTGCAGCCGCTGGACTTCGTCGATCTCTACCGCCGTCAGGTTCTGTCCCAGCAGGGCGAAATGGGCGACGCGCAGGGCACCGCCTGATTGCTTAGAGTGTATCTCTTTTGACTGGAAACGCGTTTTCTTCGTCATCCCGGCGGAAGCCGGGATGACGATAGGGGGTGCTTCCAGTCAACGCGAGCCGATCTATGCGAACGGGCAGGTGAATATCAACCCTTGCCCGTCAGCCCCTGATAAAGCCCTTTGGGCGTGTCGGTGAAGACCCCGGCCACGCCCCATTGGAACAGGCGACGCGCCTGCTCGGGGTCATTGACAGTCCAGGCCAGCACGGGCCGGCCAGAAGCGCGGAAGGCGGCGACGCTTTCCGCGCTTTGCTTTTTGGCATCCACATTGATGGTGGCGGCCCCAAGCCTGCCGGCAATAGCCTCCCAATCCGCCGGTTCCTCATCCATCAGATATCCGCGCGGCCATTGCGGGGCCACCACCTTGGCCATGGCCAGGGACTCCACTGAGAAGCTGGAGATCAGGGGCGGTGGCCGGTTTGCCGGCCACAGGTTCAGCGCCATGGACAGCGCAATGCCCGCCGTCTGCTCATCCCGGCCCGGACAGGGCTTGATCTCCAGATTGAGATTGATGTCCAGCAGGGTGGCCGCCTGGATCGCCTCCGCCAGGGTGGGCACGCGCTCCCCCTTAAAGTCCGGCCCGAACCAGGACCCGGCATCCAGGCGGCGGATATCGGCAAAATCCATATCGGCGACCAGTCCATGGCCGTCGCTGGTCCGGTCGACATCATCATCATGCATCAGGATGGGCACGCCATCGCGCGTGATCTTCACATCCACCTCCACCCACAGCGCCCCCTGCAAGGCACCGGTCCGCATGCCGGACAGCGTATTCTCCGGCGCGTGGCGGGCGGCACCGCGATGGCCGATCAGGCGGGGGATGGACAGCGTCATGGTGCAGGGTTCCAGGCGGGTGAAGCGTGACCCGATGATAGCCGATCTGCGGGGGATTGACAGAGATTGACGTTGCGTAAGTAAAAACTTACCGTAAGTGATGGCTGACATAACAAGCATTCTTGCGGCCCTTTCCGACCCTACCCGCCGAATGATCTTTGAACGGATCGCGGAAGGCCCCCTGTCCGTGGGCACCCTTGCCGCCGGTTTACCCGTCAGCCGGCCCGCCGTATCACAGCATCTGAAGGTGCTGAAGGCCGCAGGGCTGGTCAGCGACAGGAGTGCAGGCACACGCCGCCTCTACCATATCGATCAGGCGGGCCTGGGCGCGGTGCGCCTGTGGCTGAACCGGTTCCATATCGAGGCACCGGCCAAACCCGTGCTGGATGTGCCGTGGGGCAGCGCGCAATGGAAAGAGACGACATGAGCCAAGCGGCAGGGCCGTAGAGCGTATTTCTTTTGACTTGAAACGCGTTTTCTTCGTCATCCCGGCGGAAGCCGGGACCCAGCGTGAGGCGCGCTTAGCGCCGATATGAGTCATGTCGCGGCAGACGCCGCTCCACGCTGGGTCCCGGCTTGTCGCCGGGATGACGATAGGGGGTGCTTCCAGTTAACGTAAACCCGATCTAAAGCCCCCGATCCCAGGGCGGGGTGCCCTGGAACGCCTCTGCCAGGAAATCCACCATCACCCGCACTTTGGCCGACAGGTGCCGGCGCGAGGGGTAGAGCGCCAGAATGTCGATATCGGGTGACCGGTATCCCGGCAGCAGCGGGACCAGCCGCCCCGCCCGCAGATCATCACCCACCAGAAATGTGGGCTGCCGGATGATGCCGATCCCGTCCAGCGCCGCCATGCGGGCCGTGTCGCCATTATTGCTGGACATCACCTCCTGCACCCGCACCAGTTGCTCTCGGCCCCCTGCATCAGTCAGGGACCATTCGTCAGGGGCGACGGCGTGGGAATACAGAATGCAACGATGGTTGGCGGCCAGATCCTCCGGGCTTTCCGGCTGACCATACCGGGCGATATAGGAAGGCGACGCGCAGACAAGATTGCGCGAAATGGCCAGCCGCCGCGCCACATGGCTTTGCGATCCGGCGCGGGAGATGCGGATGGCCATGTCATAGCCTTCCTCCACAATATCCACGACCCGGTCGATCAGCGCGATATCCAGCGACACGTCGGGATGCAGCGCCATGAAACGCGGCCAGAGCGGGGCCATGTGGCGGATGCCGAAGCTGACCGGGGCATTGATGCGCAGCCGCCCGCGCGGCTTTACCGCCGCAGCGCCGGCCAGGGCCTCCAACTCCGCCACCTCATCCAGGATCAGGCGGCCCCGGTCGAACAGGGTCTGGCCCGCCTCCGTCAGTGACAGGCGGCGCGACGTGCGGTTCAGCAGCCGCGTGCCCAGATGCGCCTCCAGTTCCGCGACATAGCGGGTGACATTGGCGGGCGACGTGTTCAGCGCATCCGCCGCCTTCGCAAACCCACCCTTGCCCACGACCGCCACAAAAACCTCAAACGCGCGCAACCGGTCCATGGCGCCCTCAATCATTCAGTAAAACTGAATGATATAACCATTTTCATCCCATCGATGAAAGTAAACATGAGGCGTAGGGTTCAATCATCAACGGCGCCGATGACGGCACCTACCCAAACCGAAAGGACCCCGATCATGAACCGCTTGCAGAACAAGGTCGCCATCATCACTGGTGCCAGCGCCGGTATCGGCCGCGCCACCGCCCGGCTTTTCGCCGCTGAAGGCGCCAAACTGGTTGTCGCCGCCCGCCGTCAGGCCGAACTGGACAGCTTGGTCGCCGAAATCGAAGCCGCCGGTGGGCAGGCCGTGGCGCTGGCCGGTGACGTACAGCATGAGGCCTTTGCCAAGGCCCTGGTCGATCTGGCCATCAGCCGCTTTGGCAAGCTGGATATCGCCTTCAACAATGCCGGCACGCTGGGCGCCATGGGTCCGACCGACGGCATCGATGCCGACGCCTGGAACCAGACGCTGGCCGTGAACCTGACCAGCGCCTTCCTGGGTGCCAAGTATCAGATCCCGGCCATGGGCAATGGCGGTTCGGTGATCTTCACCTCCACCTTTGTCGGCTATAGCGGCGCCTTCCCCGGCATGGCCGCCTATGCCGCCAGCAAGGCCGGCCTGATCGGCCTGACCCAGGCGCTGGCCACCGAATATGGGCCGAAGGGCGTGCGGGTGAATGCCGTCCTGCCGGGTGCCGTGGAGACGGAGATGTATCACGCCGCCAACGACACCGCCGACAAGCAGGGCTTCGTCAACAATCTGCATGCGCTGAAGCGCGCCGGTCAGCCCGATGAACTGGCCAAGGCGGTTCTGTTCCTGGCGTCCGACGACAGCAGCTTTGTCACGGGCACGGCCAGCCTGGTCGATGGCGGCCTGTCGGCAGCCCGCGCCTGAAACCCGGCCTTCGCGATGGGGACCCGACCGTGCTATCAAGCCGGGTCCTTTTCGTGTCATCAGAGCCCCCGCCCATGCCCGAACTGCCCGAGGTTGAAACCGTCCGACGCGGTCTGGCCCTGAAGCTGGAGGGGCGGCGGCTGATAAGGGTGGATCAGCACCGGCCCGACCTGCGCTTCCCCCTACCCGTCGATTTCGCCAAGCGCCTGACCGGACGGCAGGTCCTGTCGCTGGACCGGCGGGCAAAATATATCCTGATCCGGGTTGAAGGCGGGCTGGTCTGGATGATCCATCTGGGCATGTCGGGCAGCATGGTGGTGAAACCCGGCCCGGCCCCCGCCCCCACCACCCATGACCATCTGGTCTTTCACACCGATGATGGCTGGGTCGTCACCTATAATGACGTCCGCCGCTTCGGCTTCATGGACCTGTTCGATGAGGCCGGGATGGAGACCCATCCCATGCTGGCGGCGCTTGGCCCCGAACCGCTGGGCAATGGATTCCATGGCCAGGGGTTGTCGGCAAAGCTGCGCGGGCGGGCCGCCCCCATCAAATCCATGCTGCTGGATCAAAAGGTCGTGTCGGGCCTGGGCAATATCTATGTCTGCGAGGCCCTGTTCCGCGCCGGCATCGACCCGACACGCAGCGGCGACAGCGTGGCCGGGGCCGATGCCGAACGGTTGGTCCCCATCATCCGCGATGTCCTGGGCGAGGCGATTGCCGCCGGTGGCTCCACCCTTCGCGACTTTGTGCAGTCCGATGGGGAACTTGGCTATTTCCAGCACAGCTTCCAGGTCTATGGCCGCGAGGGGGAAGCGTGCGGGCGCTGCGACTGCGACATTGCGAAGACTGGCGGCGTGGCCCGCATCACCCAAGCCGGGCGCTCCACTTTCTTCTGTGCGCGCCATCAGCGTTGAGGTATCGAGGATAGATCATGCCGCACCTGATCCGGGGCCTTCGCGCCTGTGCCGCCGCCGCACTGATCCTGCTGACCACCGCGCTTTTGCCGGGGGCCGTCCTGGCCGCTTTCGTGCCGGGGACGGAGGATGTGCCCCTGGCGCCCGGACTGACGGCCAGTGCCGATGACGCCCTGGTCTTCGACAATCCCACAGGCCGCATCGTGCAGGCGACCGCGACCGGCACCAGCGATACCGACGCCATCACCCGCTTTTATGCCGAAACCCTGCCGCAACTGGGCTGGAGCCGGGGCAAGGACGGACGCTGGGCGCGCGGGGATGAGGTGCTGGACATTGCCATCGCCATGGATGCAGCCAGCCGCCGCCTGACGGTGCGGTTTCAGCTGTCGCCGGCGGGGAATTGACGGAACACAGGCGATGCTCTCAGCACGCAAACCTGCCTGAACAACCTATGGGGTGTTCAAATGAAGTCGCCCCCTATATACATCGCATTACTGCTGACTGTCTTGTGACGGGCGTGTCTCGACTCGGGGCTCGACTCTGGCGCAGCCCAAAAGGCGACTGTCAGACCAGCAAGTTTCGTATGGGGACCCTGCCCGCACCCGCTTGACGGGGCGCCTGACCCCTTGTATAAGCGCCGCTTCCTACGGCACCACCATGTTCCGCGTAAAGGTTTCCTATGGCCAATCATAAGTCCGCTGAGAAGCGCATCCGTCAGACCGCCACCCGGACTGAGGTCAATCGCGCCCGCGTCAGCCGTATCCGCACCTTCCTGAAGAAGGTTGAGACCGCCATCGCCTCTGGCGACAAGAGCGTCGCCGCTGAAGCCTTCAAGCAGGCCCAGCCGGAGATGATGCGCGGTGTGAGCAAGGGCGTGCTGCACGCCAACACTGTTTCGCGCAAGCTGTCGCGTCTGTCCGGCCGTATCAAGGCCCTGGGCTGATCCTTCGCTAGCCGTAGAGGAACCCGCGCGGTGCCTATCGCCCGCGCGGTTTTCTTATGGCGTCAGGAAACCGGGTTCATGTCCCGCCCCACATCCTTTTCAAAGGGTTGCGGCCTGGGCTTGTTGAATCCGTGGCGAACGATTTTTGCTTTTTTCGGCGTTCCCTTTTCGGTCCCGTTGCGACTCTTCCGCCGCCCCTCTAGCATCCCTCAACTGCTGTTCGGCAGTACAATGGAAGCGATGCAGACGGGTGTATGACGTCTTTGGATTGTAATCCAAAGTGGCGTGCGGATAATGGATGTGCATTACATCCCAAGTCCCGACCCCCGGCGATCGCTTGCCATTTCTTGAAAAACAAGACCTGTACGAAGGGGGTATTCCGCAAGGGAACGTCCGTTGTTACGGTTTTGTGTTTCCGCAACCATCTTCATTACCCACAATAAGGGTGAACCGAAGAAGGATGGGGCGGGGCGGGTACCGGGGTGGGGCGGTGCCAATGGCGACATTGGCCCTGATGATAAGGGAATGGCTGATCGTGGCGCCGGGGCGCCAGGGATCGGCCAGTGGGTCGCAGGCCTGTCGGTCCTGCGCAGGGGTGGTTTTGCCGTCCCGGACGTTTCAATCCTGGTTGCGGATGACGCGCGCTGCGATGGCGGGCGCGCTGCGGTGAAGTTGAGCCTTGGGGCGGGGAGCAACGGTCGAATGTCAGTGCAGGGTTCGCTGGATCAACAGTGGGCGCGGGTGCGGGGCCGCTTGAAGGACGAGGTGGGCGAAACCGCCTATCGTTCCTGGCTGAAGCCGCTGACCGTCGGTTCGCTGGATGGCGGACAGCTGCGCATCCTGGTGCCGACCCGCTTCATGCGCGACTGGATTCGCACCCATTACGCCGACCGCATCCGCGCCCTGTTCTCCGGTGAGAATCCGGGCGTGCAGTCGGTGGAGATCGTGGTGGCCAGTGCCGCCAAGCCGGAGATCACGGCCACCCCCGCCAATGACGCGCCCCCCGCCGCCCCCGTGGCCAAGCCGGAACCCGTCACCGAACTGGTGATCGAACCCAGCCCCGCACTGGTCGTGGTCGAGGACCGCACCGACGAGATGTCGGCCCCGCTGGACCCGCGCTTCACGTTCGAGAATTTCGTGGTGGGCAAGCCGAACGAGCTGGCCTTTGCCGCCGCCCGCCGCGTGGCCGATGCGCAGGCCGTGCCCTTCAACCCGCTGTTCCTTTATGGTGGCGTGGGTCTGGGTAAGACGCATCTGATGCACGCTATCGCCTGGGCCATCCGCAAAAAGGACCCGTCGCGCCGCGTCATCTATCTGTCGGCCGAAAAGTTCATGTACCAGTTCATCCGGGCGCTGCGCTTCAAGGACACGATGGCCTTCAAGGAGCAGTTCCGGTCGGTCGACGTGCTGATGATCGACGATGTGCAGTTCATCAGCGGCAAGGACAGCACCCAGGAAGAATTCTTCCACACCTTCAATGCCCTGGTGGATCAGAACCGTCAGGTCATCATCAGCGCCGACAAAAGCCCATCGGACCTGGAAGGCATGGAGGAGCGGCTGCGCTCGCGTCTGGGCTGGGGCCTCGTGGCTGATATCCACCCGACCACTTACGAGCTGCGTCTGGGCATTCTGGGTCAGAAGGCCGACCGCATCGGCGCCAAGGTGCCGCCCAAGGTCCTGGAATTCCTGGCCCACAAGATCACCAGCAATGTGCGTGAGCTGGAAGGCGCGCTGAACCGCATCGTCGCCCATGCCGAACTGGTGGGCCGCGCCATCACGCTCGAATCGGCGCAGGATGTGCTGCACGACCTGCTGCGCGCATCCAACCGCCGCGTGACGATCGAAGAGATCCAGAAGAAGGTCGCGGAGCATTTCAACATCCGCTTGGCCGACATGAGCAGTGCACGCCGCGCACGCGCCGTGGCCCGCCCGCGTCAGGTGGCCATGTATCTCGCCAAGCAGCTGACCCAGCGCTCCCTGCCGGAAATCGGCCGCAAATTCGGCGACCGCGACCACACCACCGTCATGCATGCCGTCCGCAAGGTAGACGAACTCTGCGGCACCGACCCGGCCTTCGCCGAAGATGTCGAACTGCTGCGCCGCATGCTGGAGGGGTGAGCGACTCGCTGCTGTTGCTAGAACGGGTATGAATCGGTAGCATCAACTGGTGGAGGTTGCTGCCTATGCCCGTAGCGTTAGCCAAAAGCGATGAAATTTGGAATCAGCTTGTATCGCTGGACTTCGGAGATGTGGAAGCCGCGATGGCAGCCTATTTCCGGACCATGGGCATTGCACGTTCTACGTCACCAGATGCGGCGCTATCCGCCTGCCTTGCTCGTGCATGCCAACTTGTCGGAAAGCACGATGAGGGTGTGGAACACGTTCTCGCGGCAAATGCACGTTGGAACACGGCAAAGCCTCCGGTCAGGTGGGGAATTGCCTGCCTGCTGGCAGATTTCGGTCTGAAAGAAGAGGCTCTATCTTGCGCGAGCCGGTTTTTGATTGAACGTGAAATGCCATGGGAGAACCTTATCCGCATTGCCGTTCAGTATGGTGACTTAGATTTGGTTGCTCAAGTAATCAAAAAATCTGTGCGCGAAAAGGATAAACAGCACGCTGCCAGTTATCTCGAAAATATATCGGAAATGGGTCTGGCGGAGGTATTTAATGATCTACAGTGCGCAACGATGGAGATTGTCGCCCCGTACCTGATTAGCGCAGAGGATGTGGGTACTTTTATCCAACCTGATGAGGGTACTCTGGCATTCAGCATGCGACTTCTTATTGATGGTGCAAAAATCAACCGGTTTGATCTTTCTGACCGTTTGCAAGATCGCCTTGACGCTTTTAGCATCTCGCATTTCGGCGGCGATGCATCCTGGCAATGGAAGTATGCAGTACAGATTGCAACAGCACCGCGCCATCCATCAATCCCAGCGGCTGCTCGGTCAAGGATAGCTGCATGATTCTAGATTGGCGTTTGCTGGTCGAGGATGCTGAATCCCTCGTTAGTCGTGAGATATCTGCGGCCAGAGCCCGATCTGCTATTTCGCGCTTATATTATGCTGCCTACCATGCCAGCTTGCAGTTAGCAGAGGGCAATGGATATCAGTTCGATGTACGGATTACACATGGTGTACACCGGCAACTCAGTGATTATCTGACAACAAGCGGGAACCCCAGACTTCGCCGCGTTGGAGTTCGTCTTAGGGATTTTCATCGCCTGAGGATCGACGCTGATTACAAACTGCATATGATCATATCGCGGCGCCACGCTGAAGACGCCCTGGAACTAATGTCAGAGATTATCGAAGCCATTCCTTCCGCTACTCCTTGATCTGCTATTATTCCTGCTATCTCCAATCGACAATTTTTCCCTCTGGGAATCGCCAATGCTAGATCCGCCGGGAGCACGCAGGACGCTGGGATGCCTGTCCCGTTGGATGGCAATAATATGGCTGGCCTTATTGCCGGTCCTTCCCGTTTCGGGAGCCGAACCCACCATTGTCCGTGTCTCCGACTGGCAGTCGCAAGGGGAGGAGACGCGGGTTGATTATTTCCATGACCTGTTCCGCCGCCTGATCGACGAGACGACGCCGCGATATGGCCCCGTCCGCATCGAACGGGTGCGGGAGAAGTTCAGTCAGGGCCGGCTTCTGGCGGAACTGAAGGCCGGGCGCATCGATGTCACCTGGACCGGCACCAATATCGAGCGGGAGAAGGAGGGCAACCCCATCCGCATCCCCATCGATATGGGCCTGATCGGACAGCGGGTGCCCGTCATACGGGCGCGTGATGCCGCCGCCTTTGCCGCCATCCGCACGGTGGAGGATCTGAAGCGCTTCACGGCCTGTCAGGGCGCGCAATGGCCGGATTTCGACGTGCTGGCCGCCAGCGGCCTGCCCCAGGTCACCAATGTGCATTTCGACCAGCTTTATTCCATGCTGCGCGCCGGTCGCTGTGACTATTTCGCGCGCGGTCTGGCCGAGGTGGCAGAGGAGTATGAGACCTATGGCGGGTCGGACCTGATGGTCTTTGACAGGCTGGTCATCGCCTATCCCATGCCCGTCTATTTCTATGTGGCGCCAGGCATGGACAGCCTGGCCCGCCGGCTGGAGGAAGGGTTGCGTACGCTGCTGGCCAATGGCGAGTTGAAGCGCATGCTGTCCACCCATCCCTCCACGCGCGGCGCCTTTCCACTGGAACGGTTCAATGAGGCCACCATCATCCGTCTGCCCAATCCCAACCTGCCGCCGGCCACGCCGCTGTCGGACCCGACCCTGTGGCTGAATGTGGGCAGGCCGGGTAACGGGCCGTCCTGACGGGATCGCGCTTGCGTCCGTCCGGACCCTGAACGATCATGGAACATCTGGAACCTGAACAGTCCTCAATACCCCCTTGTCCCACCGCCCGACCCCGCCCGCCGCGATGAAGCCGGCCCCCACCGACGCCCCCGAGCCGGGGGCGTTGCTGTTGGCTGCCGTCGCGTCGCTGTCGGCGCAGCAGCGCCGTCAGGAGGCGGCCCTGGTGCAGCTTGTGGTGCGCGGCTGGTGGCAGGCGCTGGAGACGGGCCTGGACCTTTCGCCGCCCCCCGTCACCAAGACACCGCCCAGCCTGGGGGCGGACGTTGCCGCCGCCGCCCGTGCCTATGGCGAAAGCCTGGCGCCGCTGCCCGTGGCGAATGTCGCGGACCGCATCGGCGCCCTGCATGCCGGCCTGATGCCATCCGATGAACGGGCCCGCCACGGTGTTTATTACACGCCGCCCGCCCTGGCCGCCCGGTTGGTTGATCTGGCCGATGGTGGCAAGGTTGATTGGGCCGAGGCAAGGGTGCTGGACCCCGCCGCCGGCTGCGGTGCCTTTCTGGTGCCTGCCGCCCTGCGCATGGCCAAGGCACTGAAGGGGGTGGAGCCGGCATTGGCCCTGCGCTCCATCGCCAACCGCCTGCGCGGGCTGGAACTGGACCCTGTCGCCGCCTGGATATCGGGTGTGATGGTGGAGGCGGCACTGGCTCCGCTGATCCGGGCCGGGGGCAAGCGCCTGTCACCCTGCCGGCACGCCGATGCCCTGTCCATCTCGGCGGCGGCGGAGTTTGATCTGGTGATCGGCAACCCGCCCTATGGCCGCCTGACCCTGGCGCCCGACATGCGGGCGCGGTTCGCGCGCAGCCTTTATGGCCATGCCAATCTCTATGCCCTGTTCATGGATCAGGCCGTGCGCTGGACCGTGCCGGGCGGGCTGATCGCCTTCCTCACCCCGTCCTCCTTCCTGGCCGGGGATTATTTCAAGCATCTGCGCCGCACCCTGTCCGATCTGGCCCCGCCCCTGTCTCTGGATTTCGTCGATGAACGCAAGGGCGTGTTTGACAATGTCCTGCAGGAGACGGTGCTGGCGACATACCGCCGGATGGGGCCGAGGAAGAAGCGGCCCGACCGCGCCCTGGTCAACATGATCCGGGCCGGCAGCGGCGGCGATGGCCTGACCATCCTGCCATCGGGTTCCTTCACCCTGCCCGACGAACCCACCGCCCCCTGGATCCTGCCGCGTCATGCCAGTGAGACGGGGTTGGCGACACGGCTGCGCAGCCTGGACAGCCGGCTGCGCGACTGGGGCTATCGCGTGGCCACCGGCCCCCTGGTCTGGAACCGGTACAAGCCGCAGATCGCGGACAAGCCGGGCAAGGGGGCCGTCCCCCTGGTCTGGGCCGAATCCGTCACGCCCGATGGCCGCTTCACCTATCGCTGTGAGAAGGCCAACCACAAGCCCTGGTTCCACCCGGCACTGAAGGGCGATGACTGGCTGCTGACTCGCCGGCCCTGCGTGCTGTTGCAGCGGACGACGGCCAAGGAACAAGCCCGCCGCCTGATCGCCGCCGAAATGCCCCTGTCCTTCCTGGCCAAACATCCGCGCGGTGTCACGGTGGAAAACCACCTGAACATGCTGCTGCCGCTGGATGACAGTCCGCCTTCGGTGCCGCCCGCCGTTCTGGCCGCCTTCCTGAACAGCCGGGCCGCCGACCGCGCCTTCCGCTGCATCTCCGGCTCCGTCGCCGTGTCCGCCTATGAGGTGGAGGCCATGCCCCTGCCGCACCCGGCGGCACTGAAGGAACTGACGGCGCTGGTGGCGGCGGGGGCATCACGCGACCGGCTAGATCAGGCCGCCGACCGTCTGTACGGGATTTCCTGATGCATCCAATGCCGCCGTTGCTGGAACGGGCGGAGGTGGCCCGCCGCCTGCGCCTGATTTTCCCGGAAGGCACGCCGGAGCGGGATAAATGCGTGCGCGATGCGGCGGCGGCCACCGTCGCGGCCTTCCTCTATATCGGGGCGGTGGCGGGGGCGGACATCTGGCTGAACCCGGTGCATGTGGTGCGGCTGGGCGATACGCGCATGCTGTTCAACGCCGATGCCCAATCACGCGCCGATTATGCCAAGGCCCCGCGCGCCACCGGTGAGCGCTGGTATCAGGACAATAGCCGCGAACAGGTGCGGGACGAGGTCATTCGCCAGGGACTGATCCCCAATGGCGCCGTCATCGAACGGGCGGGCGTACCCACGACATCGTCCAAGCCGCGCTACGCCCTGGCCGCGCCTTTCGCGTCCCTGTTTGATCCGGGTTTGCAGGGCGAAGCGCTGACCAGGGCCGCTAAGCAATGGGCCGATGCGACGCTGAACCCCATGGCGCTGGCCCGCATCGTCAGTCTGCGCGGCTCCACCGACCGGGACGGGGCCGATATCCTGGTGCGCTTTCCCAATGGCGAGACGCGGTTGCTGGCGCCGGGACCCAGCAGCCGTATCGCGCAGTCCGTGGTGGAACAGTTCGCACCGCGTTTCCTGACCGATCCCGTGGTCCTGTGGCTGTCGGAAAGTGCGGCCAAAGTGGCGGCCCGCGATGAGGGCTGGATCAAGCGGCTGCGCCTGCGCATCACGCCCGACCGCACCCTGCCCGACATCATCCTTCTGGACCGGGGGCACAGCGCCGCCGACCTGAAGCTGGTGTTCGTGGAGGTGGTGGCAACCGACGGCCCCGTCACCGAACAGCGGGCCCGGGCCTTCCTGGATATCGCTGGCGAGGGGGGCTTTTCCCCCTCCAGGGTGGCCTGCATCACCGCCTTCCTGGACCGCGACCGGGCAGAGGTGAAGAAGGCCCTACCCTCCCTGGCCTGGGGCAGCCATGTCTGGTTCGCGTCCGAACCTGAACGGCTTGTCCGGCTTTTGGCCGAGCCGGGGCCGCTGCAGGGCATGGGGACATCTGATTCCGTTGACCCGCGGATTACGCTTCGCTAATCCGCGCTACGATACATGCCCGACAGGTAGCGTGGATTAGGCGCAAGCCGTAATCCGCGGAAACCCCGCTGCCTCATACCAGTTCCACGCCCAGCGAGCGCAGCGCATCCCAATAGCCGGGATAGGTCTTGGCGACACAGCCAGGGTCCATAATGGTGATGCCATGGATTTTCAGGCCGGCCAGCGCGAAGGACATGGCGATGCGATGGTCGGCATAGGTGTGGATGTCGGTGGCCAGGGTCTGGCCGGCCAGGGCCGGATCGGCGGCCACGATCAGATCATCGCCTTCCTCCCAGGCCAGACCCGGACGGATCTTGGCCAGTTCGGTGGACAGGGCACGGGTGCGGTCGCATTCCTTGACGCGCAGATTGGCGATGCCGACAAAGCGCACCGGATGATTGTTGAAGGCTGCCAATACCGCCAGCGTCGGCACGGCATCCTGCATCTGCGAGCCGTCAATGACCGCCGGCATGTTGGGGAACTGCGCGATCACGGCCTGGGCACAGGCGTCGGGCTGCGTGAAGGCATCCGACGGCACGCCCAGATCGATACGCCCCCCCGTCAGCACCTCTGCCGCCCAAAGGTAAGTCGCCGCTGACGCATCGGGTTCGATGACATAATCGGCGGCCTTGTACCCGGTGGGCAGCACGCGCCAGGTGGCGGCATCCTGCTGTTCCACCACGGCGCCAAAGGCGCGCATGGCCGCAACCGTCAGATCGATATAGCCGCGCGCGCCGATCTCGCTGCCTGTCAGGGCAATGTCGATGGGGCCGCTGGAACAGGAAGCCGCCATCAGGATGGCGCTGACATACTGGCTGGACAGGCCGGCATCGATCTCCACACGGCCCCCCGCCAACGCGCCCTTGCCGTTCACGGTGACGGGGGGGCAGCCGGTCGGCGCCTCCAGATCGACGCCCAGCGCCGTCAGCGCCTTGACCAGCGGCGCGATGGGCCGCTTGCGCATATGCTCATCCCCGTCCACCACGACGGTGCCGTCGACCGTGGCGACGGCGGCGGTCAGGAAGCGGGTGGCCGTACCGGCATTGCCCAGGAACAGCGGCCCGGCAGGCGCCGTCAGTCGCCCGCTGCTGGTCACGATGAAACTGGTGGCGTCGGGTTCATCGACACTCACCCCCATCTGACGCAGGGCGTTGGCCATATGCCGCGTATCGTCGCTTTTCAGCGCGCCGGTCAGGCGGCTGGTGCCCGTGGCGAGAGCCGCCAGCAGCAGGGCGCGGTTGGTGATGGATTTCGATCCCGGCGGCACCACGCGGCCCGTCAGGGGATGGGTCGGCGGAATGACCGTCACTGCTGCCACGCCCGTCGCCGTCACCATCGCCATCCCCCTTGCCAGACCCCACAGAACAGGCGGCGACCCTACCAAGCGGGCGGGTGCGCGGAAAACCTCTTTGCCACCGGGTGCGGTGTGCGTGGGGCGCAGGGCGGGTTGCTTGCCCCCTCATCATCCCGGCGAAAGCCGGGACCCAGGGGCCAAGCGTTCAACGCTGGTGCTGCGGAACGTGAGGCGAGGGGAGAGGATAGTGCCTGTTGCCCCTGGGTCCCGGCTTTCGCCGGGATGACAAGGGGGGGGTAACGGCAGAACTCACTCAAAAACGAAAATGGCGGGCCGTCCCAACCAGGAGACGGTCCGCCATTTCTCGATAGCCTCTCGGCTTCAGCCGGATGGGCACAAACCACATGATACCGCACAAAGGCGGGGGCTTCGCCGCGATAAATCCGACCGATTTTCCGGCCGCCCTTCGTCAGGATCGGTCGGTTATGGCGGGGATTGGTCCTTAACGCCCCCGTCATGAGAAGAATGGTGCGCCCGTCGGGCGGGGGTGACAACGCCCAATGGGGCATGGTGCAGGGCGGTAAAATCCCGCTCACCGCATGGCTATCTTAACGGATGCATGCCACCCGTGCCGCGGGGTGGGGGCGGAATGCTTGACACCCGACCCTGACCGGCTCACTTAATCGGTACTAATTTGGTCCTGTATTGAGAAAGGTTCGCAACGCCCATGCTGCGGCTCAGCAAGATGACGGATTACGCCGTGGTGGTCCTGACCACCCTGGCGCATGCCGACAGCGCGCTGCACACGGCCAATTCCCTGGCCGACCGCACGGGCCTGCCCATGCCGACGGTGCAGAAGCTGTTGAAGCTGCTGACGCGTGGCGACCTTCTGCAATCGCATCGGGGGGCGGCGGGTGGTTACAGCCTGTCGCGCACGCCCGACCGGATCAATGTGGTCCATATCATCGAGGCGATCGAGGGGCCGATTGCGCTGACCGATTGCGTCGATGGCGGTTCCGGCGGCTGCGGGGTGCAAAGCCTGTGCTCCCGCAAGAACCATTGGGAAAAGGTGAACAGCGCCGTGCGCCGCGCGCTGGAGGATGTGACGCTGGCCGACATGGCCGCCCCCGCCTTGTTCGATTTCGAGAGTGAGCCGGCGCCCCGCGCCGTGCTGGCCGGTTGAACAGACAGGGGTTCTGTAGTTGGTCGTGTGATTCACGCTTCATTTGAAGCGATCACACTCTGGGGTTTGAAGGGGAGCGACGGACATGGCCGCCACTGAACAGACGATCGAGCAGGTCAAGAGCCTGGCGGAGGGGAAGTACAAGTACGGCTTCTTCACCGATATCGAGTCGGAAACCGCGCCCAAGGGCCTGTCGGAAGATATCGTCCGCTTCATCTCCGCCAAGAAGGGGGAGCCGGAATGGCTGCTGGAATGGCGGCTGAAGGCCTATCGCCACTGGCTGACCATGGACGAGCCGGATTGGGCCAAGCTGCACTATCCGCCCATCGATTATCAGGACAGCTATTACTATTCCGCGCCCAAGACGACCGCCGGCCCGAAATCGCTGGATGAGGTCGATCCCGAGTTGCTGAAGACCTATGAGAAGCTGGGCATTCCCCTGAAGGAACAGGCCATCCTGGCCGGTGTCGAGGGCGCGGGCGACAGTCCGTCCATCGCGGTGGATGCCGTGTTCGACTCGGTCTCGGTCGCCACCACCTTCAAGAAGAAGCTGGAAGAGAAGGGCATCGTCTTCTGTTCGATCTCGGAAGCAGTGAAGACCCATCCCGATCTGGTGCGGCAGTATCTGGGCACGGTGGTCCCCTATTCCGATAACTACTTCGCGACGCTGAACTGCGCCGTCTTCACCGATGGCAGCTTCGTCTATATCCCCAAGGGCGTGCGCTGCCCCATGGAGCTGTCCACCTATTTCCGCATCAATGCGAAGAATACGGGACAGTTTGAGCGCACCCTGATCATCGCCGACGAAGGCTCCTACGTCTCCTATCTGGAAGGCTGCACCGCCCCGCAGCGTGACGAGAACCAGTTGCATGCCGCCGTGGTGGAACTGGTGGCGCTGGATGATGCCACCATCAAGTACTCAACCGTCCAGAACTGGTATCCGGGCGACGAGAATGGCAAGGGCGGTATCTACAATTTCGTGACCAAGCGCGCCGCCTGCCGTGGTCGCAATTCCAAGGTCAGCTGGACCCAGGTGGAAACCGGGTCGGCCATCACCTGGAAGTACCCGAGCTGCATCCTGCAGGGCGACAATTCGGTGGGCGAGTTCTATTCGGTCGCCATCACCAACAATATGCAGCAGGCCGATACCGGCACCAAGATGATCCATATCGGGAAGAACACCCGCTCCACCATCATCTCCAAGGGTATCTCCGCCGGCCGTGCCCAGAACACCTATCGCGGCTTGGTCCGCATCCTGCCCAAGGCGCAGAACGCCCGCAACTTCACCCAGTGCGACAGCCTGCTGATCGGCGACAAGTGCGGGGCCCACACCGTGCCCTATATCGAAAGCCGCAACCGCACCGCGCGGGTGGAGCATGAGGCGACGACGGCCAAAATCTCCGAAGACCAGCTGTTCTATTGCCGCCAGCGCGGGTTGAAGGAAGAGGACGCGGTCGGCCTGATCGTGAACGGCTTCTGCAAGGAAGTGCTGAAAGAACTGCCCATGGAATTCGCCGTGGAAGCGCAGAAGCTGGTGGCGATCAGTTTGGAGGGGTCTGTGGGGTGATGCCCTTAACCGTCACGCCGCCCCTCCCCGTCATCCCCGCGAAAGCGGGGACCCAGCGTGAGGCGCGGTTAGCGCCGATATGGCTCATGTCGCGGCAGACGCCGCTCTACGCTGGGTCCCCGCTTTCGCGGGGATGACGGTTAAGGGTGGAGGTAATGGCTGAAAGAGTGGAAAGGAATGAATGCCCGGCTACCTCTACATCCTCGCCAGTGCACGCAACGGGACGCTTTATATCGGCGTAACCAGCGACATTGGCAGACGGGTGTGGGAACACCGGGAGGGTTTGGTTGAAGGGTTCACGAAGCGGTATGGCGTCAAGACTCTGGTCTACTATTAAGCGTTTGAGGGGATTGCCGATGCGATTCACCGCGAAAAACAGCTAAAGAAGTGGAACCGGGCCTGGAAGCTGGAGCTGATTGAATCGTCCAACCCAAACTGGAACGATTTGAGTTCAACGTTGCTGTAGGTCACTTCACGGCCATTCCCGCACAGGCAGGAATCGTGAGTCATCATCGGCACCGAGAAGAGTCATGTCGCGGCTATCGCCGCTCACGCTGGGTCCCCGCTTACGCGGGGATGACGGTTGAGGGGCAAGGTCGCAGAGGAAAGATAGGAACCGGGTTAGAGCCGGGTGTTGGAGCAGCAAATGTCCCTGATCGAAATCAAGAACCTGCACGCCACTGTCGATGGCAAGGCGATCCTCAAAGGGGTTGATCTGACCATCAAGGCCGGTGAGGTGCATGCCATCATGGGTCCCAACGGCGCGGGCAAAAGCACGCTGTCCTATGTGCTGGCCGGTCGTGAAGGCTATGAGATCACCGAAGGCAGCGTCACTTTCGACGGCCAGGACCTGCTGTCAATGGAGATTGAGGAGCGCGCCGCCGCCGGCCTGTTCCTGGCGTTTCAGTACCCGGTGGAAATCCCCGGCGTGTCCAACACCACCTTCCTGAAGGAAGCGCTGAACGCCATTCGTAAGACGCGTGGCGAGGCGCCGCTGGACGCGATGCAGTTCCTGAAGCTGATCCGGGCCAAGGCCAAGGATCTCTCGATGAATGACGAGATGATCAAGCGCGCCGTCAATGTCGGCTTCTCCGGCGGGGAGAAGAAGCGCAACGAAGCGCTGCAGATGGCCGTGCTTCAGCCGAAGCTGGCCATCCTGGACGAAACCGACAGCGGCCTGGATATCGATGCGCTGAAGATCGTGGCCGAGGGCGTGAACCGTCTGCGCGGGGCCGAACGCGGCATGCTGGTCATCACCCATTATCAGCGCCTGCTGGATTACATCGTGCCCGACGTGGTGCATGTGCTGGCCAATGGCCGCATCGTGAAGTCGGGCGGCAAGGAACTGGCGCTGGAGCTGGAAGCCAAGGGCTATGCCGAGTTCGGCGTGACCGAGGCGGCCTGATCCATGACCGCCCCCGGTGTGCGCATCAGCATTGAATATGACGTGCCGGTCACGGGACCGGACGCTGATATCGTGCTGGGCGGGCTGATGGCCTTCAATGCCGCCACCCTGCCGCCGGCCCAGGGCCGGTTCGTCACGGTGGCGGGAAATGGGGAGACGGGGGCGCCGCAGGCGGGCCTGTCGCTGACCCAATGGGGACGTGACGCCTATTGCTTCTGGGGTGTCTGGACCGTTCCCGGCATCGACCCCGGCCCCGCCATCGCTTCGGTGCTGGCCCGGACGGAGGCTGAACTGGCCCGGCGTGATGCCGACCGTTTCATCATGATCGTGCGCGCACACGACGACACCGCCCCCTATCTGGCCGCCGGTTATGCGGTGCGACAGGTGATCGGCCCGCATATTCGCGGTGGTGTCTTCACCATCCTGGAAAAGCGGATCGGCAGGGGGGAGGCCACGGCACAGGCTGGCTTCGCGCTGGCGGTCCACGAACCGCCGCCCCGGCATCTGGCCAAGGAGATCTGGCGCATCACCGATGCCCGCCGGCAGGCGGTGCTGGGCGCGCCCGTGAAACTGGTGGCGGCCTACGTCCGCGATATCGTGACCGGTACCCCGCGCGGGGCCGCCCTTTGCTATGCCGTGGACAGCGACTTCATGGTCGACATGGTCTGGCTGGATGACAGTCTGCGTGGTACCGGCACCGGTTACGCCATGCTGGCCGCCGCCTTGGACGAAGGGCGGAAGTTGGGCTGCACGCGGGCGGCGGTGGAAACGATGGATTGCCAGGCGCCCCAATTCTATCCGCTGCACGGGTTCCAGCGTTTCGGCGTTGCCGAATATGACGTGCCGGGCCTGAACATGAACTTCTACGACATGAAGCTGTGAACCATGCGTGACGAACAGAACCAGACGGCCCGGAATTTCGTGGAACAGGTGGTGGCACTGGCCCCCGCCCTGGCCGGCCCGCGCGCCGATGGCCTGGACCGGTTCGCCAAGGCGGGCCTGCCCAGCACACGGGCTGAGGCCTGGAAATTCACCAACCTGCGCGGTCTGGACAAGCTGACCCTGGGCCCCGCCCCGGACGCCGCAACCGTGACCGTGGATGACATCCCGACCGCCCTGGACGCGCCCGCCCCGCGTCTGGTGTTTGTCGCCGGGCAGTACCGCGCCGACCTGTCGCGCGTCGGTGACCTGCCCGATGGCGTGGTCCTGACCGCCCTGACGGGTGACACCGCGCCGGTCGCCGGCGACGGCCCGTTCCGTGCCCTGAACAGCGCCCTGTCATCCCACGGCGCGGTCTTGCGCGTGGCCGCCGGCGTGAAGCTGGCCAGCCCCGTGGAGCTGGTCTTCATCGCCGCGACCAGCGGTGACAAGGCCGCCCTGTGGAACCCGCGCATCGTCATCGACATCGCCGACGGGGCCGAGGCGACGGTGGTTGAACACCATGTCGGCGCCAATGCCGGCGCTTATGTCAGCAATATCGTGGCCGACGTCAGCGTGGGTGCCGCTGGCCGCCTGCATCATTACAAATTGCAGGCAGAGGGGCTGGACGCCTGGCATCTGGCCAATGTGTCGACCCATCTGGCCCAGGATGCCGTCTATGACACGTTTGTCCTGAACCTCGGCGCCCGGCTGGCCCGGCATGAGGCGCGGCAGGTGCTGGACGGTACGGGGATCGCGGCGCGGGTGTCCGGCGCCTATGCCATCACCGGCAATCAGGTCAGCGACATCACTACCCTGATCGACCATGCCAAGCCGCATTGCACCAGCCGCGAGGTGGTGAAGGGCGTGATCGACGGGTCGGCCCGCGCCGTGTTCCAGGGCAAGATCGTTGTGCGCCCCGATGCGCAGAAGACCGACGGCTATCAGCTGAACCGCGCCCTGCTTTTGTCGGAGCAGGCGGAGATCAATTCCAAGCCGGAACTGGAAATCTATGCCGACGATGTGAAATGCAGCCACGGCGCCACGGCGGGTGAGCTGGACGAAAACCAGATGTTCTATCTGCGCGCCCGGGGCATCCCGCGCGATGCGGCCCGCGTGCTGCTGATCGGCGCCTTCCTGGATGAGGCGCTGGACGAGATCATCGACGAGACGGTGCGCGCCCATTTCCGGGCGCGGGCCGAGGCCTGGATGGGGGCGCGCTGATCTGATGCCCGACAGCCTGTCCCGCCGCTCAACCCTGACATTTTACCGCCGCCACCCGGCGGATGGGGATGTCATGGCCTGGCTGCATGAACGGGCAATGGAGGCCGAACACGCGGCATTGGGCGCCGACCGCAAGCCGCTGGGTCTGTTCATCCGCGATATGGGTGGGGTGATCCAGGCCGGGGCCGTGGTCTGGCTCTATGGTCCTGACGCCTATATGCATGTGCTGTGGGTGGATGCGCCCTGGCGGGGCCGGGGGCTGGGGGCGGCCCTGCTGGTCGCGGCGGAAAATGCGGCGGTGGCGGCGGGGGCAAACCGGCTATACCTGTCCACCATGGGTTTCCAGGGGCCGGATTTCTATCCCCGCTATGGCTATGAAAGCCAGGGCGTGTTTGCCGATTTCACCTGGGGCCATGACCGGCATTATTTCAGCAAGACGCCGCTGTCCGCCGCCCCCGCCTTGGCCCTGCCGGCGGGGCTGTATCTGCACCGGGCCGAATCGCCCGATCCGGCGGATGTGCAGGCTGTGGAAAACGGCCTGGACGCGCATTGGTACCTGACCATTCCCGATCCCTATACCGAACTGACGGTGGAAGCGGTGGATGCCGGCGGGGTGCGGGTGGCGGCGGGTTTGGCCGTTCTGGACGGCGCCTATCTGACCCTGGTCGACCTGGCCGTGGTCCCGCTCTGGCGCGGCAAAGGCCTAGGGCGGCAGGTACTGATGGAACTGGAACGGCTGGGGGCAGAGGCCGGGTGCCGCTGGGCCACGGTCATGCCCATGGATTATCAATGTCCGGACTTTTTCCGGGCCGTCGGTTATGCCCGCCGCATGCGGGTGGAAAATTACCTTCTGGGCCAGGGCCGCGATTGGTTGCGGCGGGCTATCGGGGATGAAAATGTCTGATCTGCTGAATCCGACCCTGGGCAATGCCCCCTATGATGTGATGCGCGTGCGTCAGGATTTCCCGATCCTGACCCGTCTGGTGCATGAGAAAAAGGGCCGCGCCGGCAAACCCCTGGTCTATCTGGACAATGGTGCCTCCGCGCAGAAGCCGCGCGCCGTGATCGACGCCATGTCGCACCTGCTGGAAAATGACTACGCCAACGTGCATCGCGGCGTGCATTTCCTGTCACAGCGCTCGACCGACCTGTATGAGGCGGTGCGCGACAAGGTGGCGGCGTTCCTGAACGCGCCGAGCCGTGAGAACATCGTCTTCACCCGCAACGCGACGGAGGCGTTCAACCTGCTGGCCAACAGCTGGGGCGGGCGGTTCCTGAAGGCGGGTGACGCCGTCATCATCTCCTGGATGGAACATCACGCTAATATCGTGCCGTGGCAGCTTCTGCGCGACCGGATCGGCATTACGATCAAGGTCGTGCCGGTTCTGGATGATGGCAGCCTGGATATGGCCGCCTATGAGGCGATGCTGACGCCAGAGGTGAAGCTGGTTTCCATCACCCATGCCAGCAACGTTCTGGGCACCGTCAACCCGGTGGCTCGCATCGCCCGGCTGGCCCATGCCAAGGGCATCCTGGTCGCCTTTGACGGCAGCCAGGCTGCCGTGCATCAGCCCGTGGATGTGCAGGCCATCGACGCCGATTTCTATGTCTTCACGGGCCACAAGCTCTATGGCCCCACAGGCATCGGCGTGCTGTATGGCCGCAAGGACCTGCTGGACAAGATGCCCCCCTGGCAGGGCGGCGGCGACATGATCAGCACCGTCAGCTTCGAGAACACCACCTATCGCGAGGCGCCGTACCGGTTTGAAGCCGGAACCCCCGCCATCGTGGAAGGGATCGGCCTGGGTGCGGCCATCGATTATGTGTCGGCGCTCGGGATGAGCGCCATTCAGGCCCATGAACAGCGGCTGCTGGCCTATGCCACGCATAAGCTGTCGGAGATCGAGGGCCTGCGCATCATCGGCACGGCACCGGACAAGGCCGCCATCATCAGCTTCACCATGGACGGCATCCATCCCCACGATATCGGCACCCTGCTGGATCGCGGCGGTGTGGCGGTCCGGGTGGGAAGGCATTGCGCCGAACCGCTGATGGACCGGTTCGGGGTGGGCGCCACGGCACGTGCCAGCTTTGGCCTCTATAATACAGAAAGCGAAGTGGATGCCCTGGTCGAGGCCGTTCAGGCCTGCAAGGCGTTCTTCGGGTAAGGCGGCAAAACATGTTTGACGATCTGCGCGACCTTTACCAGGAAGTGATCCTGGATCATGGCAAGCACCCGCGGAATTTCGGGCGGCCCGATGCCTTTAACCGTCAGGCGCGCGGCGACAACCCGATGTGCGGGGACAAGATCGCCATCTACCTGACCGTGGGTGACGATGGCAGCATCCAGGACCTGCATTTCGACGGTCGCGGCTGCGCCATCAGCCAGGCCAGCGCCAGCCTGATGACCGAGATCCTGCGCGGCAAGTCGATGAAGGAGGCCGAGGCGCTGTTCGGCTATTTCCACGACATGTGCACCAAGGATGAGGATGAACAGGGCGACCATGGAACCCTGGACGAGGATGCCACGGACAAGCTGGCCGTCCTGTCGGGCGTGCGCGAATTCCCCATGCGGGTGAAATGCGCGACCCTGGCCTGGCACACGATGAATGCCGCGCTGCATGGCGAGGCGACGACTTCCACCGAAAACGCGTCCTTCTGAGCGGACATCGATCATGAGCCACAGCCACCGCCCCATCGCCCCCGACGTCTCCATGGGCAGCCCCGTGGACATCCCGGCGGATGAAAAGCTGCCCGCCGACGCGCCCCTGCATGACCGGGTGGTGGAGGCGCTGCGCACCGTCTATGACCCGGAAATCCCGGTGAATATCTATGAACTGGGGCTGATCTACCGCTGTGACGTGGATGCCGACGGCGATGTCGAGATCGACATGACCCTGACCGCGCCCGCCTGTCCCGTGGCCGGTGAGATGCCGGGCCAGGTGCAGCAGGTGGTGGCCGCCGTCGAAGGCGTGGGCAGCGTCCATGTCGAACTGATCTGGGAACCCGCCTGGGACCCGTCCCGCATGAGCGACGATGCCCGCATCGCGCTGAATATGTTCTGAGGAGGCACAGATGGCACGCACCATGCCCAAGGCCCTGACCCTGACCGACGCCGCAGCGGAGCGCGTGAAGGAACTGATGTCCCGGTCGGACAAGCCCATCATCGGCCTGCGCGTGGGTGTGAAGACGCGCGGCTGCTCCGGCATGTCCTATTTCGTGGAATATGCCGAGGAAAAGAAGAAGTTCGAGGAGGTGGTGGAGGATAAGGGGGTCACCATCCTGATCGACCCCGCCGCCACCATGTTCCTGATCGGCAGCGAAATGGACTATGAAGAGGACAAGTTCCAGTCCGGCTTCACCTTCAAGAACCCCAATGAGAAGGCCCGGTGTGGGTGCGGGGAGAGTTTTTCGGTTTGATTTTGGTACTCTGTCGCGAACATATGGGCTGCCGGGGCTCCAATAACATCAACCGTCATCCCGGCGAAAGCCGGGACCCAGCATAAGGCGCGGTTAGCGCCGATATGATTCTTATCGCGGCAGACGCCGCTCTGCGCTGGGTCCCGGCTTTCGCCGGGATGACGAACTGGGGTAAGCTGCCTCCAGCCTGCTTCCCCAACCGAGTCCCTATGATGCCGACACCCCGCAAGGCCCCAAAGGCCGCCCTTGTCTGCTTCATCTTTGCATCCCTGTTAAGTTTCTCGGCCCTGCTTCCAGATGCAATCCAGGGACCTGTACTGATCGGGCTGTTTTTTGTCTTTATCTTCGCCTTCAACCATTTCCTGCGCCGTTCGTGACCCTTCCCCCCACCCTCTCCGCCGCCGCCGTCACAATCCTGACCACCGCCGATGCGCGGGAAAAGGCGCGCCTGTCCCGGGCCTTCGCGGCGGCGTGGCGGGACGGCGCCATCACCGGCCTGGGCCAGGCTACCCCGCCGGCCCGGCCCGCGCGTCCGGTCAAGCCGGTACTGTGCCACCCCAAGGACATGCCCAAGCGTGGCAAGGGTCAGTCGGTGGCCAACCGCATCGCCCTGCTGCATGCCATCGCCCATATCGAATTGAACGCCATTGATCTGGCCTGGGACATCCTGGCCCGGTTTCAAACCCTGCCCGACGGCACGCCCCTGCCCATCGCCTTTCATACCGACTGGCTGCGCGTCGCGGATGAGGAGGCGTTGCATTTCACCCTGGTGGCCGACCGTCTGGCCAGTCTGGGCGCTGCCTATGGTGACCTGCCTGCCCATGATGGGCTGTGGCAGGCATCAGAAGCGACGGCGCATGATCTGGCGGCCCGGCTGGCCGTAGTGCCCATGGTGCTGGAGGCGCGGGGGCTGGACGTGACGCCCGCCATCATCGACAGCCTGACCAGGGCCGGCGACGCCGAAAGCGTGGCGGTCCTGCACATCATCCTGCGCGATGAGGTTGGGCATGTCGCCACGGGCCGCCGCTGGTTCCAGGTGGCGGCGCAGACCATGGGGCAGGAGGCCGGTCCCTGGTGGCAACATCTGGTCCGCACCCATTTCAAGGGCGTGCTGAAACGCCCCTTCAACGGCCTGTCACGCGATCTGGCCGGCCTGCCATCGGATTGGTACGAGCCGCTGGCCGCGAATTGATCCCCCCTATTGCTTTTGAACTATGTTCATACAGACAGGTCTGTGACATGCTGCACCGCAGGGTGGTTGATCAGGGGCGGGATACCATGCGGATCATGCTGGAGGCGGGGCTGTTGGCGCTGTGCGCCGTGCTGTTCCTGCTGATGACGGCGATTGCCGTGAAGGCGCAGACCGCACAGCCACAGCCGGCCCAGGCCAAGGAGCAGCCTCCGATGGAGGAGGAGATTATCGTCAATGGCCGGCGCAATGAGCCCAGCTTTCAGGAAGAATGGGAAAATCACCGCCAGGAATATGATCGCCTGCGCAAGATTTTCGGCGATCCCGATGCGCCCAACCGCCGGCTGGACCGCATGACCGACACGCCCAACCCCGACGGCGGCAAAAGCGTGATGCGCAGCCCCAGCAGCGACACGGTCCAGGGCCGCCCCAGCCGCCCCAACTGACCGCACCCTGCGTTACAGCCTGTTTACAATGCATATCTTGGCCCGCTGACGGGAAACGGTAAGGATGGCGACCAGATATCCAGACCGATAACCGGAGCCATTATGCCCGCCGTCACCCGCCGCACCGCCCTTTCCGGCCTGTTTGCCCTGTCCGCCACCGCGATGGCGCTGGACGGGATCATGCCCCGTCTGGCGCTGGCCGGACAGGACAGCCCTGCCGACAGGGCGCTGAACGATTTCCTGGAAAAGTGCTGGCAGGATGATCTGAGCCGCAGCCCGGAACAGCGCACGCGCATGGGCCTGCCCGGCCCGCATGACAGCTGGACCCTGGCGGATGAGGGGTTCCAGCAGCTGAACCTGTCGATCACCGCCGAACAGCTGAAAACCCTGCGCGGCTTTGATGTGAACGCCCTGTCGCCCACGGCGCGGGTATCCTACAAGCTGTTCGAAGGGCAGTTGCAGCGGGCACTCGACACCTATCGCTGGCGCCACCATGGCTATGCCGTCAGCCATCTGCAGGGTGCCCATACCGACATCCCCTCCTTCCTGATCGGCTATCACGCCGTCAGCAATCCCGGCGATGCCCGCGATTATGTGAAGCGGCTGGAGGGCATTGCCGCCGTCATCGATATCGCGGCGGAGAATATGCGGCGGGAGGCAAAGGCCGGCGTGCTGCCCCCCGCCTTCAGCTTTGGCCGCATCACGGAGGCGGCGCGTAACGTCATCTCCGGTGCCCCGTTCGACAAGGATGCCAAGGCGGACAGCCCGCTGCTGGCCGACCTGAAGGAGAAGGTGGGCAAGCTTGCCATCGCGGATGCCGAAAAGAAGGCCCTGATCGCCGCCGGCATCAAGGCCCTGGTCCAGGGCGTGAAGCCCGCCTATGAGCGGTTCCTGGCCACCGTCGCCGATCTGGCCGCAACGCAGAAGGACAGCAACGGCGTCTGGGCCCTGCCGCAGGGGGCCGATTTCTACACCGCGCAGATCAAGCTGCATACCGGCCTGGACATGTCCGCCGACGATATCCACGCCCTGGGTCTGGCCGAAACCGCCCGCCTGCATAGCGAATTGCGCGACGCCATGGCCAAGCTGGGCTTTCAGGGCAGCGTGCAGGATTTCTTCAATTTCGTGCGCACCGATCCGTCGGTCCGCTTCCCCGATACCGACGCGGGCCGCAAGGAATATCTGGCGACCGCCACCCGCTATATCGATGACATGGCCGCCCGCCTGCCGGAAATGTTCGGCACCCTGCCCAAGGCCAAGGTGGTGGTGAAGCCGGTGGAGGCGTATCGCGAGAACGCCACGCCCAGCGCCTTCTATGAACCCTCCTCCCCCGACGGCACGCGCCCCGGCGTCTTCTATGCCAATCTGGTCGATATGTCGGTGCAGACGCGCCACGATCTGGAGGCGCTGTGCCATCATGAGGGGCTGCCCGGCCACCATATGCAGATCGCCATCGCGCAGGAGGTGGAAGGCCTGCCCACCTTCCGCAAGTACGCCTGGGATACCGCCTATGGCGAAGGCTGGGCCATGTATACGGAACGCATGGCCAAGGATTACGGCTTCTACAAGGAACCTTTGTCAGAGGCGGGGCGCATCATTTCCGAACTGTTCCGCGCGGGCCGTCTGGTGCTGGATACCGGCATCCATCACAAGCGCTGGACCCGCGAACAGGCGGTGGCCTGGATGGACGAGAACACCGCTAACCCCATCGCTGACAACCGGACGGAGATCGACCGCTACTTCGTCTGGCCGGGTCAGGCGCTGGGTTACAAGATCGGGATGAACAAGATCCTGGCACTGCGGGAAAAGGCCAAGGCGGCGCTGGGGCCGAAATTCGACATCCGCGGCTTCCACGACGCCGTCCTTACGAACGGCGCCGTCACCCTGCCGATCCTGGAGGAAGTGGTTCAGGGCTGGATCGATACCCGCAAGACAGCGGCCTGATCATGGGTCATGGGATCGGGGTCTTCAGAACCCCGATCCCGGCATGGCCAGATAGGCCAGCTCGGCTTGCGTGCTTTCCCGATCCAGGATGGCGTTGCGGTGGGGGAAGCGGCCATATTGGGCGATGACCGCCAAATGGCGGCAGGCATAGTCCAGCAGGGCCGGGTCACGGGTGCGGTTGGCGAACAGGCGCACGGCCAGCCGCTGATCCTCGATCCGTTCGGAATGTTCAAACGGCAGATAGATGAACAGGCGCTGATCCTCCGGTAGCATCAGGTCCTGTTCGCGGGCAATGGCATCGGTGGCGATGGCCAGGGCCACCGGGTCGGTGGCAAAGGCCCGCGCCGTCCCCCGGAACATGTTGCGCGGCGCCTGATCCAGCAGGATGCACAGAGCCAGCACCCCTTCCGGGCTTTCCGTCCAATCGGCAAGATCGCCATTGCCGGCGGCCAGATGCGCGGGCAGAAGCCGGTGCGTCACCAGCACATCAAAGTCCGGCCCGCCACCAAACCATTTGGCGGGTCCCGCCTCCTGGAACCAGAAAGCCAGCACGCCGTCGATGTCACTGGCCCGCATCGGCCCCTCCCGTCACACCGCCGCCCCCAGACGGCGCAGCGTCTGGGCAAGGGCAGCTTGTTCATCGCCCTGGATCGTGAACAAGAGATGCAGCCCTTCCTCGCCCGTGTCCAGGGTTTGGAAACCGATTTCGAGAGAGAGCGACGGAACCGACAGCTTTCCGCGCGCCGAACGGCTGATACCGGCCACCGGCGACAGCAGCGCCCCACCGTTTGACAGGTCGCGCACGGTCACGTCATGCCGCCTGCCATCGATGGTGATGGTGCCAACCGCATCCACCTTGAACCGCTGCGTCAGACGACGGTCCACCTCGGCCATGGAGGTGCGGACGACGCGGACCAGCACCGACCGCAGGTCCGTGACGGAATGGGCGACATCGGCTGCGGTCACCCGGACGGTGCCGGCCCGGTCCCCCGTGGCCGCCGCTTCGTTGGAGACATCGGCGATACGGGCCGCCACCTCACGCGCGGCATCGGCGGCCTGCAGCACATTGCGACTGATTTCCTGTGTCGCTGCACCCTGTTCCTCGATGGCGGCGGCGATGGCGCCGGAGATGCCGTCCATTTCCTCGATGGTGCGACCGATTTCGCGCACGGCATCGACGGAACGGCTGGTGACGCTGTTAATCTCGGCGATCTGCAGGGCAATGTCTTCCGTGGCGCGGGCCGTCTGGGTGGCCAGGTTCTTCACCTCCGATGCCACAACGGCAAAGCCTTTGCCCGCCTCGCCCGCGCGCGCTGCCTCGATGGTGGCGTTGAGCGCCAGCAGGTTGGTCTGGGCCGCGATCTCCTGGATCATGCCGGCCACGGCCCCGATCCGGGCCACGGCATCGGACAGGGTGGCGATGGTGGTCTGGGTCTCGTTACCCTTTTCCACGGCCTGCTTGCTGACCTCCGCACTGTGGGACACCTGGGCGCTGATCTCCCGGATGGAGGCGGACAGTTCCTCGGCGGCGGACGCCACGGTTTCGGCATTGTGCAGGGCCTGCTCGGCGGCGGCGGCCACGTTCTGGCTGTTGTTGGAAACCAGTTCCGCCGACTGTGCCATGGCGCCGGCATGGGTATCCATTTCGCCGGTGCGGCCCGCCACCCGGTCCACGGCGGCGCGGGTTTCCCCCTCCACCTTCTGGGCCATGGCTTCCAGCGCCTCACGCTTCTGCCGCTCGGCCTCGGTCCGTTGGCGTTCCTGATCGGCGCGCAACCGCTGGGCCTCCGCCCCGCCCTGCTTCAGCACGTCCACAGCACGGGCCATGGTCCCGATCTCGTCATGCTTGTCGGTGAAGGGAACCACCGGCGTGAAATCCTCCCGCGCCAGCACCTCCAGCGTGGCGGTCAGGCCCGCCATGGGCCGCACCACCCGGTTCAGCACCGACCAGACGCCCAGCGCGATCGATGCCGCCGCCAGCAGCAGCAGCAGTTCCGCCAGCAGTACCGCGCGGTCGGCAGTGGCATCAGCCTGTTCATAAAGACCGCCGGCCTTGCCCACGCCGGTGTCGATCAGGTTGGAGATGTCACCGGACACGGGATCGATGCTCTGATAGAGCCGTTCCTTCACGAACTGGTCCAGGGCCGCCGCATCCTTTGCCGCCAGGATGGTGATCAGATCGCCCACCACCTTGTCGGCCTTGGTCAGCGCCTCGTAAGCGGCCTTGATCTGGGCGGTTTCCTTGGGGTCCGGGTGGGGAACAGCGCTGAACCCTTTCCAGGCGGTGGCAATATCTGCCTGCGCCTTGCGAACGGATGCCAGGCCTTCATCCCAACCGACATTGCCGTTTCGCACCTTATGCGAGGCATCGACGATGGAAACGGCATAGGCGTCGGCAATGGTCTTCAGTTCCCGCTGCGGCACCACGCGGCCATTATAGATTTCCTGAAGATCGGCCTGCGCCACGCTCAATGCCCGCCAGGACACAAAGCCATTGGCCAGCATCAACAGCCCCAGCATGGCCAGAACGGCCAGCAAGGTCGCCTTGATCGACAATTTCATTTTTTTCCCCAGTCCCCGATCCGGCGGTTTCCGCCGGCCCTTGAACTTATAGCCTGGATAGGGAGGTCCGGCTTGCTACCAAAGGGTTAGATTACCTTATGATTTTGCAGGCGAAACTTGATCGCGCTGCCGGTCGGCCAGACGGCGGGACAGTTCGGTCAGGCAATCCTCACGCGTGGGTCGGTAGTCACGGGCCGCCCACCACCCTTCCAGCGAGGCCAGCATCACCCCCACCTCCGGTCCGGGCGGCACCCCCATTTCCAGCAGGTCGCGGCCCTTCAGGGGGAAGGGCACCACGATCCAGGTCGCCGCCTCCGCCAGTGCCTCCAGCAATTCCACGGCGGGCGTTCCCCGCGTCGCGGCGGCCAGAAGCAGCAGGTCGCGGTAGGTTTCCGGCCCCAGTTTCTGCAAGGCATGGCGGCGGCTGGTGACCGTCAGGTCGGGATGCACATCGACCGGCGGGGCGCAGAGCGACAGAAGATAGTCGCGGTTGGCATTCGACAGGCGCATCCGTTCGGCCGTGTCCGCCGCCGCCGACAGGCCCGATGGCAGCAATGCTGCCAGATGCGCCATGGGATGCGCCTCCCCCACCAGCCATTCCAGCCGGTCGAGTGCGGCCAGCCGCGTGACATTGGTGGCATGCGGCAGGGTCTGCGCCACCACCCCGCAATTGATCATCAGGCGCCAGACCTCCACCATCCGGTCCTGGGCCAGGATGCGCATCACCTCCTGCTGCACCCTTTCGCCCGACAGGGATGGCAGCAGCGGCGCCAGGGTGGCACAGGCGGCCAGGGCATCGGGGTCGGGCCGCCCCTGGCCGAACCGGGCATGAAAACGGAAGAAGCGCAGGATGCGCAGCACATCCTCCGCAATCCGTTCCCGCGCCTGCCCGATGAAGCGCACCCGGCCCGCCTTCAGGTCGCGCACCCCGTCGAACGGATCGTAAAGCTCCCCCTCAGGGGTCAGCGACATGGCGTTGAAGGTAAAATCACGGCGGCTGGCATCTTCCAGCCAGTCATCGGTGAAGGACACCACCGCGCGCCGCCCATCGGTTTCGACATCACGGCGCAGCGTCGTGATCTCGAACGACGATCCCTCCGTCAGGGCGGTGACGGTACCATGCTCAATGCCGGTGGGGATGACGCGGATACCGTCCTGGCGCAGGCGGCGCGTCACCTCTTCCGGAACCAGCGGTGTGGCGATGTCGATATCGGCGGCCTGGATACCCAGGAACGCATCCCGCACGCAGCCTCCGATGAACCGCGCCTCCTGGCCTGTGCGCATCAGCGACTGCATGACCCGGCGGGCCGCCGTACCCGACATCAGGCCAACAGGGCCTGGATGGGTCGGCGGGGCCGTATCCGGGTCAGCGGCGGCGTTCATGGCCTCATGCCTTCAGTCCGAAGAATTCAAGCTGCCAGTTCATCTCGCTGTCCGACATCGGGTAATGGGTGCCTTCCCGTGCATTCAACACCGATGTCGGCGGAATGTTCGCCACCCGCAGCTGTATTTGCCGGCACAGGCGCATGGACAGCTTGGCCCGCCAGCACAAAGCCGTCACCCCGCGCGCGCTCTGCCCGCCGATGATCTTGTCCACCGCGTCGATGGGCACGTTGCCGCGCACCGACAGCGAGGCCAGCACGAAGGCGCGATCGCCCTGGGTCAATGCTGCGGCCACCATATCCTCGTCCAGCTTGCCGGCGGCATGGGCCTTGCGCGCCCGGTCCATGGGGCGCTCCTTGGGCGCCTCCTCCGGCTCGTCATCGCCAATGCCCAGCGGTTCCGCCCCGCCGCCCTTGTTGGCGCTGCGGGCGCGTTCCTGAACCGCGCTGCGCACCGCCGCACGCACATCGGGCGGCAGGTCGGTACGGTTCTCCAGCACGCGCATCAGCTGTTCGCTGACAAAACCCACGATGCGGGCCGCCGCCTTGGGCGGCAGGGCCGGACGGCGGACCAGGGGGCCGTGCCAGGGTTCGAACCGGGGCGCCATATCGATGATCCGGTCCAGCGTCTCTTCCCGGATCTGCGCCGATTCATTACCCAGAAGGGCCGCCACCGCCGCTTCCGACTGTGTGCGGGCCACCGCCTCCGACACGCCGCCCGACAGGCCGGCACGCTGGGCAATGGCCACCAGCTTGCCATCCATAGGCTGGCTGCCGATGATCGAAAGCAGATCATCATCGGTCAGCAGCGGTGAGAAGCGCAGGACCGGACCCGATACCGACAGTTCCAGGTCGCGGGCCAACTGCTGGATCAGGTGCGGCGGTGCGCCCGGCTGATCCTTCAGGGTTTCGGCAACCACACGGCGCACGGCGGAGGCCTGATCCTTGGCCAGCGCCTCCACAATATCCATGGTCATGCGTTCCAGCTGTCCCACCCGGTCGGCGGGCAGGGTGGGCACCAGCATCGCGATCTTGCGTGCCAGACCCGACCGCACCTCCTCGTCCGGGTCGCCGCAGAGCAGCAGGTCGGCCTGACGCGGGGTGGCATTGTTACGCGCGATCTCGCGCCGCACCTCGGCACTTTCGTCATTGGCCAAGTAGAACAGGAGTTCCGGCTTGGTATCGGCGCGTGACGCCACCATACGGCGCTGTCCGGCGTCATCGCTGGCCGCCAGCTTCTTGGCCGTATCGTAATCCAGCGGCGTGGTGGGGGTGGAACCTTTCATTTAAGAACCGTATCCCGTTCTCAATCAGCCGTGAAGGCCGGGGACAGGGCGCGATGGCCCTTGCCCATGCGTTTGGCAGCATACATACCCTGGTCACCCCGGTCGACAAGGCCCTGTGCCAACTCGCCCGAGCCACCGCGATAGACCGCGACCCCCACCGAAACGCCCAGGGGCTTTTCGGGTGAAGCCGACAGGGGACGCAGGAATTCCGCGGCTTCGCGCAGCAGGCGGTCGGCCACGGCGACGGACTGTGCCTCGTCCACGCGGTCGATCCACAGCACGAATTCATCCCCGCCCAGGCGACCGCAAAGGTCGCTGGGCCGGGCCAGCGCGCCCAGCAACTCACCCACGGCGCGCAGCACATCATCGCCCGCCCCATGGCCCAGCTTGTCGTTCACGGCCTTGAAATTGTCGAGATCGAAGTAAAGCAGGGCAGACCCGCCCCCCGTTTGCTTGTCCAGACGGCTTTCCAGCAGTTCCATGAAAGTACGGCGATTGAAAAGGCCGGTCAGGCCGTCGCGTTCCGACAGGGTCTTCAACCGTTCCTGGTAGCGGGCCTGGGCCACGGCGACGCCTACCTGGTCGGCGATGGCCTGGATCATCGAGAAATCATCCTCGCTCCAGTCCAGCCCGTCACCGCGCCAGACCAGGATGGCGCCATTCACCTCGTGCCGGAACAGGGTGCGGGTGGCCAGCATGCCATAGCCGTTGACCAAGGTCGTGGTCGGCTCGGCCTGTTCGGCCACCTGTTCCAGGAAGGGGGGGATGGCCTCCACAATATTGGGTACCATGGCCAGCTGGGCCGCAGCCTCCACGAAGGCATCGCCGGTGCGGGCATAAAGCCGGGCGCCGCCGGCCCCGGTGGCGTTCACGGCCACGCCCACGGCGATCTCCAGCGTCTTGGCCGGGTCCACGTCATCGCGGGTGGAGGAGACGATATAGCCCAGATATTTCTCACGCAGGCGGACCTGGGCCAGTTCCATGCCCTTGACCCGCGCCTCGGTAATGTCGCGGCAGGCACCACGCGCCCCAATCCAGTCCCCCTGCGGCCCGACCAGGGGCACGGCGGAGGAGATGAGGCAGGCCTCCTCCCCATCCTTGGCCCGCAGCCAGACCTCGGTCCGTTCGATGCCGACAGCGGTATCGAAGGGCAGCGGCTGATCCGCGAAATCGCCCAGCACGAATTCCGACGGGTGCCGGCCAATCAGATCATCGGGGTGATAGCCGATGGCGCCTGCCGCCGACACGAAGACAAAGCGCCCATCCGGCCCCACCTCCCACGCGAAGTCGGACGAGATATCGACCAGATCCTTATATCGCTGCCGGCTTTCGGTCAGGGCGTGGCGCAGGCGGCGTTCCAGCGTCACCTCCCGGCCCAGGCACAGTACCCCGCCATCGGTCAGCAGGACGGTGGTGAATTCCACGACGCCCGGCCCGCTGCCCGTTTCCACCGGCACCGACCGGTGCGGTTCCGACAAAGGCCCGCCGGACGCGGCCCAGCGGCCCAGTTCGATCAGCCAGCCATCATGCCGGTCCGCCAGTTGCCGTGCACCGGCATTCAAGGCCAGGGGTTGCCCCTGCCCGTCCAGCGTCAGGCCGGGACCGGGCCAACCCTCCAGCAGGGCGGGCAGGGCCACAATATCAATGGCGTCGGCGGGGCCGGGGGTGGATGACAAGGCCGGGGCGCTCCCGTGGTAACCAATTCTCGCTGATCCAGTGGTAACGCACCGGAGCCTTGCGGTCCATTGCCCTTGCGGTCAGATCAGCGGTTGATCATGTTACAATCATGACAAACGCTTATCAGACCGCCACCACCCCGCTGGCATCCCCCCTGGCCGACCGTTTTGCCCATGTCGATCATTGGGTCTTCGACCTGGACAACACGCTGTACCCGGCCCATTGCAACCTGTTCGCCCAGGTCGATGTGCGCATCACCGATTACATCGCCCAGGCCCTGGGCATGGAGCGGGAGGCGGCGCGGTTGAAGCAGAAGGAATATTACCGGCTGCACGGCACCTCGCTGCGCGGGATGATGATCGACCATGGCACGGACCCGGCGCCGTTCCTGGCCTATGTCCATGATATCGATGTGACGCCCGTGGCCCCGTCCCCCCTGCTGGCCGACGCGTTAAAGGCGCTGCCGGGGCGCAAGGTGATCTTCACCAACGGTTCCGTCCGCCATGCCGAAAATGTGATGGCCCGGCTGGGTGTGGCCGATCATTTCGATGGCATCTTCGACATTGTGGCCGCCGATTACGTGCCAAAGCCCGATCCCGCCCCCTATGCCACCATGATCCGCCGCTTCGGGATCAATCCTGCCCGTGCCGCCATGGTGGAGGATCTGCACCGCAATTTGGCTCCCGCCGCCGCCGCCGGCATGACCACCGTCTGGGTCCGCACCGACAGCGAATATTCCCACCCCGATCCCAGCGCCCACATCCATCCCGGCGACCATGTGCATCACGTGATCACGGATGTGGAGGCCTGGCTGGCCGAGATCACGGCGCATCTGCGTAGCGCGGATTAGGCGTCAGCCGTAATCCGCGGAAATCCGGCACCGTTGCTCCGCGGATTACGCTGACGCTAATCCGCGCTACGAACATGAAGGGTCTGCGGGGGCCTTCGTTGACACACCTGTCCGGGTCGGCCCAAAGTCGCCACCGATCCTTCCTACCCGAACATCAGGACCACCCGCGATGAGCAGCTTCGCCGATCTCGCCCGCACCATCGACCAGGCCTGGGAAGACCGCGCCAACCTGGGTTTCTCCACCACCGGTGACGTGCGCGACGCCGTCAACAAGGCGCTGTCGCTGCTGGATGCCGGCGAGGCGCGGGTGGCGGAAAAGCTGGACGGGTCCTGGGTCGTGAACCAGTGGCTGAAGAAGGCCGTGCTGCTGTCCTTCCGCCTGAATGACAATGCCATGATTTCCGGCGCGCCGGGTGGGGCATCCTGGTGGGACAAGGTCCCGTCGAAGTTCGATGGCTGGGACGAGGCCGGCTGGCGCCAGGCCGGTTTCCGCGCCGTGCCGGGCAGCGTGGTGCGCCGCAGCGCCTATATCGCGCCGGGCGTCGTGCTGATGCCCAGCTTCGTCAATGTCGGGGCCTTTGTGGACAAGGGCACCATGGTCGACACCTGGGCCACGGTCGGTTCCTGCGCCCAGATCGGCAAGAATGTGCACCTGTCGGGCGGCGTGGGCATCGGCGGCGTGCTGGAGCCGTTGCAGGCCGGCCCCGTCATCATCGAGGATGATTGCTTCATCGGCGCACGGTCGGAAGTGGTCGAAGGCGTGATCGTGGAACAGGGCGCCGTCCTGTCCATGGGCGTGTTCATCAGCGCCACGACCAAGATCATCGACCGCACGACGGGCGAGATTTTCGTGGGCCGCGTTCCCGCCTATTCCGTCGTCGTCCCCGGCAGCCTGCCCGGCAAGGCGCTGCCCGATGGCAGCCCCGGCCCGTCCCTGTCCTGCGCCGTGATCGTGAAGCGTGTGGATGCGCAGACCCGGTCCAAGACCTCCATCAACGACCTGCTGCGCGACTGATCCCATGGCGGCCATCGGCGCCCTGACCCTGCTGGTGCGGGATTATGACGAAGCCATCGTCTGGTATCGCGACCGGGCGGGCTTCACGCTGGTCAGCGACACCGATCTGGGCGGCGGCAAACGCTGGGTTCTGATGGCCCCGAAGGGGGCCACGGAATCCCGTCTGCTGCTGGCCCAGGCGGTGGGGGCAGAACAGGAGGCGCAGATCGGCCATCAGGCCGGGGGCCGCGTCTTCCTGTTCCTGCATACCGACGATTTCGCCCGCGACCATGCGGCGATGATGGCGGCAGGGGTACAGTTCCTGGAAGAACCACGGGTTGAGGCCTATGGCAGCGTCGCGGTCTTCCAGGACCTTTATGGGAACAAGTGGGACCTGTTGCAGCTGCGATAAGGGGTGTTGCTCCCTCACCCTCCCAAGCCTTCCGGCTTGGGCCCCTCCCTCTCCCGCAAGCGGGCGAGGGGCTAAAGTAAGTTCCGCCCCTCGCCCACGAAGGTGGGAGAGGGAGGGGCCCGTCGGCGCCAGCCGATGGGAGGGTGAGGGCAACACCACCCATGCCCTTTCCGTTCCCCGTTATCACCATCACCGCAATTCCGCCCCTTTCGCGGGGCATGCACATTGTTTGCACCGGGCGGGGGCCTCGGGGTATCAAGGCGGCGTATCTTTACAAAGGGATTTTGGACATGTGCGGCATTGCGGGTTTTCTGTCGAACCTGACCTGGCACCAGGATAACGACGTTTCCTGGATCGCCTTGCTGGCCGATGGGCTGCGCGATGCCGGGATCGGCCATCTGGCCGGCATCGACGCCATGCTGGATCAGCTGCATGCCCGCTTTGACGATCTGATGGCCTTTGCCACGCATCTGGCCCTGGTGGAACGCGCCGACCTGCGCGACCGGCTGACCCAGGCTGCCACCCGGATCGAGGGGCTGGAGGCCGAGCTGAAGGCCAGCCCCATCGCCCGTGATCCCGTCGCCGAACGCACCGCCGAACGGTTGCGCGATTATGGCTGGCAGTTGCGCAACGAGGTGCTGGCCAATATCGACCGTACCCTGTCGCTGATCGGGGGCGTGCCGACCCCGGCCCGCGCCCAGCATTTCACGGCCTGGTCCATCGAACAGGTTCTGGAAAACCTGGACCGGCTGGAGGTGCGCGGGCGCGACAGTGCTGGCGTGGCGGTTCAGCTGCGCCTGCCCGGCCCCGTGTCGGACGGACAGATGGCGGATTGGCGCCGTCAGGCTTCATCCGCCGGGCGCGATGCCTTTGATGCCGATGGCGCCGTCACCATCCATGCCCTGCCCGATGGCGGGGCCACCGCGCGCTTCACCTACAAGGTGGCGCAGCTGATCGGACAGCTGGGCGACAATGGCGCCACGCTGCGGGCCAAGGTGCGGGCCGACGCCTTGCTCTGGTCCATCGCCTTGCAGGCCGATCAGGTGGCGATCCTGGCCCATACACGCTGGGCCTCGCACGGGGCCATCAACCTGCCCAACTGCCACCCGCAATCGGGTTGGCTGGCCGGCGACAATGCCCCGACCCTTGTACCCGATGCCGACACGATGTGCGTGCTGAACGGCGATATCGACAATTACCGGGGCCTGAAGGACGGGATGGTGCGCACCGCCGGGCATGAGGTGCCGGCCCAGGTGACCACCGATGCCAAGATCATCCCCGTCGCCTTCCGCCTGACGCCCGGCGCCAACACACCCGACCGGTTCCTGTCGACGCTCAGGCAGTTCGAGGGGTCGGTGGCCATCGGCCTTCTGCACCCGACACAGCCGCAGCGGCTCTATTTCGGGCAGAAGGGCAGCGGCCAGTCGCTGTTCCTGGCCCAGGTTCGCGACGGTCTGATCATCGCGTCGGAGAATTACGGTCTGGCTCCGCGCGCCCGCGCCTCCATCGCCATGGCCAAGGTGGAAAAGGGCGGGTTGCAGGTGACGCTGTCCACCCTGGACGGCGAACCGGCGATCACGGCCCGCACCATCGATGACGGCGCCGATACCGAGTTGAAGCCCGAAACCATCGAGATTTTCAGCCGCGACATTTTCCGGGGCGATTTCGCGCATTTCTTTGAAAAGGAAGTGCATGAAAGCGCCACGTCCGTGCGCAAGACGCTGGTGGGCCGCTATACCCGCCAGGGCCGCGCCGCCAGCTTCGACCTTGGCCCCGACGGCATCTGGGCAGGATTGCGTCGCCGTCTGGCCGACCCGGCCAAGCCCGCCATCCGCCGCATCTTCGTGACGGGGCAAGGTACCGCCGCCATTGCCGGCATGGGTGTCGCCCATCTGCTGCGTCAGGCCCTGCCCGGCACGTCGATCCATGTGGAGGCGGCGAAGGCGTCCGAACTGTCATCCGATCTGGATGGCGTGCGCCTGGATGACGCCATCGTCATCGCCATCAGCCAGTCCGGCACCACCACCGACACCAACCGCACCGTCGATCTGGCCCGCGCGTCCGGCGCCTGGATTCACGCCATCGTCAACCGCCGCAACAGCCCGCTGGTCCGCAAGTCCGACAGCCATCTGTTCACCAGCGACGGGCGCGACATCGAAATGGCGGTGGCCAGCACCAAGGCGTTTTACAGCCAGGTGGCGGCGGGCAAGCTGACGGCGCTCTGCATCGCCGACGCGCTGGGCACCCTGTCGCCCACCCAGATCCATGATGAGCTGGTGGCCCTGGAAGGGCTGCCGGCCCGCATTCAGGAAGTGCTGGACGAAGAAGACCTGATCGCCGCCTGCGCCGAACGCTATGCGCCGCAGAACCGGTACTGGGCGGTCGTCGGCAACGGTCCCAACAAGATCGCGGCGGAAGAAATCCGCATCAAGCTGTCGGAGCTTTGCTACAAGTCGATCCCCGTCGATTTCACCGAAGACAAGAAGCATATCGACCTGTCGACGGAGCCGCTGACGCTGGTCATCGCCAACGATCTGCCGCCCCTGCTGGCCCAGGACACGGCCAAGGAAGTGGCGATCTTCAAGGCCCATGCCGGCAAGCCGCTGGTGGTGGCCGCCAAGGGCGAAACCTGTTTTGATAGCTATGCCGAGGCGGTGATCCGCGTGCCGTCGGCGGGGGCGGGGCTGGATTTCGTGCTGGCGACCGTCGTCGGCCATCTCTGGGGCTTCCATGCCGCCCGCGCCATCGACCGCCGGTCACAGGGGTTCCGCGCCCTGGGTGTGTCCATCGAACAGGCGCTGGTGGAAAGGGATCGTCCGCTGGCCCCCATCATCGACGCCATTGCCGTGGAACTGCGCCGTGTGGCCGATGGCGAACAGGACGCGGCCCTGCCGCCGCGCGCCGTGGCACAGCTGGCCGCCCTTTCCACCGCGCTCGCCACCGCCGACGCGGGCAGCCGCACCGCCCTGCTGTCGGACGGGGTGGAGCTGATGCGCAAGCTGTTTGAAGAAACCAGCCGCCCCGTCGATACGATCCGCCATCAGGCCAAGACGGTCACGGTCGGCATCTCGCGGCCCGCGCGGGAAGTGGCCCCCACCATCCTGACGGCGCTGACGTCGCTCGGCGTCTCGCATGAGGCGCTGGCTGAGGCGGACCGCCAGACCCTGATCGCCTTTTCCTCCATCCTGACCAATGTCGCCGGCGGCATCCTTTATGGGCTGAAGGGCGAGGGCAAGGACGGGGTGCCGGTCCTGGCCGCCACGGCCCGCATCGGCGTGTCGGAGGGCAAGGCGTCCGGCTATGATGGGGGCCGCGCCGCCACGGGCAGCAAGCGCCGCGCCCTGCGCCTGGGCCGCATCATCTTTTCTGCCGGCAACAAGGCCGATGAGAATCTGGTGCTGATCCCGTTCTTCGCCGGGGCTGACTGGCGGGTGGCCGGGCTGGTCATGCTGCATACCGACCTGATGGAACAGGCCTCGCTCCAGCAGAAGACGGCCCTACTGAAGGAATTGCAGCTCTACGAGGATTTGTTCGACGCCTATCACGATGCTGTGCATGGCGAGGATCGCGACTTCGCCGCCTTCATCGCCCGTATCAGCCCCCGCGACCTGCTGTTCCGCAGCCCGGCGGAACTGGCGCGGGGGTAATCCCCCCACCCCTCAATTCCACGGTACCACCGGCAGCACCCCCACCACGACGGGGCCAACGGAAAGCTGCCGGTTCTGCAAGGTGATGGGCACCGACAACACGTCGCGCCCATCATCGCTGCGCCGGGTCAGGCCCTTCAAACCCTGTTTCATCACGGCCACCCGGTCCGCCGGGATGTTGCCACGGGTACCCATGACATCAATCAGGGCATCAGCCCCCGACAGTTCCGCCGTGCCGGCCCCTTCCGGCTGCATCTCGCGGTCCAGCGCCAGGGTGGCGTTGGCGCGCAAATCCATCCCGCTCCACAACACCCGGAACGACCGGATATCCAGGGTGCCGCCGCCATCGCGCCAGGCCGTCATCCCCTCCACGCTGGGTTTGGTGGGCAAAGGGCCGCGCGGTTCATAGGACAAGGCCAGCTGTTCGATCCGCTGCTGCAACGGGGCGGGCACCGCGCCCGGCAGGTCCAGATTGCTGATCAGGAGACTGGTCTGACCTTGGGGATCGGTAGGGCCGATGGGCGGCTGGGCAGGCGCGGTCCAGGTCAGCCTCATCTCCCCCGCTTTCAGGGGGCCGTTCCCGCCGTCCAGGTCCACCGACACCGACAGCAGACTGGCCGTCACCTGCTTCGGCTTGCCATCCAGCCCCAGGCTGGCCTCCACCACCATACCCGCGGCGCTGCCAATCATCGGCTCATGCCGGGCCGATCCTGCCAGATTCAGGCGCACGGGGGCGGTAGAGGACAGGATGATATCGGTGGGTGCCCAGGCAAAGGCGGTCGCCACTACTGCCCCGGTTTCCAGCACAGTCCCGCTGGGCCATTGCGCCCGCGCACCGGACAGCTCGACGGTGACCGTCAGCGGGAAGCCACCCACCACCGCATCGCGCAGGTCCAGTTGCACACCCTTTTCCGCCATTGCCTTGGCCGGGGCCTCGGAAAGGGCCGTGCGCACCCGCCAGGCCAAGGTCGACCACCAGGCCGTATAGGCCAGCAACAGCAGGATGGCCACGGACAGGGCCAGGAACAGGGGACGATAACGATGCAGCATGGGGATATCCGCGTTGGCACGGGGGGCGGGCTTGCGTTACCATTTTGCGATTGCGAGATGGAACCGGCAACCAGGAATGAGCGACAGCGCCCCCGTCCCCGATTTTGACCACCCGCCCGGCACCGACCTCTGGGTCTTTGCCTATGGCTCCTTGATGTGGAATCCGGGTTTTGACTTCGTGGAACAGCGTGAGGCGCTGCTGCGCGGCTACCATCGCGGCTTCTGCATCTATAGCCATCAGCATCGCGGCACGCCTGAACGGCCCGGTGCCGTGCTGGGCCTGGACCGGGGCGGGTCCTGCCGGGGCCGGGTCTATCGGGTCGCGGCCCCTGCGGTGCCCGGCGTTCTGGATTACCTTTGGCAGCGTGAAATGGCCTACCGCGTCTATATCCCGCGCCGGCTGCGGGTAAGGACGGCGGATGGCGATGTGCAGGCCCTGACCTTCACCGCCGATCCCGATCACCCGCAATATTGCGGCCGCCTGGGCCTGGACGGCACCGCCGCCCTGATCCGTCAGGGGGTGGGACAGTCGGGCCGCAATGTGGATTACCTGACCAGCCTGATCGACCATCTGGCCGAACTGGGCATCCGCGACCGGGGTTTGGGGGAATTGGCAGCAAGGGTGTAACGCCATGGGACAAGAGGCAACCGTCACCGCCACCTGGAACGGCACCACCAGCATCGGCAAGGCCATGCTGGAGGGTGATCACCTGCTGCTGCGCGGGGAGATGCGGGTGAAGCTGATGCTGGCCGATCTGACGGCGGGCAGTGTGGCGGGCGACGATCTGGTCCTGACCACGCCCGATGGTACCCTGTCCCTGACGCTGGGTGCCGCCAAGGCCGCCGACTGGCTGCACCGTATCCGCAACCCCAGAAGTGTGCTGGACAAGCTAGGCTTCAAGCCGGGGCAGCGCGTGGCCCTGCGCGGGCAGGCACCCGACCCTGTGCTGGCCGCCGAACTGTCGCGCGGTGGGGTGGTGGGCGATGGGGGTGATGATGCCGACCTGATCCTGCTGGTGGCCGATCATCCCGTCGATCTGGATGCGGTGGCCGAGCTGGCGGCGGGGCTTGGCCCCAAATCCGGCCTGTGGGTCATCTATCCGAAGGGGCGGCGTGACATCACCCAGGAGGATGTGTTTGCCGCCGGGCGCGGTGCCGGGCTGGTTGACAACAAGGTATGCGCGGTGTCACCCACGCATACGGCATTGAAATTCGTGCGACGGAAGGCGTGAGACAGGGATGAGTGCGACACCCCCCATGAAGGCTGTGATCATCCCGGTCACGCCGTTCCAGCAGAATTGCTCCATCATCTGGTGCACCAAGACCCTGCGCGCCGCCGTGATCGATCCCGGCGGCGGGGTGGAGGAAATCCGCAAAGCTGTGGCGCAGAACGGGCTGACGGTCGAACGCATCCTGGTCACCCACGGCCATGTCGACCATGCCGCCGCCGTGGCCGACCTGAAGGACCTGTTGAAGGTCCCGGTCGACGGGCCGGCCATTGAGGATAATTACTGGATCATCGCGCTGAGGGAACATGGGGCCGGTTACGGCATGCCCTATTCCCGGCCCTTCACGCCCGACCGCTGGCTGGTCGATGGCGATACGGTCACGGTGGGGGAATTGACCCTGCAGGTGCTGCATTGCCCCGGCCATACGCCGGGCCATGTCGTGTTCTTCCACGAGCCGTCACGATTCGCCATTGTCGGCGACGTGATCTTCGAAGGGTCCATCGGACGGACCGATTTCCCTGGCGGCAATCTGGAGGATCTGGTGCGGTCCTGCCGGGAAAAGCTGTTCCCACTGGGGGACGATATCACCTTCCTGCCGGGCCATGGCGGCCTGTCCACCTTTGGCCGTGAACGGCAGAGCAACCCCTATGTCGGCGACCGCGCCGTGGCGGGCAAGCGCTAAGGGTCTGTTGAGATTCAAGACAACTCGTTGGAATTTATAAATCCGCCTCCCCGGTGGAGGCCGGGGCCCAGGGGCCACAGACATGAACTTTTCCGCCTGCCTCGCTATTCGCGGCACCAGCGTCGGGCGCTTGGCCCCTCGGCCCCGGCCTTCGCCGGGGAGGCGGATAAGCTCAAGCGGAAATGATCCTGAAAAAAGGAACCCCCGGCATTGTGGGGACAATGCCGGGGGGACAAGCAGGCCCGCATGAGGGCGACAGGCCCGCACCCATCCCGGCTGTCGTGGGGCCGCCAGCCGGGGGGAAAAGGTCAGAAGCAGTTCGACAGACAGAACGCGGCCCCACATCCGATCATCCCTTGCCCCCTGTCAAAATCGACCGGGGTCCGGGCCGGTGCGGCACCTCTGCCGGCTGCCTCTGACGCCATCTCTATCGCGACATGAACGCCGTTCAATGTGATCTCTATCACAGGCCGGCAAATTTATGAACGCCGCTCATGCCAACGCGGGGCGCCCATAAACGCGAAGCCCCCGGCACCGTGGGGACGGTGCCGGGGGCGGCGGGGCGGGCCTGTCATGAGGGCGGATTCAGGCCCGCCAACCATCCCGACCGCTGTGGGGCTGCGGTCCGGGACGGTAAGGGTCGGCTGGACAGTAGGTCAGGTCGAACCGAAGGTGAGCCCTGACAGCAAAGGCTTTCAATCCTTGTCCGTCAGGGCGAAGCTTTCGCCTCGACCTGACCTACGTCTGACTTAGAAGCGGTAGGCAACGCCCACGCGCACCTGGTTCTCACGGAAGTTGGTGTTGTCGTAGTTGACGTAGTTGTACTCGGTCCGGACCAGGACATTGTCGGTCACGGCATATTCCAGACCGCCGCCCAGACGATAGCCGTCCAGGTTGTCGCTGGCCTTCACCTGGGTCGCACCGGTGCCGACGGTCACGTCGTAATTGGTGCGCTGCCAGCCGGCACGGGCATAGAGCAGCGTGCTGTCATTCAGCAGGTAACCGGCGCGGGCCGACAGACCCCAGCTTTCATTGGCGTCCAGCTTGGTCGGCAGACCGGCGACCGTGCCGGCATTGCCCGACAGGCTGGCGGAACCGATTTCAGCTTCGGCACCGAAATAGAACTGGTCGAAGGTCTTGCCGTAGCCGGCATAGGCACCATACAGCCAGCCGTCGCTGTCGATATCGGCGCGGGCGGCACCGGAAGCAGCGGAAGCATTATTGTCCGTGTAGCCGGTGAAGGCACCGACATAGGCACCGTCGAAGGGCGACTGCGCCAGCGACGGAGCGGCGCCAACGGCGACCAGAGCAACACCACCAAGCAGGGCAGAAGCAATACGCGACATTTTTCTCTCCATATGTGGTACCCCAAGGCACAGTTCATCTGTGGCGCCAATGTTCAGCGCTTCCTTGTGGACCATTTGGCTCACTCGTTATTGCGATTGTGGCGATTTCTTGTTCGAAATCGTCATTCATCATCGCGGTGAGGACTGTGTAGCGGAATTTGAACGATGTTCGATGTGCGTTTCATCACAGAAGCCATGCAGTTGATTGATGGCGGCCATCCGCACCCCCATCTTGAACGCATACCCACCAGCCCCCATCGGAGCGCTTCGGTTGACCGCAAACAGCGCTGGCACTTGGCGAAACTGAAAGCCAGAGCCTGTAAAGCGGCACCGATGATTCCGCTTTCGCCGATTGGAAACCTGCCCTATATCGGCCTGGGATATGGGGTGGGACCGGCGGGGGCTGGGTTTTGCCGGATATTGGGGGGAAATCACGTGTCCACGACCCTTTCCGCCGTCGGCGGCCGGCGCAACGCGCTGGTATTCTGGTTGGGCTGCGCCGTGGTGACGGCCGGCGTCGTGCTGCACATCCCCATGTATCTGATGGGTGCCGACATGGGCTATGTCCTGGTCGGCATGCCCATGGATGCGGAGATGTACTGGGGCATGGCCCTGATCGTGGTGGGGATCGGGCTGGCCGCGTTCGGCCTGCTGCCCAAGCAATTGCCCCGGCATCAACGCATCATCGAAACCATCGCTCCACCGGAAGATGCCCCCCTGACGCGGGCGCATTGGGGCATGGCCGCGTTGCTGGCCCTGGCCCTGATCATCGATATCATGAAGCCGGCCAGCCTGGGCTTCGTCACGCCCGGCATGCGGGCCGAATATCAGGTGGACCGCGCCATGGTGGCATGGCTGCCGCTGGCGGCATTGACGGGCACCGTCATTGGCTCCTTCATCTGGGGCGCGCTGGCCGATATTTACGGGCGGCGGGCCGCCATCCTTCTGTCCTCCATCGTCTTCATCGGCACCTCCATCTGCGGGGCAATGCCGGATTTCTGGTGGAACGTCTTCATGTGCCTGCTGATGGGGGCGGGGGCCGGTGGCATGCTGCCCGTGGCCTATGCGCTGCTGGCAGAGATCATGCCGACACGCCATCGCGGCTGGATGCTGGTGCTGATCGGCGGCATCGGTGCCGTCGGCGGCTATTTCGCGGCCTCCTTCCTGTCGGAACTGCTGCAACCGGTCTATAGCTGGCGGATCATGTGGTTCCTAAACCTGCCCACCGGCCTTCTGCTGGTGGCGATGAGCCCGCTTTTGCCGGAAAGTGCGCGTTTCCTGCAGCAGATGGGCCGGGGGGCGGAAGCGCGCGCCATGCTGGCCCGGTTCGGTGCCGTCGCCCACAAGGCCACGGAAGAGGAGGTGGCGGCGAAGGAGGATCACACCCCTACCCCGCCCGTGCAGGGCCGGTTCCTGGGCCTGACGGCGGCGCTGACCCTGGGTGCGCTGGCCTGGGGTCTGGTGAATTTCGGCCTGCTGCTCTGGCTACCGGGAACGCTGGTGGAGGAAGGGTTGAGCGTGGCGGCGGCCAGCGGCCTGATCGCCAAATCCACCATCATCTCCATCCCCGTCGTCGCCGTGGCCACCTTCCTTTATGCGCGGTGGAGTTCGAAATGGTCGCTGGTGCTGATGGTGGCCATGATGGCGGGCGGGCTGCTGCTGTTTTTGCTGCGCACGCCGGGTGAAAGCCCGCTCCTGGCGCTGACCTTCGTCATTGTCGGATCCTCTGGCGTCATCTCCATCCTGCTGCCCTACACGGCAGAGAATTATCCGCTGCGCGTGCGGGCGCGCGCCACCGGCTGGGTGGCGGGGTGCAGCAAGCTGGGGGGTCTGATGGCGCAGGGATTGTCGGTGGCCGCCGCCGTCCCGGCTTTCGGCATCGCCGCCGCCCTGATCGCGCTACCGACGCTGGGCGCCTTGGCCCTGATCGCGGTCCTGGGGCGGGAGACGCGGGGGCGCGACCTGCGGGAGCTGGAGCCGGGACCCTCCAGATAAATAATTTACGATGACCCGGACTTGCCGGTGATCCGTTCCAGCCCATCCTTCGTAAGGATTGGCATGGGACAAAGTGGCTTCTATAGTCCGGGCACAAAGGGAAGGATCAGACGTGACGGGTTGGCCGTCGCGGACACTCTTCTTGTTGCCCGCAGGATGCCGCAGCCGGACATGACCGCGCAGAAGACCGACCAGGCCGAGATTGACCGGCTGAACGATCTGATGTCGCGCGTCGCGCGTCAGCGGGACCGGCAGGCATTCGTCGCTTTGTTCCAGCATTTCGCCCCCCGGCTGAAATCCTTCCTGCTGCGTGCGGGGATGGAGGCGGGGGCGGCGGAGGAAACGATCCAGGACGTGATGGTCACGGTCTGGCATCGGGCCGAAAGTTTCGACCCGGCGCAGGCAGCGGTCAGCACCTGGATATTCGCCATCGCCCGCAACCGGCGCATCGACCGGCTGCGACGCGACAGGCGGCCAACCATCGACCCCAACGACCCGGCCCTGGTGCCGGACGAGGCGGATGGATCGATGGAAACCATGCTGGTGGAAGAAAGGGCGGCGGAACTTCACCGGGCAATCCGGGAGTTGCCGCCCGAACAGGCGGATTTGTTGAGGATGGCCTATTTCGAGGATAAGGCGCACAGCGCCATCGCCGCTGAACGGCAACTGCCCCTGGGCACCGTGAAATCACGGCTGCGTCTGGCGGTGGCCCGTCTGCGCAAGCTGATGGCAGGCAGCCTGGAAGGGGAAACGGCATGACCCATACCCCGCATCACCACCCGGACAGCGACCTGCTGCTGGCCTATGCCGCCGGCACCCTGGCGGAGGCGCCATCCCTGGTCGTTGCTACACATCTGGCCCTGTGCCCGCATTGCCGGGCAGAAGTGGCGGGGATGGAGGCAATTGGCGGCGCCCTGCTGTCGACCGATGCGGGCATGGCGGTCAGCGATGGTCTGTTGTCCGATGTTCTGTCGCGCCTGGACGGGCCGCCCCCGGCGGAGGCACCGCGCCGGCGTCTGGCCCCGGTCGGGCCGGCCCCCGTGCTGCCGGAACCACTGCGGTCCTATATTGGCGGCGATATCGATCAGATCCGCTGGCGCCGCACCATCCCCGGCCTGCATGAGGCCGATATCAGGTGTGCCGGCGGGTCGGTGCGGATGATGCGCATCCGGTCCGGCATGGGCATGCCGCAGCATACCCATCGTGGTGATGAATTCACCCTGGTGCTGGCCGGCGGCTTTTCCGACGATACTGGCCATTATCTGCGCGGCGATTTTGCGGCGACCGACCCCAGCGTCGATCACCGGCCTGTTGCCGATGATGATGGCGACTGCATTTGCATCGCCTTCACCGACGCGCCGTTGCGCCTGACGGGCCGTTTCCTGCGCTGGCTGAACCCGCTGATGCGGGCTTAGTTGCGCCCTCAAGCGCTCAACGCGCTAACAGGCCTGCGATGCAGGCCTGATGGCCGTAGGTCGCGGGTGAGCGCCAAGCGAACCCCGACAAGCGACGGTCCCATTGAATGTCGGGGTTCGGCATGCGCCTCACCCGCGACCTACGGCGGGTGAGCATCAAGATTACTCCGCCGCCATCCCATGGTGCCAGCGTTGCGGCCAGGGGCGGTCGATGACGGGGCGGTCGGGCTGCTGCAGGCCATGATGGATGGCCAGATCCAGCACCCAGTCCAGATACATCTCGATCATGCCAGACACATGAAAGGCGGGGCAGCCGGTATAGATCCGGTCATTGCCCGTGCTGAACGGCGTGATGGAGCGGGCATCCAGGCGCAGGCGCACGCCATCGGGCGCATGTTCTACCTTGAAGGCGCAGGCCTCCCCCGTTGTCGGGTTCACGGCACTTTCGCCCTCCGGCTCCAGCTTGGAGCTGTGCAGGAAGGTGACGATCATGCCCAGGCTGCCGGCGGCAAGCGTCTTCAGTTCCTTGCGGCTGCGCCACATGGCATCGCGCCAGGCCGGCACCGCCATGTCCAGGCCCAGATGCAGCGACGCCTCCACCAGGCTGAAACACATATGCAGGGCGGTATTGCTGCCGGTCTTGGAGATGGAGACCATGTCATGGTCGGCGCGGGCATAAAGGGCGGAACCCTTGAAGAAACCTTGCGCAAAGCGGGCCATGCGGGCGAAGGGGCAGGCGGGTGCCGGCTTGCCCGCCAGATCGGCGGCCCATTCATCCAGCACCAGATTGAGGCTGATACAGGCCTGGGCGCGCAGCCAGTTCAGTTTCTGCTGCTGCGTCAGGCCGTTGGGCAGGGGGGCGAAGGGGCCATCGCCGGCATCCCGCGCCGCCTCCATATGCGTCCGCAGCTTGTCGCGCAGATCATGGAACAGGTAGGACAGGAAAAGATTGCCCTTCACCCGGTCGCGGTTGTCCGAGGTCAGCGGCTGCCCATCGGCGAGCAGCGTATCGATGCCCTGCGCATCCCCGCCCCGGCGCGTCAGCCAGTCCAGGATCGCCCCCACACCCAGCCGCGACAGGCCGGCCTTGCCATGCGCCTGACGGTACAGCTGGGCAAAACTGCCCTCGGCCTCCGTCTGGCTGTCCTGGGAAGGGAGAAGGTGAAGATGCGTGCCGCCGTCCATGATGGTCCCCGTCGGTTGGTGACGACGGGAATGAAGCAAGCTTTGGGCCAGCTCGGTGCACTTCAATGATTCCAATGGGTTGGTAAAAGGCGATGCCTTGCATTCCGCAACAACCCCTTGCCCCCTGCAAGGAACCCGGCGCTTTTTGCTGGGTTGCCCTGTCTTCTTTTCCCACCCATGCGCGCTGGCGGATCACTGCTGACGGTTTGACGGCAGGGCGGTAGGCTGTCGTCAATGTCCTGTGTACGAGGTGCCGTGCCGTGCGCGTCCTGCTGCTTGCCCCCCTGCTGCTGGCCCTGCTGACCCCCGTCGCCGCCATCGCCAAGGGGGATGATGGGGCCCGGATCGAAAAGGCCCGTACCCTGATGGAACTGGCCGGTGCCGCCGGTCTGGCCGACCAGACCCTGGTCAGCGTCACGCGTCAGGCCGAGGAATTGCTGGTCCATGAAAATCCGGGGCGGGAGGCGGAGGTGACGGCCCTGGTGCGTGACCATTTCCTGCCCAAGGCGCGGGCCGCCCTACCGGAACTTTCGCGCGGCATCACGGGCCTGTACGCGGCCCATTTCACGGCGGCGGAGCTGGATCAGATGATCGGGTTCTACAAATCGCCGGTGGGCCGCAAGCTGGTGGCGATGTCACCCACCATCATCCAGCAGAGCATGGCCCTGGGGCAGGCCTGGGCAGAGGGTGTGTCCGACAAGGCCTGGGACAGTTTCGCCAAGGCCGCCCGCGAACGCGGCCTGTCGCTGCCGAAGCGGCTGTGAGCGATGGCTGACCTTCGTCAATCCGGTAGCTTCATCGTAGCGCGGATTAGCGCCAGCGTAATCCGCGGGAACCCCGGCACGGTTATCCCGCGGATTACGGCTTGCGCCTAATCCGCGTTACACAAGGCCGCTTGCAAACCTATCAATGATGATTTCGGACTCTGCCCTTACCCCTTCACCACCCGCACCGGCGGCATGGCGTTGCAGACATCGATATGGCCCGAGGCGCGGATGAAGAAATCATCCTGGCGGAAGCGGCGGGCATCGCGCCATTTCGTGTAGGTCTCGCTCTGGCCGGACAAGACCTCGATCTTTTCCCGCTCCGCCTCCGGCACATCGGCGGCCAGACGCACGGCGGTGATGGGCACGCGCTGTTCGACCTTCTCATAGAAGCCCAGCGTGCCCGTACCGCGCGGCAGGGCCGTCAGCAGTTCCATCCCCTTCAGGACACGGCCCACCAGGGTGATGACCTTGTCCAGGGGGCGCGGGGAATGGCCGATGACCGTGTACAGTTCTGCCCCGCTGCCGCTGTCCAGCGGCATCCCGCGCCCGACACCCACGATGCCATAGCAATGGGTCATCCAGGCCTCCCCCGTCTTGGGATCACGCGCGGCGGGGAAGATGTCGGAAATGCCGACCTCCGGCGCATAGGCATCGGGGTCCGGCAGCTTGGCAAAGGGCAGGGTCCTGGCCCCGTCCTTGACGGTGAATTCAGGCGCCAGCTTGTCCAGGGCCGTCTTCATGGGCTTGGGCGTTTCGTCGGGCATGCCCCATTGGGTGACGTAATTATCCTGCACACGGACAATGAACGTCCCCTCGTACCAGTTCTCCCGCGCCAGCTTGCGCATGTTCTCCACATGCACCGGGGCAAAGGCAGGCGCCAGTTCGATGACCACGCGCCCGCCGGGCAGGTCCATATAGAAGGTATTCTCCGGTACCGGCACGCGCCAGTCACCGGCGGGGGATGCCGCCAGCACCTCTGCCGGGGTCGCGCGCTTCGGCGCGTCCTGGGCGATGGCGGGCAGGGAAAAGGCCAGAAGGGCGGCGGTGGCAAGCAGGGTCAGGCGCATGGGGGCTTCTTCTTTATGGATTGCCGATGGCGGCAGCATCCCAGAAGCAGGCCCACATCATCAAGGGCTGATGGTCCTGCCCGTAAACGGGTTCCAGCCCTTGGCCGCCAGCACGGCCCAGGACGTGGCCCCCAGATGCGGCTGCCGGTAATAGAAGAAATCGGCGTTCTTGCTGTCGGGTCCGATGGCAAAACCGGTGGAAACCCTGTCCCCGCGCGTGGCCCACAGGTAACCGCCGGGGCTGATATCACCGATCAGACCGGCCAGCAGCTTTTCCGCCCGCTCCCGATCCCCCACGGACGCCCAGGACAGGGCCGCCTGCGCCGTGCCCTCCACCCAGACGCCGTCACGGTCACCATTGAAATCGTAACCGCCGGCCACGCCATGCACCTGATCCGCGCGGTTTAGCGCCCGGCGCCAATCACGCGGCGACTCGGGCAGCAGCAGGGGCCAGAGCAAGGCGTCCAACCCGGAATTGCCGTCATTGACGGTCACGCCATCGGGCAGCGTGCCGGTCGGGAAGTACCCCCCATCCGCCTGCCATAGCGCATTTAGGAAGCCCTGCGCCGCCGCCTTGCCCGCCGCCCAGTCGCCCCCCGGCACGCCGGCCCGTTCCAGCCAACCGAACAGGGCGACAAGGTCGGTATTATGCTCAACCGATTTCCATGTCAGGGCCTGGGTACCCGCCCCGTCACCATGCACCCCGCCCGTGAAGCCGCCCGGTCCCTTGGCACCACGGGCATGGGCCAGGACCCAGGCCCCCAGCTTGGCGGCACCGGCCCGGTATTTCGGTTCGTTCAGGGCATCGGCGAGCGTCAGAAAGGCCAGCCCTGCCCAGGCGACATTGCCGGTGGCCGTCCCCACCTGATAGGCATCTTCCTCCCACCGTCCGGCCTTCTGGTTCCACCAGCCATTGGGCGGGATGGGGAATTCCTGCTGCGGCCCGGCGCGGTAGGTGGTGCGCAGCCGGCCCTGCGGCCCCGCCCGGTCATTCTCCACCGCCGACAACAGCGCATCGCCGATGCGCCTTGCCTTGGTGGCACGGCCACAGGCGACCAGGGCGATGGCGGCCAGGGCATTGTCATAGGTGAAGGCCGCATTCTTCAGCGCATCCTCCGCCGGCGCGCCCGCCCCCGACGGATGGTCGAAACTGCGCAGAAAGGCCGGTCCCTTGCCGGGAACCGCATCAATGGCCACCGTCAGCGACCCGCATAGCCGGCTTTCCAGCAGGGTTGCCGGTACAGTTGACGGCTCCCGGCTCCCTTGTGCCCATGCAGGTGCTGGAAGGATCAGTATGGCGGCCAGCAGGGGAGTGAGAAGAACGCGCATCACGCGACTGGCCGGGGGGGCAGGAGCGACTCCAATGGAACCCGCAGCACCCCGGCCAATCGCATCATCGCGTCCAGGCTGCCCGGCTTCCTGCCATTCTCAATCTCGGACAGGTAGGACGCTGAAATGCCGGCTTCCCTGGCCAAGGTCTGCTGGCTCAGTCCCCGATATCCACGGAATGCCAAGACGGGGTTCGTACCGGCCAGGATGGCCTTGGACAGTTCCAGCGGGATAAGCTCATCCTCGCCACGCTCTATAGCTGCCTTGGCCTGCAACAGCGCCTCGATATCAGCCGCATCCTCCAGCATTTCTGTCAAGGCTTCGAAATCCGCCCGGCTGAGCGTGACCGTGTCGGCATCCTCACGGATGGGCCTGAATGTGATCGCGTTCATCGATAAATCTCCCGGCGGTGCCCGACCTGAATGACCATGACGGTCAGAATGCCTTTGTCGATTTCATAGATCGCCCGCCAATCGCCGTGGCGGATACGCCCTTTGTTGCTGCTAAATGCCTTGGCCCAGGGATATCGGTCATAAGGGCTTGCGGCAAACTGCTCCAGTTTTGCCATCAATGCCTCGCGGTCGCGTGCTGGCAGCACACGCATCGCACTGGTTGCATTGATGGACAGAATCAGCTTCATCCCCGCCATCTTCGCCAATAGCGAAGGTTCTGGCAAGGGATGATGCTTAGCCACGCACCCGCAGCCCCGCCGCCAGCGTTTCGACCAGTTCGGCCATCATCAGCTCCGGGTCGGCGCTGCTGACCGGGGCCAGATTGCCGGACACGATGCCTTCCACCAGACCGTTGACGGCGGCCCAGGTGGTGGCGGCGGCGCGTTCCAGCCGGTCGGGGCTGGCGTTGGGGATCAGGGGGGCCACGGCCATCTCGATCCCCCGGCGCAGGCGGACGATGCGTTCCAGCAGCCAGTCGGGCAGCGGCTCGGTCAGGACCGGCGGACGGTTATCGATCAGGGTCTGGAACAGGTTCAGGTTGGAGCGGGCGAAGCTGAGATAGGCCTTGGCCAGGGCCAGCAGCCGCGTCTCCACCGCCGCGTCGGCGGCCACCGCCTCGTCCGCTGCCGCCATCACCACCTGCAAACGGTCTAGCAGCTCTGCGTTCAAGTGGAGGCGGACGGTATCCAGATTGGGGTAGAGGTTGTACAATGTGCCAACCGAACAACCAACGGCCTGTGCCAGGGTCCGCGCCGTCAGGGCGGATAGCCCGTGATCAGCGACCAGCTTGCGCGCCTCATGCAGGACGGCTTTGGCGAGTTCGGCGCGTGGCTGACGGCTCATCGGCGATTTTTCCCTGACTTTCCCTGGATTTGGCACCGGTCGATACCATCTTTAGCACGAATGGTCTGTTTTCAATCGACCTTTGTCTGGATGGTCATGCTACCCGTGCTCACGGCAAAAGGCTGCCACGGCAGACCTGCATGTTGATGACACCGATGCACTGACGTAAAACCGTCGCGGATTATCAAGCCTTTGCACCCGGCCCCGGCGATCCAACGCCTCGGCCTTTCCGACCGGAACCCCAAATGGCCCCCTACGATCAAGCCCCGAGCGAGCGCCTGTCCTTCCTCTTCGGCGCCAACGGCACCTTCATCGCGGAACTTTACGCCCGTTACCGGCAGGACCCGTCCTCGGTCGATGCCAGCTGGCAGTCCTTCTTCGCCGAAATGGGCGATGATGGTCACGCCATCCTGGCCGAACTGAACGGCGCGTCGTGGGCGAAAGCCACCGCCAAGGTGATCGGGGCCGCTGACCCGGATGCCCCGCCGCCGGCCAAGACGGCCAAGGGTGACAAGGCCGCCCCGACGCCCGCCGCTGCGGCCCCCGTCGTGCAGGGCTTCACCGCCGAACAGGTCCGCGCCGCCCAGTTGGACAGCCTGCGCGCCCTGATGCTGATCCGGAACTACCGCGTCCGCGGCCATCTGCTGGCCAAGCTGGACCCGCTGGGCATGGACAAGCGGGCCGAGCATGCGGAGCTGGATTACCGCCATCACGGCTTCACCGATGCCGATCTGGACCGCCCGATCTTCATCAACAATGTGCTGGGGATGGAAACCGCCACCCTGCGCCAGATCGTTGATGCGGTACAGCGCACCTATTGCGGCTCCATCGGCGTGGAGTTCATGCATATCCAGGACCCGGAGCAGAAGGCCTGGATCCAGGAGCGCATCGAGGGCATCCGCAACCAGACCGACTTCACCGTCAATGGCAAGAAGGCCATCCTGCAGCGCCTGACGGCAGCCGAAGGGTTCGAACGCTTCTGCCAGGTGAAGTGGACGGGCACCAAGCGTTTCGGCCTGGAAGGCGGCGAAGTGCTGGTCCCTGCCATCGAGCAGGTGATGAAGCGCGGCGGCCAGATGGGCCTGAAGGAGATCGTGCTGGGCATGGCCCACCGTGGTCGCCTGAACGTGCTGGCCAATGTCATGGGCAAGCCCTTCAAGGCCATCTTCAGCGAGTTCCAGGGCAACCCCGCGAACCCCGAGGACGTGCAGGGCTCTGGCGACGTGAAGTACCATATGGGTACATCCAGCGACCGTGACTTCGATGGCAACACCATCCACCTGTCCCTGTCGCCCAACCCGTCGCATCTGGAAGTCGTGAACCCGGTCGTCTGTGGCCGCGTGCGCGCCAAGCAATGCCAGATTTCCGGTCAGGTGCCGCCGTCAGACGAAAGCCGTTCCAACGTGCTGGGCGTGCTGCTGCATGGCGACGCGGCCTTTGCCGGCCAGGGTCTGGTGCCGGAAACGCTGCTTCTGTCGGAACTGAAGGGGTACCGCACCGGCGGCATCATCCACTTCATCATCAACAACCAGATCGGTTTCACCACCGCCCCGCAGTACAGCCGTTCCGGCCCGTACCCGACGGAAGTGGCCAAGTCGATCCAGGCCCCGATCTTCCATGTGAATGGCGACGATCCCGAAGCCGTCATCCATGTCAGCCGTATCGCCATCGAATTCCGTCAGAAGTTCCTGAAGGATGTCGTGGTCGATATCGTCTGCTATCGCCGCCAGGGCCATAATGAAGGCGACGAGCCGGCATTCACCCAGCCGTTGATGTACAAGACCATCGCCAAGCAGACCACAACCCGCGCGCTCTATGTGCAGCAGCTGGTGAATGAGGGCGTGATCAGTCAGGCCGAGGGCGATGGCTATGTTGCCGAATTCACTGCCCAGATGGAGCAGGAATTCCAGGCCGCCACCTCCTACAAGCCCAACAAGGCTGACTGGCTGGAAGGCAAGTGGTCGGGCCTGACCCCGGCGCCCGCCAATGTGGCGCGTGGCAGCACCGCCGTCGGCCTGGACGTGCTGAAGGAAGTGGGTCTGGCGCTGTGCAAGACGCCGGATGACTTCAACGTCAATTCCAAGGTCGCGCGTCAGCTGAAGGCCAAGCAGGAAGCCATCCTGTCCGGCGAGGGCATCGATTGGGCTACCGCAGAGGCGCTGGCCTTCGGCACCCTGCTGCTGGAAGGCAATCCGGTCCGTCTGTCGGGTCAGGATGTGGGCCGTGGCACCTTCTCGCACCGCCATTGCGTGCTGGTCGATCAGGTGAACGAGAACAAGTTCGTTCCCCTGAACCATATCCGTCCGGACAGCCAGGCCGCCTTTGAGGTCCATGACAGCCCGCTGTCGGAAGCCGCTGTCCTGGGCTTCGAATACGGCTTCTCGCTGACCGAGCCGCATGCGCTGACCATCTGGGAAGCGCAGTTCGGCGATTTCGTGAACGGTGCGCAGGTCATCATCGACCAGTTCATCAGCTCCGCCGAATCGAAGTGGCTGCGCATGTCCGGTCTGGTCATGCTGCTGCCGCACGGCATGGAAGGCCAGGGTCCGGAACACAGCTCCGCCCGTCTGGAGCGCTTCCTGCAGAATTCGGCCGAGGATAACTGGCAGGTCTGCAACATCACGACGCCGGCCAACTATTTCCACGCGCTGCGCCGTCAGATCCGCCGCGACTTCCGCAAGCCGCTGATCGTCATGTCGCCGAAGTCGCTGCTGCGTCACAAGCTGGCGGTGTCGCCGCTGGCCATGTTCTCCGCTGATCAGACCTTCCACCGCGTTCTTTATGAAACCGGTGTCGATCTGGTCGCCAATGACAAGATGCGCCGCGTCGTCATCTGCTCCGGCAAGGTCTATTACGACCTGTATCAGGAGCGGGAGAACCGGGGCGTCAAGGACATCGCCATCGTCCGCCTGGAACAGCTCTATCCGTTCCCCGGCGATGCGCTGGCTTTGGAACTGGCCAAGTACCCGAATGCCGATATCGTCTGGTGTCAGGAGGAATCGGAGAATCAGGGTGGCTGGCTGTTCGTCGACCGCCGTATCGAGAAGGTGCTGTCCAGCATCGGCCATAAGGCGGGCCGTCCGAAATATGCGGGCCGTCCGGATTCGGCAGCCCCCGCCACCGGCATGCTGAAGCGCCACAACCAGGAGCAGGCGAAGCTTCTGGACGAAGCGCTGACGGTCTGATCCGCCGGCTTCCCCATCCCCGACAAAGACCATCCAAACACGAAGGCCACAGAACATGGCGACGGAAATCAAGGTGCCCACGCTGGGCGAATCGGTCACGGAAGCGACGGTTGCCCGCTGGCTGAAGAAGGTCGGCGACGCCATCAATGTCGATGATCCGCTGGTGGAACTGGAAACCGACAAGGTCACCCTGGAGGTCAACGCCCAGGCCGCCGGTACGCTGGCCGAGATCGTGGCCGCCGACGGCGCGAATGTCGCCGTGGGCGCCCTGCTGGGCGTGATCAGCGCCGGTTCGGGTGCAGCACCCGCCCCTGCCGCCGCTGCCCCGGCCCCCGCCGTGGCCGCCGCCGCCCCGACCCCGGCTGCTGTGCAGTCGGCCCCGGTCATGCCGGCCGCCGCCAAGATCGCCGCCGATAACGGCATCGATACCGGCGCCATTGCCGGCACGGGCAAGGATGGCCGCGTGACCAAGGGCGATGTCCTGGCCGTGATCGACACGCCGAAGGCCGCCGCACCCGCCCCGGCCCCGGCGCCCAAGGCCGCCCCCGCCCCGTCGGGTCCGCGCGCCAAGGCCGACCGCGAGGAGCGGGTTCGCATGACCCGCCTGCGTCAGCGCATCGCCGAGCGTCTGAAGGAAGCGCAGAACACCGCCGCCATGCTGACCACCTTCAACGAGGTGGACATGACGAACGTGATCGCCATGCGCAACCAGTTGAAGGACGCGTTCGAGAAGAAGCACGGCGTGAAGCTGGGCTTCATGTCCTTCTTCGTGAAGGCCTGCCTGGTCGCCCTGAAGGAACTGCCGGCGGTCAATGCCGAGATCGACGGCACCGATCTGGTCTACAAGAACTATTACGACATCGGTGTCGCCGTCGGCACGCCGCAGGGTCTGGTGGTTCCGGTCGTCCGTGACGCCGACAAGCTGTCCTTTGCCGGCGTGGAAAAGACCATCGGCGAGTTGGGCAAGAAGGCCCGCGACGGTAAGCTGTCGATGGAAGACCTGTCGGGCGGCACCTTCACCATCTCCAACGGTGGTGTCTATGGCTCGCTGATGTCGACCCCGATCCTGAACACGCCGCAGTCGGGCATCCTGGGCATGCACAAGACCATGGACCGCGCTGTCGTGGTCAACGGCAAGGTCGAAGTGCGCCCGATGATGTATCTGGCGCTCTCCTATGACCACCGCATCATCGATGGCCGCGAGGCCGTGACCTTCCTGGTGCGCGTCAAGGAATGCATCGAGAACCCGGAACGCATCCTGCTGGATGTCTGATCGGATCATCGATCCCAACGGAAAAGGCCGCCCGATTGGGCGGCCTTTTTTGTTGGGACGGATAATGGTGTGGATGCGTAGCGCGGATTAGCGAAGCGTAATCTGCGGACTCCCTGCCCCATCGTCGCTCCGCGGATTACGGCTCCGCCTAATCCGCGCTACGAAGAAATACGCAAACCCTCACCCCGTCAGCTCTTCCATCGTCTGGCGGACGACGGCGACGATGGCGGCACCGTGCTTGTGGCTGCTTTCGCCCAGGCTGGAGGCGATGACGGACAGTTCCACCTCTGTCGTGGGGGCAAAACGCGCCACCTCGGCCAGCAGGTTATTGCTCAACACCTCGTCACGGCTGATACCCTGCGACCGGGCGACATCGCCGCGCCAGCCATTGAGGGCCGCCTGGATGGCCGATTCGATCTGGGCCTGCTCCTCCCGCCGGCGCAGGTCGCGGTAATGGACCAGGACGCGCCAGCCACCATCGGCATAGGCCGTGTCGATCCGCTCCACCTCCACCGTCCGCAGGAAGGTGGCAATCCGCTGCTCATCCTCTTCGGCGGCGGCATCGCGGATGGAGAAGGTGCGAAGTTCATGATTCATTGTGGCCACCCGCCGCTATTGACCCGGACCTGTTGCCCCGGCCAGCGCCGGAAGCGTCGATGGCGGCAGTATAGCCCGGCCCCACAGGCCCCGCATCTTTCTTCCGTATGGGTTTTCGGTCATTGACGGGCAGGAAACCGGGCGAGCAGCAAAGAAAAAGCCCCGGCGGTACGGACCGCCGGGGCTTTCAGACTCAGTCCCTTGGCAGGGGTGATCAGACGCCCTTGGGCAGGCGGTCGATCAGGTTCTGCCAGCGGCCCAGCGACACGAAATGTGCATAGACCAGACCGATCCAGTTACGCTTGCGCCATTCCAGGAAGGTCTCGTCCGGCAGCTCGTTGAACTTCTGCTCGTCGATGACGCGGAAACCGGAAAGCGACAGCTGCTTGCCTTCCGGGGTCACCACCTCGGCGCGCTGATCGACCAGCAGGCCCAGCTTCTCCACCTCTTCGCAGAACAGCTGCGTCTGGCGGGCCGACTGGTTGAAGGCCACGCAGTAATTCAGGATGTCTTCGCCTTCCTTGGTGCCCTTGCCGTCCTTGAACAGCGGCAGGTCACCCTCGGAACCCTCACCACGGACCAGGATTTCCTCATCCTCTTCCATGATCAGGACCAGGCGCTTGTCTTCCGGCATCTCGACCAGGATGAACGGATAACGGCCGATATAGGCGGGGATCTGCGAATTGAAGGCCCAGGTGCCATCCTCGCGGATGAACAGGTTCTCGCCTGCGCGCAGGCCCAGCAGTGCCATCACGCCGGCCGACGGGCCGGGCCCGAACACCAGCGGATAATGGTTCTGCAGCTGCGGCATCTCTTCGGCCAGCACCGGAACGGCGTGGATATTGGCGCAATAGCGGAAGGTGCGGTTGCGCTTGACCTTCACATCGGCGTGATGCTGCGCGCTCACGGCGACGGGGTTCTTGTACAGCAGCGGCATCTGTTGAGCGTCGGCGTTGGCGACGTCGGTCATCTTGATCAGTCCCGGCAATCTATCAGGCATTGGGCGGCCGTCCGCCCGGCACTGGGGTGCCTTTCAACTGCCGCAAACCACCCCCCCTGTCAATGCCGCTGGCAGGGGGAAATGGGCGAAAAACGGCAGGAAAGAAGGCTGAACAGCGTGGCGAAGGGCCAACTGGCCGGTCCGGGGATGAAGGTGCGGCGCAACATGGCGATTATCCTCGGGCAAAGGGGTGGGATGTCGTTGGCGCCATCATCGCGGAAGCCCCGCTTGACGTCGAATATCAATCAAATACAGTCGCTGTAATTTTTAGTTACATCAGTGTCCTCGGGTGGCGGTCGCCGCCCTGGAGGACTGACCTTGCGGAGATCACCATGCGCCGCCTGCCCCCCCTGACCCAGTTGCGCGCCTTTGAGGCGGCGGCCCGCCATGAAAGCCTGAGCCGGGCGGCAGAAGAACTGAACGTGGCCCATCCGGCCCTGTCGCGGCAGATCAAGGACCTGGAGGCCTGGCTGGGTTGTACCCTGTTCACCCGCCATAATCGCGGCCTGATGCTGACCGACGCGGGCCGTGCCTATCGTGATGCCGCCGTGGCGGCCTTTGACCTGATCGAGGGGGCGACGGGCCTGTTGCGTGCGGCCCCGCCCGTGGCCGGGCGGTCGCGCCTGATCCTGTCGGTGGAGCCGTCCTTTGCCCAACGCTGGCTGATCCCCCGCCTGGGCGATTTCCGCGCCCGCCATCCAGAGGTGGAGGTCGTGGTGGATGCCACCCGCGTGGCCGCCGATTTCCGCAAGGGCGGGGCCGATCTGGGCATCCGCTATGGCAGCGGTCCCTGGCCGGGGTTGCAGGCCCAGCTTCTGTCCGTGGTCGTCAACTTCCCCGTTTGTGCCCCGCAACTGGCGGCACGCCTTCCCACCGATCCGGCCCGCCTGCTGGAGGGCGACCTGCTGCTGGAGGAGATGGACATGCCCTGGCATTGCTGGTTCCGGGCGGCGGGCGTGGCGGTCACCGCGCCCCTGCGCGGCACCCGTTTCTATGATGCCGGCAATGCCATCGATTCGGCCCTGGCCGGGCAGGGTCTGGCCCTGGGCGACACGATCCTGGCCGCCGATGATGTGGCGGCGGGCCGGCTGGTGCGCCCCTATCCGCAGACGGCCATCTATGACGCCTATCATCTGGTCGCCCCCGCCCCGCATTTCCGCCGCCCGCCCGTGAAGGCCTTTGTAGAATGGGTGACAGCAACCATGCAGGCCTTTCAGCAGCAGCGGGGCGACTGACCAACAAACCAAGCACTTCGGATTCAGCACTTGCTAATTGGAACAAAACAAGAACAATAACCCCATGACTGATGCTATCCCCACCATCGCCGCCCTGCGGGAGCGGCTGTCCATCATGGACCGGGTGCGCCCGCCCAAGGGGCGGACGGCCCTGTCGCTGGGCCTGTCCTGTCTGGATGCGGCCCTGGCCGGTGGCGGGCTGGTGCGGGGCGGCATGCATGAGTTTCTGCCGGCCCCCGCCGATGCGGGGGCGCTTGGGTTCGTAGCCTCCATCCTGTCGGGCCTGCCGTCCGGCCCCATCCTCTGGTGCCGGCACAAGGACAAGGGCGATCCGCTGGGCCATGCCGACATGCCCTATGGGCCGGGTTTGGCGGCCCTGGGTCTGGATGCCTCACGCCTGATCCTGGTGCGGCCCGATAGCCTGGATGACGCGCTCTGGGCGCTGGAGGAGGCGTTGCGATGCTCTGCCCTGGCCGCCGTCGTGGGGGATGGGGTGCTGCCCGGTGCGGTGGCGCTGCGCCGTCTGCAACTGGCGGCGGAGGATGGGGATGGGTTGGGCCTGCTGATCCTGCCGCCCCTGGCCCGGCCCCCGCCCTCCGTCGCGCTGACGCGCTGGCGGATTGCCTCCCTGCGCGATGGCCCACCGCAGGAAGACGGGGGGAGACCGCGCTGGCAGGTATCGCTACTGCGAGCACGCGGTGGCGGGGTGGGAACGGGTTCGGGACCGTGGGAGGTTACCTGGGATGACACGGCGTTTCGTCTCCGTCTGGCTCAGCCGCTGGCCAACGGACCAGTGGCGGCGGCGGAATAAGGGGACGCCCCTGTCCGGCCCGCTGGCCCTGACGCTGGCGGGACAGGGGGGGATCCGTCTGCATGCCGTGGACGGGCTGGCCAGTGCCGACGGCCTGCGCCCCAGCATGCTGCTGGCCGATGCCCGCGCCCTGTGCCCAGCCTTGACCGCCATGCAAGCCGACCCCGCCGCCGATCAGGCGGCCCTGTCCCGGCTGGCGCTCTGGGCGCAGCGTTATACGCCGCAGGCCGCCACCGACGGGCCGGACGGGCTGATCCTGGACATTACCGGCTGTGCCCATCTCTGTGGTGGGGAAGACGGGCTGCTGGCCGATCTGGGCAGCCGGCTGACGCGCGCCGGCCTGACCCATCATCTGGGGCTGGGTGACGGGGCCGCCGCTGCCTGGGGCTGGGCCCGGCATCGCCCGGCCAGCGCAGGCCCTCTGCTGCCCACGGGCACACGGGCCTGGCCGGCGCTGCTGTCCCTGCCGCTGGCTGCCCTGCGCCTGGCCCCCGACCTGCAGGCCGATCTGGCCCGTGTCGGCCTGCGGTCGGTCGGCGATGTGCAGCGGCAGCCGCGCGCCGGGCTGGTCGCCCGCTATGGCACGGGGCCGGCGCGGCGCCTGGATCGCATGCTGGGCATCACCGCCGAACCCGTGGCCCCGCAGGCCGCCACCCCGCAATGGCAGGTGCGCCGTGCCTTTGCCGAACCCATCGCCACGCGTGAGGCCATCGAGGGGGCGGTGCTATCCCTGCTGCGCGACCTGTCGGCCCGGCTGGAGGCGGCAGGCCGCGGGGCGCGGCGGCTGGTCCTGACCTGTTTTCGCACCGATGCCAGCAGCCAGGACCTGCCCATCGGCACGGCCCGCCCCCTGCGCGACCCGCAATCGCTGTTTAAATTATTTCGGGAGCGGTTTGATCAGGTCGATCCTGGTTTCGGTATCGAAATGATGGAGCTGAAGGCGACGGGTACCGACCTGTTTACCGGGGAACAGGCGGGGCTGGCCGTGGGGGGCGGGGATGCCTTTGCCCTGTCCGGCCTGCTGGACCGGCTGGTCAACCGGCTGGGGGAGGATCAGGTGGGCCGCCCCGTGCCACGCGACACCCACCGCCCGGAACAGGTAATGGAACTGGCCGGTGAGATGGAGGGCGGGGATTGTGGTTCCCTCACCCTCCCAAGCCTGACAGCTTGGGCCCCTCCCTCTCCCACCTTCGTGGGCGAGGGGCTTGAATTTCGCCCCTCGCCCGCATGGCGGGAGAGGGAGGGGCCCGCCCGCGTCAGCGGGTGGGAGGGTGAGGGTGAGGGGGTGACAATCCCCGCCAAGCCCTGGCCCAAGCCGCAGCCCCAGCGCCCCGCCCCTTCGCGTCCCCGAACATGGCGGATGGAGGGGACGCGTCCCCTGCTGCTGCTGCATCCGCCCGAACCGGTGCAGATGGGCCAGGGGCTGGTCTGGCGCGGGCGGCATCTGTCCGTCGACTGGATGGAGGGGCCGGAGCGTATCCGGCCCGACTGGTGGCGCGCACGCACCGGCCCGACGCGGGATTATTACCGCGCGCAGTTAAGCGATGGCCGGCGTTTCTGGCTGTTCCGGACCGCGGATGAGCGGGGGGCTTGGTATCTGCACGGGCTGTGCGCATGACGGACGGGGATTATGTCGACCTGCAGGTGACCAGCAATTTCAGCTTCCTGCGCGGGGGTTCCCACCCGCATGAGCTGGTGCTGGCCGCCGCCGGTTTGGGCCGCGACGCCATCGCCATTACCGACGATAATAGTCTGGCCGGCGTCGTGCGCATGCATACGGCCTGCAAGCAGCACCGCATGCGGCTGGTGGTGGGCTGCCGCCTGACCCTGGCCGATGCGCCGCCGGTTCTGTGTTATCCCACCGACCGCGCCGCCTATGGAAGGCTGACCCGGCTGCTGACCCTGGGCAAGCGGCGCGGGGCCAAAGGCGAATGCCACCTGGCCCTGGCCGATCTGGCGGCGGCGGCAGAGGGGCAAATATTGGCCGTGCTGGCGCCCGATGGCCGGGCCACGCCCGCCCGCCTGTCCGACCTGTCGGCAGAGCTGGAGCGGTTCCGCGCCCTGGCGGCGGCGGGGCTTTATCTGGCCGTGGCCCCGCTTTATCAGGGCTATGACCGTTCCCGCCTGCTGCGGCTGGGGGAACTGGCCGACCGGCTGGGCATCGGCCTGCTGGCCACCCATGATGTCCGCTATCACCACCCGGACCGGCAGCGCCTGTTCGACATCCTGACCTGCATCCGCCATGGCCGCACCCTGGCCAATGCCGGTCGCATCCTGTCGCCCCATGCCGATCATTATCCCAAGCCGGCAGCGGACATGGCTTCCCTGTTCGCCGACCGGCCCGACGCCCTGGCCAATAGCCGCCTGATCGCCGGTCGCTGCACCTTCACCATGGATGAGCTGCGCTACGATTACCCCATTGACCCCATCCCGGATGGTCGCACCCCACAGGAGGAGTTGGAGCGCCTGACCTGGGAGGGGGCCAAGCGCCATTATGTCCGGGGCATACCGGAAAAGGTGCGCGCACAGCTTGAGTATGAGTTCGACCTGATCGGCCGGCTGAAATACGCGCCCTATTTCCTGACGGTGCATGACATTGTCCGCTTCGCCCGGTCGCGCGAGATCCTGTGCCAGGGGCGGGGATCGGCGGCCAATTCCGCCGTCTGTTTCTGCCTGGGCATCACCGCCGTCGATCCCGACCACCACGAACTGCTGATCGAGCGTTTCATCTCCGAAGACCGGCACGAGCCGCCCGACATCGATGTCGATTTCGAGCATGAGCGGCGCGAGGAGGTGATGCAGTACATCTACACCAAATATGGCCGCGACCATGCCGGTCTGGTGGCGACAATCATCTGCTACCGTTCCCGCATGGCCATCCGGGAGGTGGGCAAGGTGCTGGGCCTGTCCGACGATGTTGTCGGCGCCCTGGTCCGCCTGGGCTGGAACCGGCATGGGGTGGAGCATGAGGGCACGGCGCGCGAGGCGGGGCTGGACCCGTCCGACCCGACCCTGGCGCTTTGCATGGAACTGGCCGATGATCTGCGCGGCTTTCCCCGGCATCTGTCACAGCATGTGGGCGGCTTCATCATCTCCCGCTCGCGCCTGGATGAACTGGTCCCCATCGAGAATGCGGCCATGGAGGATCGCACCGTCGTCGAATGGGACAAGGATGATGTCGAGGCTTTGGGCCTGCTGAAGATCGATGTGCTGGCGCTGGGCATGCTGTCCTGCATGCGGCGCGGTCTGGAAATGCTGGGTCAGCGGCTGGGCCGGCCCCTGGGCCTGACCGACATTCCCAATGATGACCGCGACACCTATGAGATGATCTGCCGGGCCGACACGATCGGCGTGTTCCAGATCGAAAGCCGGGCGCAGATGTCGATGCTGCCGCGCCTGCGTCCCAAGATTTTCTATGATCTGGTGATCGAGGTGGCGATCGTGCGGCCCGGCCCCATCCAGGGCGACATGGTCCACCCCTATCTGCGCCGCCGCCGGGGGGAGGAACGTGTCAGCTTCCCCAAGCCGGAACTGGAACAGGTGCTGGAGCGCACGCTGGGCGTACCTTTGTTTCAAGAACAGGCCATGCGCATGGCCATTGTCGCCGCCGGTTTCTCCCCCGGACGCGCCGATCAGCTGCGCCGTGCCATGGCCACCTTCAAGAAGACGGGCGGGGTGGGGGCGTTCGAGCAGGAATTCATCGATGGCATGATCGGGCGCGGCTACGACCCCGACTATGCCGCCCGCTGCTTTAAGCAGATCCAGGGCTTCGGCAGCTATGGCTTCCCGGAAAGCCATGCCGTCAGCTTTGCCCTGCTGGCCTATAAATCCTCCTGGCTGAAATGCCACCACCCGGCCATCTTCGCCTGCGCCCTGCTGAACAGCCAGCCCATGGGCTTTTACCAGCCGGCCCAGATCACCCGCGACGCTGTGGAGCACCGGGTGGAGGTGCGGCCCGTCGATATCAACCGGTCAGAATGGGAGTGCACGCTGGAGGAAGGGCGCGGCGGCCCCGCCCTGCGCCTCGGTTTCAGCCAGGTGAAGGGCATGCGGGAGGATGCGGCCATCGCCATCGCGCGCGAACGCGGCGGCGGCTATGACACGATCCGCGACCTGTGGCGGCGGACCAGCCTGCCCGTCGCCATCCTGGACCGGCTGGCCGATGCCGATGTCTTCGCCAGTCTGGGTCAGGATCGGCGCCAGGCCCTGTGGGAGGTGAAGCGGCTGGGCAGCAAACCGCTGCCTTTATTCCAGGCCGCCGATCAGGCGCGGCGCATCGGCGACAACCGCCCGCCTGTGGATATGGGGGACGAGCCGGAGGCCGACCTGCCGCAGATGAGCCAGGGCGAACAGGTCTGGGCCGATTACCGGACCAAGGGGCTGAGCCTGCGCGCCCATCCGCTGGCCCTGCTGCGCAGTACCATGACGGGGCTGGGCATGGGGCCGGCCAAGGCGCTGGGTGACATCAAGCCGGGCAGCATCGTCAGCACCGCCGGCCTGGTGCTGGTGCGGCAACGGCCCGGCACGGCATCGGGCGTCATCTTCGTGACGCTGGAGGATGAGACGGGCATCGCCAATCTGGTGGTCTGGCCGTCCGTCCTGGAACGGTTCCGCCGCACCCTGATGACCGCCGCCCTGATGGGGGTGCGCGGGCGGCTGCAACGCGATGGCGAGGTCATCCATGTCGTGGCTGACAGATTGTTCGACCTGTCGGCGCATCTGCACACGCTGAATGACGGCCCCGCCAACGACACCGCCCTACCCGACGCCATCCCCGCCCACATCTTTGGCGAGGGGCGGAATTTTCATTAGGGGCCGTTGAGATTCATCAGAAATTGAGAATACCCCCCTCCCCCGCGAAAGCCGGAACCCAGGGGTCCCAAACACCGACATCTCCCTTTGCTACCTGTTAGAGCTGTTTTCGGTTGACCGGAAACAGCTCCGGCGGCGACCGCCGCCGCGC